>JBMTVT010000066.1:0-11658 GCA_049451635.1 Tamlana sp. | reverse complement strand
CCGTCACATTTTGGAACTTCATCTGCTGGAATATTCACGATACTTCTTTTGTCAAGTACTGTATTTGGATGATTTTTTTCATAAGTTTCCCAAATTTCTCTGTCGTATTCGTTTGCCCAAATAACGTCAAAACCTGCTTTTTGGAAACCTAAATCAAGTCCGCCTGCTCCTGCAAAAAATGATACTATTTTCATATTACTTTTTCTTTTAATGTTCTTCTGTATTCTGCTTTTTCTTCCGCAACTTGTAAAAGTTGTTTGGTACAATTTGTTTCGTAAATCTGTTTACCGATTTGGTCGGTAATATATTCATTCCTTAATTCTGTGAGGTCGAGTTTGAAGATTTTAGCAAGTTTTGGTAATCGCTTTTCATCAAAGTCACGTTTTCCATTCTCAATTTTGCTCAAGTTAGCAGAGTCCAAGTTCAATTTTGCCGCAAGTTGAGTTAAAGTCAATTCGTTTTCGTTTCGTAAAAGTCGGATGTATTCTCCAAATGTGGTTTTCATTAGACTTGTCGTTTTTTGACAAATCTATAAATTTTATTTCGATTATTCAATTCGAGCATGGGAAAATTTTAGCTCTTTTGGTTTTTCAGCATTGGCTTTGTGTGACGGCAAAAATCAAATGTGCTTGACCGAGGGTTGACTTTTCTTGTATGCCGCAAAACTTTAATGATAAGGAATCGTTTTAATGTTCTTTATCAGGAGTTAAACGAAGGTAGTTGAAATTTTTAACAAAGTCAAATTGTAAAAACCTACTGCTGTTGTTGTATTTGTTGTACCATCTCTAAATTTTGGCGGTAACTGTTTGAAGCTTTATCATTTTTGTTAACAGGGAACACCAAGTTTTTAGTATTGGTTTTTGCAGTACTTACTTTTACTTTAACAAACAAATCTTCTTTGGCATTGCCTTTATAAACACCTTTTACAGGGGCACAATCCTTATAGTCTCTACCTGTTGCTAGTTTTACATGGTAGGCATTGGCAATAATGTTATTTGTTGGGTCTAAACCTAACCAGCCATAAAAGGGCATATAAGCTTCTATCCAAGCATGGGTAGCGCCTTCGCCACGGGTATTACTATCAATAGGGCAAATATATCCACTTACGTAACGTGCAGGAATACCTAGCATTCTTAACATTTGTAAAAGAATATTGGTAAAATCTTGACAAACTCCCGCTTTTAATTTCCAAACCAAATCCAGTTTGGAATCTACATTGGTGATACCTTGTATGTAATTAAAGTTTTTAAAAATATATTCGCAAAACTCCAGTGCAATTCTATAAGGCGATATTATACTAAGGTCTTTTGATTGAATCATTTCTAGAATTTCTGGTGTGCCATCAAATGTCTTGTATTTTAAAAAATCAATAAACCCAGGATTGGTTTTTAAAGATTTTAGTTCATGCCATTGTGTGCTAATGTCAACCATATCATCAGGAAAAGGTTGGGCTACTGTTTCAACTTCAATTTCAGAGGATATGGAAAGGTAATTATGGGGTTCTATTACCATAAACGACCCCACTCGGTTATTGAAACAATCAAAAAACGTTTCAACAAAAGGATTGTTGGTTACAGATAAAGTATGGGAAATAACTTGCTGGCAATCGTCATTAATGGGATGCAACCTAATAAGGTTGGCTCCGTCTATAACAAAGTCGCTGTAGGTATATTTGGTAAGGTGTTTTATATAGAACTTTGGCATTTTAGTATTAGTTGGTAGGCGAAAAATATGATGTATTGATGCTTAATGAAATATTTTTAATGTCTTCTTTAATATCATTTATAAAGTTGTCAATACCTTCTTCGTTAATATTTTCAATAGTAGTATATTTTATTCTACTTTCTAGCTTTCCAACTAAAAATTCTATGTTATTTTTTTCTAGCTCATCACTTTCAATCAATCGCCTAATATGCCTACTTAATTTATTGATACAATAATACACAGATCTTGGAAATAATTTATCTTGAAATACCATACTTATAATATGGTTTTCATTAAAAGTAGATTTATATGTTTTTAAATATAATTGATAACCACCTATGGATAGCAAAAGGTTTTTCCAGTAAAAACTTTTTTCCAAATTGTCTGAGGTTTTTTCAATACCCAGAAGCCTTATGGAGGTGAAATCTGAAATAAGATACACGCGTTCTAAAAACTTGCCAATATTCATAAAGTAATAAGGAGCGCCTCTTTCTTGGGTAATATCGAAAGTTCCATTGTAGACCAAATGAAATTTTCTCAAATCCTCTAGAAACTGTACAGGGTCATCTTCTTTTAATTTCTTTGGTAAGTCTTTATCGATAAGGTATAGGTAATAGTTGTTAATGCATAACCAAAGTTCTCTGGAAATATGCTCTTGTACACTTCTGGCATTTTCTCGGGCTTTGGTAACAATATTTAAAATTGAATTGGCATTATTGGCATTGAAAACCATAAATTCTATACACTCTATGGTATCTTCAGTGTAAAAACCATTGTCATTGGCCGTGAAATTTTTCATGATTGGCGACCAAGAAAATAGCTCTGGAGAATCTTGATTGGCATAAAAATTTACTTTCAATAAACTTAAAATACCATTGCCACGCTCCATATAACGTTCTAACCAAATAAGATTGTTTGCAACTCTACTTAACATATGTAATTTTTTTAAGGGCTATCCTAAAACCCATGTGTCTTTACTGCCGCCACCTTGAGAACTGTTTACTACCAGCGATCCTTTTTTTAAGGCTACCCTTGTTAAGCCACCAGGGCAAATATCAATGCCATCCTTACCGTAAAGTGCAAAAGGGCGTAAATCTATACATCGGGGCGATAGTTTGCCATCAATATAGCATGGCGCAGTCGAAAGCCTTAAAATAGGTTGTGCTATAAAATTTTCTGGTTTTTTCTTAACAGTATTCAGGTAATCTTTTATTTCGTCATCGGAAGCTTCATGCCCCATAAGCATTCCGTAACCACCACTACCATCGGTTTTTTTTATGACCATGTCCCTAATGTTTTTCGTAACATAGTCCAATTCATCTGGTTTGCTTAATTGATAGGTTTCTATATTTTTTAAAATAGGTTCTTCTTCCAAGTAATATTTTATCATATCGGGGACGTAGGTATATATAGCTTTGTCATCTGCAATTCCTGTACCCGGGGCATTTACAATATTAACATGGCCTTTTCTATATGCCGCCATAATACCAGCAACACCTAAAACACTGTGCGCATTAAACTCTAAAGGATCCAAAAACTCATCATCAACACGTCTATAAATCACATCCACTTGTTTCAAGCCATTTGTAGTTTTCATATAAACAAAATGATTTTTTACAACCAAATCGGTACCTTCAACTAACTCAATACCCATTAATCTTGCTAGGGTGGTATGCTCGTAATATGCCGAATTGTATATGCCCGGGGTTAACAATACAATATTGGGGTTGGGGTTGTTAGATAATTCTTTGAGTTTTTCATATAATAAATTAGGGTAATTTGATACCGACCGCACATTGGTTTTTGGAATCATACCAGGAAACAATCGCTTAGAAATTTCTCTGTTTTCAAGCATATAACTAACACCTGATGGGGTTCTTAAATTATCCTCAAGCACATAAAATTCGCCGTCATTATTACGAATCAGGTCCACGCCAGAAATATGTACATAGATATCATGGGGCACTTTAACTCCCACCATTTCCCGTAAAAAATTTGGGCAAGCATAAATTAATTCTGCAGGCATTAAACCATCTCTTATTATAAACTGTTCATTGTAAATATCTTTGATGAATAGGTTTAATGCTTTTAGGCGTTGCTTTATGCCACTTTCAATTTTTGCCCATTCTGTAGCAGTAATAATTCTTGGTACTAAATCAAATGGAAATATTTTTTCAATACCCTCATTATCGTTGTAAACCGTAAAAGTTACCCCTTGGCTCATGAAAAGCTGCTTTGAGAGCTCTTCTTTTTTAGTTAATTTTTTTGGGGTTGTATTTTGTAAGTATTTTGTAAAACTCTCATATTGGGATCTAAATTCTAACTTATCACTGTACATTTCATCCCAAGTTTTTGGAAGTTTGTTGTACGAAGAGAAAAAATCATGTTCCATAAAATTATATAGGGTTATTGTCAAATATAATCATTTGATATAAAATATTCAATGAATTAGTGTTTTGGTTAAATAAAATTCAACATTTATTTAGATTTAATGATTTTTTTATTAAAAAAATAAATTTTTATGATTATAATGGATATAAAATAAAAATTTAATAAAAATGGTTAATATGTTGATATACATATTATTAAATAAATTTCAAGAATTATTCATTAAATTTAGATAACCGCAGGCAACCATTTGCACAAAAATTGCGTCTGTATAATTAGAAAGAAAAACATATTATTTGAAAGTCATACAACTTCATAAACACGAAGCTCAATTAATAAAAAAAGCGATTAAGCAAAATCGTGAGGCACAACATGTGTTGTATGAGTTGCACACACCTAAAAATGTTAAGCGTTTGCAATGTGGCTGTTTTGGCTGCCTTGCGCCATTTATAAATCCTTTGGACTTCTATACCCAAATCGTCCGCTAATTACTTTATGTTTTCCCGTTGGTAACTTAACCGAACTGCTTGCTCCTTTAATTCGGGGCTGTAATATCGTTTTTTCATGTTTCTAAGATATTTGTTTTGTAACAAACAGTCTTAAATTTTATGTTCGAGTAAAAGGTAACAACTCCAATAGAATAAATTGCAAATAATGTAAATAAAAAAGAGTGCTTAAAAACAAGTCATTACTCCATAATGGATTTAATTAAAATTTTTAGGCACTCTTTTTAAACTTAGTAAAATTTTGCCTAAGAAAATAAAGTTTTATATTTTTCCTTGTATGCCAAAAGCAATGTAATATTTAATATGGCAACAATTAATGCTGTCCATATTTTACTTAAATCGTTATCTGAAAGGTTGAAAATCAAAAAAGAAACACTTAGAGGGAATAATACAATTGTAATAAATGGAGACCATTTATTAATAATTAAAAATAAACCAATAAGAATTTCAAAAATGTACAGATAAGGTAAATACACCGCTACGGCATCTATAAAATCCCTAGTGTTTTCTGGCATTTCGCCATAAGTAAAGGGGATAAAATGAAAAAACTGATTTAGTGCATAGACAATTAAAAACAAGCCTAAAACAATTCTTAAATAACTAGAGGTTTTTGATGATGTTGCCATAATAATAGATTTAATATTTTTTGCTGTTATACCTAAAATAACCAATCCAATAAAGATAATGTGCTTGAACGGTAAAAAACATGATTATTGTCATGTAAGGTATTTGTGTAAAAATCTCAAATGGGCAATGGTTTATTAAATCAATAGTTTGTATTACATTTACAGTCAATTATAAATGTCATTTTGATATCACAATCGTCCATAGACCAAGTTTTTGAAACCGCCCGTGTAGAGGAGGTTATTGGTGATTTTGTGCAACTTAAAAAATCGGGCAGTAATTTTAAGGGATTAAGTCCTTTTAGTGATGAGCGTTCCCCTAGCTTTATGGTATCTCCCGTTAAGCAAATATGGAAAGATTTTTCAAGTGGTAAAGGAGGTAATGTGGTCGCTTTTTTAATGGAGCACGAGCATTTTACTTATCCAGAAGCAATTAAATATCTTGCTAAAAAGTATCATATTGAAATTGAAGAGACCGAGCAATCAAACGAGCAAAAGGAAAAATCCAACGAACGTGAAAGCTTATATTTGGTAAGTGAGTTTGCCAATGCGTATTTCCAGAAAGTATTGCATAAAACTGACCAAGGAAAATCTATAGGGCTTAGTTATTTTAAAGAGCGTGGTTTTACTGAAAGTACCATAAAAACGTTTGATTTAGGGTATTCGTTAAACGAATGGCAAGCTTTTACCGATGAGGCTTTAAAACAAGGCTATAACATTGATTATTTAGAAAAAACAGGGCTCACTATTGTAAAGGAGGACAAGCATTTCGATAGGTTTAAGGGGCGCGTTATGTTTCCTATAAAAAGTATGAGCGGGCGTGTTTTAGGTTTTGGTGGCCGTATACTCATAAACGATAAAAAAGCAGCTAAATATGTAAATTCACCAGAGAGTGATATTTATCATAAGAGCAAAGTACTATATGGTATTTATCATGCCAAACAAAGTATAGCAAAAGAAGATAATTGCTATTTGGTTGAAGGCTATACCGATGTTATCCAATTTCATCAATCGGGAATAAAAAATGTCGTATCCTCATCTGGAACTGCATTAACCTCAGAGCAAATTAGGTTAATTAACAGGCTTACAAATAACATTACCGTATTATTTGATGGTGATGCTGCTGGCATGCGTGCTTCATTACGTGGTATAGATTTGATTTTGGAACAAGGCATGAATGTTAAGGTTTGTACGTTTCCGGAAGGTGAGGACCCTGATAGTTTTGCAAAACAAAATACGCTTGAAGAACTCACAGTTTACTTACAGGATAATGCCAAAGATTTTATTCAATTTAAGGCATCAGTTTTGTATGAAGAGTCTAAAAACGACCCCATTAAAAAAGCAGAAACGGTTAGGGATATTGTAAATAGCATATCTAAAATTCCTGACCGTATAAAAAAGGAAATATACATTCAAGAATGTGCTAGAATAATGGATATTAGCGAGGAAGTATTGTTTAGCACTTTGGCACAAATCAATAAAAAAGAATTTCAAGAAGAAAATAAGCAGTACAAAAAAGAACAAAAAGCTTTTGAGGTTATTAAATATCAACAACCAGTAAAAAAGGTAGATGTTCAATATATTTTAGAACGAAAAATCATTGAAGTCTTGTTGCTTTACGGCAATAGAACCGAAGATTTTGAAGATTTAGTTTTAAAGGAAAATGACAATGGCGAATTAACTTTAGAACCTATTATACAACAAGCCAAAGTGTTTGAAAAAGTGTTTTTAGACTTGCAAGATGATGAGATGCAGTTTTCTAATCCGCAATTTAAAAGCTTGTATTATACTATTATTGATAGGCTAAACCAAACATCAGATTTTGAGCTTAAAACCTTTATTAATTCTGTTGAGCCAGAAATTGCCAGTGAAATAACTACCATTCTTATGGAAGACGAACGCTATTCTCTAGACGATTGGAATCGCATGAATATTTACCCAAAAGGAAAAACACATGCGGTAGCCCAATTGGTAAGTGAAACTATTTTAAGCTTACGCGTGTTTTTAATAGACCAAAAGGTAAAGGAGTTCCAAGAAGAAACATTACAAAATAAATTAGACACGAATAGAAATGTACTTGAAGAAGTAAAAGACTATTCGAGTCTAAAAATGTTGTTGTCCAGAAAATTAAACAGAGTTTTATAACTCTTGGTTAAGTTTAGCTTGATTAGCCAAATCTACCAAATTGGTAACTTTTAGTTTTCTCATTAAACGCGCTTTGTAAGTACTAACGGTTTTTTCGTTAATATCTAACTCTTTAGAAATTTCCTTGTTCTTTTTACCAATAGTTAAAAGTTTTAAAACTTCAGTTTCTCTAGTTGATAATTTTTTGTAAAAACTTCCACTTTTGTTAGATACCCTCTTGCCAAAAGCTAATTGTTGGGTTAGGTCGTTACTTAAGTAAATACCGCCATCATTAACTTTAAGAATAGCTTCGGTAATGGTAATAACGTTTTCTGTTTTAGATAAGTAACCTGAAGCACCAGCTTTAATGGCGTTTAAGCCATAAACTTCTTCGGGTTGCGCGCTAAAAAACAGTGTTTTAACATCGGGAAAATCATTTTTTAAATACCTTAAAACGGTAATCCCATTTAATTTTGGCAAATCTGTTTCCATCAAAATAATATCAACAGGATTTTTCTTGACAAATTCTAAAATGCCCTTGCCATTGTCAACACTTCCAACAACACTGATGTTTGAGGTTGCTGAAAACAAAACTTCTAACCCTTTTCTTGTAATAGGGTGGTTGTCTGCTATTAATAATTTTATCATAATTGAAAAGCTTTTTTAAACAATTATTGAGGGAATAATTGTAATTGAGAGATTAAGCTAAATATAAAAGTACTAATTTTTTTTTAACAAACAACTATTCAGCTTTCTATAATAAGTTATCTGGAATATTACAAATAGGGATGGGAGCCATTTTATGTTTGTTTGCTGTATTAAAGCGCTTGTAAATCTTAAAAACAGTTTGCTCCCTTCCTTCAAAATTATCTGCGGTTTTACCATCAGCATCCATTTTCATAGCCCATTCAAGTTCGGGATAAGTTGCTCCTATTTGGTCTTCATCAGTTCTGTCATCACCCCAAAGACCATCCGTTGGAGCAGCATCTATAATCTCTTGGTTTACTCCTAAATACTTGGCTATAGTATAAACTTCAGTTTTCAATAAATCTGCAATAGGACTCAAATCTACACCACCATCGCCATATTTTGTGTAAAAACCAACACCAAAATCTTCTACCTTATTGCCTGTGCCGGCAACTAAATATTTTTCTAAAGCAGCAAAGTAATATAATGTTGTCATTCGCAAACGTGCTCGTGTGTTGGCTAAAGACATAAATCGTTCTTCTTCATTCTCTACATCAGGTAGCGCATCTATGAGACTGTCAAAAACAGGTGTTAAGTTAACTTGTGTTTTAGTTACTTTACTAAAGTTTTCTTGTAACCAAGCAATATGGTTAAGCGCTCTGTTTACTTGAGAAGGCGCTTGGTGAATAGGCATTTCCAGGCATAAAAGGGGCAAGCCTGTTTTTGCACAAAGCGTTGACGTTACCGCAGAATCGATGCCGCCCGATATGCCAATAACAAAACCTTTCATGCCCGCATTTGTAGCATAATCTTTCAACCATTTTACTATATAATCTACAACTTTTTCTGTTTGCATTTTAAACGAATTTAAATCAGAGAATAGTACCTTTGCAAACAAAAATAAACCATAAGCGCAATTAATAAAAATTTTTACTGTTTAAGTTTGTATGAAACGGGCATTAAAAAATTTTAAAAAAAAAATATTTCTGAAGGGAATTTTTAAAATTTTTAATGGTAGAACGTAGTGGTTGCACACGTTCTTAGTTTTATAATTAACTTTAAATCAAATAATTAATAAAATTTAAACGTGTGAAATATCAATTAATAATACTTTTTTTCCTGGTAAGTCTAGTATCTTGCAAAAAAGTAAACCAGGTAGAAAATGATGTAGCTAAAATAAATACTGATGTTGAAATTGAACGTTTCGATAGGTTTTTTGCTGAAATGAAAGTGAATGATTTGCCTAAACTTAAAAAGGCATATCCTTTCATGTTTTCTGAAAAATTTGAAGATTCTTTATGGTTGGCAAAAAAGAAAGATACTTTACAAATTCAGCTACTTAATGAGGTTGGAAATACCTTTGCAGATTTTACAGATATCGAAAATGAAATAGAATCTCTGTTCAATCATTTAAAATATTATTTCCCAGAGTTTCATTCGCCTAGAGTAATAACCTATACAAATGATGTTGATTACAGAAATAAAGTTATTGTAACAGATACCATAGCACTTGTTGCTTTGGATAATTACTTGGGAAGTGACCATGAGTTTTATGGAAATATTGCAAGGTATTTAAGTGCTAATTTTAAAAAGGAACAAATAGTGGTTGATTTGGCCAATGCCTATGCTGAAAAATATATCTATCAACCTAATAGAAAGACACTTTTGGATGAAATGATTTACTATGGTAAGCAATTATATTTTAAAGATATTATGATTCCATTTAAAACTGAAGCAGAACGGATAGCATATTCACCAGCTCAATTAGATTGGGCAAAAGTTAACGAAAGCTATATATGGCGTTATTTTGTAGAACGTGAAATGCTTTACAGTACCGACTCTAAATTACCGAGTAGATTTATAGTTGATGCACCTTTTACCAAGTTTTATTTAGAAGAAATTGATACAGAGTCACCTGGTCGATTGGGACAATACATTGGTTGGCAAATTGTAAGGGCGTATATGGATAATAATAAGACATCTTTAAAGGACTTGCTTATAAAAAGTACTGAAGAAATTTTTAACAATTCAAAGTTTAAACCACGTAAATAAATGGCAAATACAATCACCTCAAAAATAGAGCTAAACGTAGAACTAGATGAAAACCGTGTGCCCGAAAAATTATATTGGAGTGCCCAAGATGGAGGTATAACCAACGAAGAGGCTAAAGCAATGATGCTATCTGTATGGGATTCTAACACAAAGGAATCATTGCGAATAGATTTATGGACCAAGGATATGCCAATAGATGAAATGAAAGTGTTTTTCCATCAAACATTGGTGGCCATGAGCGATACCTTTAATAGGGCCACGCAAGATGAAAAGATGACAGCAGCCATGAAAGATTTCTGCGATTATTTTGCTGAAAAACTAAAACTTAAAAAGTAAAAAGAAAATTATTATCGTACCTAAATTTTCTTAAACAACCCTTTAATCGAGTTTTTTGCGAACGTTATAACTGAAGTGTTAAACGTAGTTCTGGTTTGAGAATAAAAAAGATAATAAATTCTTCATCAATAATTAGAGAATCGGTCTTCCTTATACTCTCTAATTATTGAAAATCTGGCTTTATTGGCCGTGTGCAATAAACTGTTAAAAAAGGCTTTTGCAATTGCTAAATCAGGAATGAATGAGAACTTTGTTTCAAAATTAGTCTAAAAAGGTTTGTTTTTTAGCTCAGTTCTTTATTATATGCTGCTTTTTCTTTTTGTATCAATTCACTAATAGCATCCCATAGCGAAATCCTTTTCTGTAATGATTGTTTTGCAACTGCTAAAGTTTCACTCCATTTTTGATCGTCATTGCCACAAAGTTCTGAAATCATTTTAAGAGATAGCGGTCCGTGCTCATCTCCATCTAATTCTATATGCCTTTGAAGGTAATATTTCAACTTGCTATATGACTTGTTTTCAGAATCAGCATTTTTGAGTATTTCAATAAACATATCAGGAATTACATCTTCTCGTCCAAATGTAAATGCAGAAGCAACAAGATGTGCCTTATTCGTCTCAATGATTGAAAATGAAAATGTAACAAAATCAGCAACTCTTTTGTCAATATTAATTTCGTTCAATGAATATTCAACGGTATTGTTAGATTCAAGAAGATTTATAAAATTATTAATCTCGGTCGTATTTGCTTTTGCTTGTCTCATTGCATCCAAATACATTTCAAAATGACTTTTAGGTTCTCCTAATTCATTAATATCACTTTCTTCCCCGTGAACTATTTCATTAATGAATCTAGAAAGTGTTGCGTTTTTAGATGGTATCCAAGGTGTTTGAACATTTGTGAGTTTTATTTGAAGAGATTTCAAAAGCGACATAAAGTCCCAAACAGCAAATACGTGATTCTCCATAAAAACTTTAATGTCATCTACATTCTTTAGATTTTCATAAAGTTTATGATTTTGTAATTGATTTCTTAACTCGGAAATCTCGTTTTCTATGAACTCTATTTTATTCATTTTTTAATTTATCTATTAGATATAAATGATATATACCACAAATATAATGCTCTAAAATGAAAATATATTAAATCGGAAATAATTATAATTAATGTTTAAATAGTTAAAAGTTTTAGTAATCAAGAAAAGTATTTAGCTCTCGTTTAGATATGCCGTGGGC
>JBMTVT010000065.1:0-11813 GCA_049451635.1 Tamlana sp. | reverse complement strand
CCCTCTTTTAATGGAATATTTTGAGGAACAAAATCATCATCGTGTCCTGGTTTACTATAATCGTAAGCCCAACGGTGCACATGAGGAATCTCACCTGGCCAGTTACCATGTATATGTTTGTGTGAAGCTGTCCATTCTAATGTATTTGATTTCCATGGGTTTTGTTCAGATTTTTTACCATAAAAGATGCTTGTAAAGAAGTTCCATAAAAATACCAACTGGAATATACCTCCAACTACTGCAAAAATGGTGATAACTACATTTACATTTGCTAGATCATCAAACAAAGGAAAATTACTATTAGTATAATAACGACGTGGTAAACCAGCCATTCCGATAAAATGCATTGGGAAGAAAACACCATAGGCACAAACTGCAGTAACCCAAAAGTGAACATATCCTAGATTTTTATTCATCATTTTGCCAAACATTCTTGGAAACCAATGGTAAATACCTGCAAACATACCATATAAAGCAGATATACCCATTACTAAATGGAAATGTGCCACAACAAAATAAGTATCGTGTACATTAATATCTAAAGCACTATCTCCTAAAATGATTCCTGTTAAACCACCTGTAATGAATGTTGAAACCAAACCAATTGAAAATAACATGGCAGGATTCATTTGCAAGTTACCTTTCCACAAGGTTGTAATGTAGTTAAACGCTTTAACCGCTGATGGTATGGCAATTAATAAAGTAGTAAATGTAAATACAGATCCTAAGAATGGATTCATCCCAGATATAAACATATGATGCCCCCAAACTATAGTTGATAAAAATGCAATAGCTAGAATGGAAGCTATCATGGCACGATAACCAAAAATAGGTTTGCGGGAATTGGTTGCTATAATCTCAGAAGTTATACCCAAAGCAGGTAACAATACAATATATACTTCTGGGTGGCCTAAAAACCAAAATAAATGCTCAAATAATACTGGTGAACCGCCTTGGTAATGCAATACCTCACCTTGTATAAATATGTCTGATAAGAAAAATGATGTACCAAAACTTCTATCCATAATTAAAAGTAATGCCGCAGACAATAACACTGGGAAAGAAATAACACCAATTACAGCTGTTATGAAAAAAGCCCAAATAGTTAGGGGCAATCTCGTCATTGACATTCCTTTAGTACGAAGGTTTATAACTGTTACGATATAATTTAGAGATCCTAAAAGTGACGATGCAATAAATATAGCCATGGATACCAACCACAAGGTCATTCCCATTCCAGAGCCTCCTTGCGCCATTGGTAAAGCACTCAATGGTGGATAAATAGTCCATCCCGCTGCAGCTGGTCCAGCTTCAACAAATAAAGATAGAACCATAATAACGCTAGACAAAAAGAATAACCAATAAGAAACCATGTTTAAGAAACCTGAAGCCATGTCTCTAGCTCCAATTTGTAATGGAATTAATAAGTTACTAAACGTACCACTCAAACCTGCAGTAAGCACAAAGAACACCATTATGGTACCATGAATAGTTACTAATGCTAAATATATATCTGCATCCATAACACCATCTGGCGCCCATTTTCCTAATAATGCTTCAAACAATACATTAGGTTCCTCTGGCCATGCGATTTGCATACGAAACATAATGGACATTAATACACCTATTACTCCCATGATTGTACCAGTAATTAAATACTGTTTAGCAATCATTTTATGGTCTTGACTAAAGATGTATTTCGTTACAAACGTTTCTTTGTGATGATGTCCGTGGTCGTCTTCGTGAGCGTGGTTATCTGCGTGTGCTGACATAATCTTATATCGTTTTATCTTTTTAAATTAGTTAATTAGAGAGTTTTTGAATTCTTTTTGCTCTTTCATCCAAGCATCATATTCTTCTTGAGTTTCAACTATTATTTTCATTTGCATATTGTAATGAGACTTACCGCAAATTTTGTTACATAATAATAAGTAATCAAACTCATATCTTAACTCTTGGCCTCTTGCCTCAACAGCTTCCTTATTTTTAATTCTTATTTTATTGATATTATTGACTTTTTCAACAATATCAGGATTTTGTCTCATTTCAGCAGTGGTTACTGTAGGGGTAAATCCAAATTGGGTAATCATACCTGGAACACAGTTCATTTGTGCTCTAAAATGAGGCATATATGCTGAATGCAATACATCCTGCGAGCGCATTTTAAACAATACTGACTTTCCAACTGGTAAATGCAATTCAGTTGTAATAACATCATCATGTGCATTAGGATCTGATTCGTCTAAACCTAAAATGTTAGCCCTATCAATATCAATTAAACGTACATTGGCTTTTCCTAAAGTATTATCTGCTCCACCATATCTTGCTTTCCAGTTAAATTGTTGCGCGTATAATTCAACGACCAAAGGATCATCACTTTCGTCAACACCCATAATGTTAATCCAAGTATTCAATCCGTAGATGATTAATCCTGCCAAAACAATTACAGGGATAATAGTCCAGATAGCTTCTAGTTTGTTATTATCAGCAAAAAATAATGCCTTTTTACCTTTTTCTCCTTTGTATTTGTAGGCAAAGTAGTGTAATAAAAACTGCGTAACTGTTTGCACAAAAAAGATGATAATCATAGATATGATCATCAGGTTATCTATGGTCGGACCATGCTCTGACGCCGAATTTGACATTAAAGGCAAATCCCCCCATTTTACAAAACAGACAATAGTAATGATATAAATGAATGCTAAAAAGCCCATCATTAAATACCCATTTACGGCATTATCTTTATCATTAGCAACTTGAGAATTATCGATTTTAGCCTGAGCTAAATCGAAAATCTTTACCATTTGCCAAATGGCAACTGAAATAAATACTAAAACTATAATTGTTAATAAAGCAGTCATTGTTATCGTTCGTCTTTATTTATATCTTAATTAATAATGAAAATCTTCACTTTCTTTTCTAAAAGGATATCCTTTTACTAGTAAAGGCGCCTTTGTTAGTGCAGTAAATACTACAAATATGAATAACCCTGCAAATAGTAAAATAGAACCGATTTCTGGAATTCCAATAAACCATCTGTCACCAACAGTTGCAGGCATAATCATATTGAATATATCTATATAATGACCAAATAAAATAACTAAACCTGTCATAACAACAAACCATGGAATACGTTTGTAATCAGCATTCATTAGCATCAATATAGGAAATACGAAGTTTAATACTACCATGCCTAAGAATGGTAATTTATAATCGTTAAATCTGGTTACAAAATAGGTTACTTCTTCTGGAATATTAGAATACCATATTAACATAAATTGTGAGAACCATAAATAGGTCCAGAAAATACTAAAAGCGAACATAAATTTAGCTACATCATGTAAATGGTTTTCATTTACAAACTCTAAATAGTTTCTAGATTTTAAGTAAATAGTTATTAACGCAATTACCGTAATACCACTTACAAACATACTAGCAAACACATACCATCCAAATAATGTAGAAAACCAGTGTGGGTCTACACTCATAATCCAATCCCAAGACATCATGGATTCTGTATAAATAAAGAACACTAAAAATCCTGCTGAAATCCGGAATGATTTTTTGAAGTTACTTTTATCTTCTGCTGTATCTTGAGCAATAGAAAATTTACGAGAAAAATGACGATATAAACTCCATCCTGCAATAAAAATCAATCCACGAATAGCAAACCATGGAAGATTTAAAAATCCTGATTTTCCTTTAATAAGTTTATCATGTTCTACAACTTCAGGATCCATCCACACAAACAAATTGTAATGCCCTATAGTTCCCGAAGCTACAGCAATTGCCAAAACTATTAATGCACCTGGTAATAAGTAAGATGTTATGGCCTCCATAACTCTAAACAACACAGGGGACCAACCGGCTTGCGATGCTATTTGAATAGCATAAAAAGCCAGTACACCTAATGCAATCATCATGAAGAAAAATGCCGCTACATAAAGAGCAGACCATGGACGATTTGATATTTGATGCTGAACATGCTCAACATGTTTTTTGTGTTTATCAACTTGGGCATGCGCTTCTTCACCATGAGAATCTGCAACGGCATGCGTATCATGAGATGTAGTAGCTGCATGAGTGGCCTCCTCAGCGTGTCCACCACCATGATGTGATTCTTCTGCAAGTAAGGTTTCAACCTCTTCAAAAGATTTATGAGATGTCATAAAACCATATCCAACACCTAATATTCCTAAAATTATTAGTATGATAGAAAATGTCTTTAATTTATTTGAAAATGTGTACATATCTTATATAATCTTACTTTTCTAAATCTGCTTTTAACTTTAATACATACGAAACTACTTGCCAACGCTCTTCTTCGTTCAACTGATTAGCATAACTACCCATAGCATTTTTTCCGTAATAAATAGTATGGTAAATACTTCCTTGATTTATGGCTCTACCAGCATCATCATAACTTGGAATACCTAATATTTTTTCGCGTTTTACTAAGTTCCCTTGTCCATTTCCTTTATTACCATGGCAAATACCACAATAAATATCATATAAAGCTTTACCTCTTTCTAAATCAACTTCTGTAGAATCTAAAGGGCTAACCAAAGTTTCTTTTGCTAAAGTATATCCTTCTGTTGAATTTTCAATATCAAAAGGGATATAACCTCTTGGTATGGACCCTTCGGCAGGTAATTGTGCTTCAACACCATTAGGAAACGCAGCTTCCCCATAAGTTTCATATCCAACGGACTCATACATGTTAGGCATGAATTGATAGTTAGGAGCAGTATCTTTTTTACAAGACACGGCTACTAGTACGACTACTATTGTTACTATTTTAATTAAGCTTTTCATAATTGTATTAATGCGCTTCTTTATCAACTAAATTAATTTCGACTGCTCCAGTTTCTTTAAGCAAGCTTTCTAATTTTTTTTCGTTTCCATGCACTGCAATTTCCATTAAAAAATGGTCATCTGTAGTTCTTGGATCAGGATTTTCAGCTTTTTTAAACGGCCACATTCTACTACGTAAATAAAATGTGATTACCATTAAATGCGCAGCAAAAAACACAGTAAGCTCAAACATAATTGGCACAAAGGCTGGCATGTTTTCTATATAACTAAAACTTGGTTTTCCACCTATATTTTGAGGCCAATCTTCTATCATTATGAAATTCATCATAACAATAGCTACAGTTAAACCAACCAAACCATATAAAAATGATGTAATGGCAATACGTGTTGGAGCTAACCCCATAGCTTTGTCTAGCCCATGAACTGGAAATGGTGTATATATTTCTTCAATGTGGTGTCTTTCTGCCTTAACTTTTTTAACAGCGGACATTAGTACATCGTCATCGGTATAAATAGCGTGAATAACTTTTGAAGCTTCCATTGACTCTATTCTAGTTTATTAATTTTTTAGCTTGTCCAGACCAATCATCACGTTCTGCTCTTCCAGGAAAAGAACCTGTAATACTGTCTAACAAGTCGTATTCTTTTTTGGTCATCTTACTTACTTGAAGGAAAGAATAAATGCCTATACTGTTTAGCACTTGCTCCATTTTTGGTCCTACACCACTAATTTTCTTTAAATCATCAGCCTTTTGGGTAGATGGATCGAAAGTTCCTATACTACTAAGTAATGAGTTTGTCATCTCCGATTTATCATCTTCAGAAACTTCAACTTTTAAAGTTTCAACTGGTTTAGTTGAAGCAATAACCCCTGATGTTCTAGCATCAGCACCAGTACCTACTAAACTTTTACCAGCTTCTCTTAAATTTTTGTAACGTTCTCCTGACGATTTTAAAATGGTTTTCACCTCAGCCTGTGCAATTACAGGGAATGTTCTAGAGTATAACAAGAACAATACAAAGAAGAAACCAATCGTTCCAATAAAAATACCTATATCTACAAATGTTGGTGAGAACATGGTCCATGATGATGGTAAATAATCTCTATGCAACGATGTTACAATAATAACGAAACGCTCAAACCACATACCTATGTTTACTACTATTGAGATGAAGAATGAGAACATGATACTAGTTCTTAATTTCTTGAACCACATAAACTGGGGAGAGAAAACATTACAAGTCATCATCGCCCAATACGCCCACCAGTAAGGACCAGTTGCTCTATTTAAGAAGGCGTATTGCTCATATTCTACACCTGAATACCATGCAATAAACAACTCAGTAATGTAAGCTACACCAACAATTGAACCTGTAATCATGATAACTATATTCATTAGTTCAATATGCTGTACTGTAATATAATCCTCAAGGTTACACACTTTCCTCATGATAATAAGCAATGTGTTTACCATAGCAAAACCAGAGAATACCGCTCCAGCAACGAAGTATGGTGGGAATATAGTTGTATGCCAACCAGGAATTACAGACGTTGCGAAGTCAAAAGATACAATAGTATGTACAGAAAGCACAAGTGGCGTTGCTAAACCAGCAAGAACCAGAGATACTTCTTCAAAACGTTGCCAGTCTTTTGCACGACCCGACCAACCGAAACTTAATAGTGAATATATTTTCTTTTGAAAAGGTTTTACAGCTCTATCACGAATCATGGCAAAATCAGGCAACAAACCAGTCCACCAGAATACCAAGGATACTGATAAATATGTCGAAATTGCAAATACGTCCCAAAGTAGTGGTGAGTTAAAGTTTACCCAAAGTGACCCAAATTGGTTTGGAATTGGTAACACCCAGTAACCTAACCATGGACGACCCATGTGAATAATTGGGAATAAACCTGCTTGAACTACCGAGAAAATGGTCATTGCTTCTGCAGAACGGTTAATTGCCATTCTCCATTTTTGACGGAATAATAAAAGTACTGCAGAAATAAGCGTTCCTGCGTGACCAATACCAACCCACCAAACGAAGTTAGTAATATCCCAAGCCCAACCTACGGTTTTATTCAAACCCCAAGTTCCAATTCCTGTAGATATTGTATAAATAATACATCCAATTCCCCAAAGAAAAGCAGCAAGTGCAATACCAAAAACTATCCACCATTGTTTATTTGCTTTTCCTTCTACAGGTTTTGCTACATCCACAGTAACATCGTGGTATGATTTTTCACCTGTAACTAAAGGTCTTCTAATAGGTGCTTCGTAATGAGACGCCATAATTATATAATTGATTCTTTAATTAGATTTATGCTTCAGTTGTATTTCTCACCTTTGTTTGATAAATCACATTTGGTTTTGTTCCAATATGCTCTAACAAGTGATACATACGATTATCTTCTTTAAGTTTTGCAACTTTACTTTCCTTATCGTTAATGTCTCCAAAAACCATTGCTCCATTGCTACAAGCCGCAGAACAGGCTGTTTGGAATTCACCATCTTTAATTTCACGTCCGTCACGTTTTGCATCTAGAATTGTTTTTTGTGTTTTTTGAATACACATAGAACATTTTTCCATAACACCACGAGAACGCACTACCACATCTGGATTTAACACCATACGTCCTAAATCATCATTCATATGATAATCAAACTCATCATTTCCATTGTATAAGAACCAGTTGAAACGACGTACTTTATAAGGACAGTTGTTTGCACAATATCTGGTACCCACACATCGGTTATAAGCCATATGGTTTTGACCTTGACGACCGTGTGATGTTGCTGCTACTGGACAAACCGTTTCACAAGGTGCATGGTTACAATGCTGACACATTACTGGCTGAAATGCTACTTGAGGGTTCTCGGAAGCACTTTCCATTTCACCAAACTCACTTAATGAGCTTCCTAAACCAGAAATATTATCTTTTTTATCGTTATCACCTTCAAAAGATTCTTCAGATGAATAATATCTATCTATACGTAACCAATGCATATCACGGCTACGACGTACTTCTGTTTTACCAACTACTGGCACATTATTTTCCGCATGACATGCAATTACACAAGCGCCACATCCTGTACAAGCATTTAAATCGATTGACAGGTTGAAATGGTGACCGATAGAACGATCAAACTCTTCCCATAAATCAACTTCTGGTGATGTAACCGGAGTTTCTTCATGGTTTAAAGATACTACTGGAATTGCATTCCAATACTTTTTATCTTTGGTATTGAATATTTCTAAAGTAGTTTCTTTAACAATATCACCACGACCCATTAACGTATTGTGTAACTGAACACAAGCAAACTCATGCTCTCCACCAACAGTCTCAACTGTAACAGATTGTACGTTATTAAATCCTTGATATAATGGATAAGCATTTACCCCTGTTTGCATTTCGGTTTTTAATCCTTTGGTTCTACCATAACCCAATGCTAACCCAACTGAGCCTTTTGCTTGCCCTGGTTGAATAATAACTGGAACGGTTACCGAAGTCCCGTTAACGGTCACTTTAGCGTAATTACTGTTTAGTGCGCCATTGGCAACATGGGTGTTTGTTAGTTCAATACTATCCGCATCTGTTTTTGATACAGTTAAATAATTATCCCATGATGTTCTTGTGATAGGATCTGGGAATTCTTGTAACCATGGGTTATTGGCTTGTTGCCCATCACCCATACCTACTTTAGTGTATAATGTTAGTTCTAATCCGTTTGATTTCGCAGAAGACACTAAAGCTCTAGCAGCATTTCCAGATGGAGTTTCTACTTGTTCAGCAGCATCAGTTGTGTCTTCAGTTTTTGTTGCTATAGCTCCAATAAATACACCATCGTGTAACGCTGTATTAAAAGAACTTCCTCCTAAAATAGTAGCTCCCCAAGTTTCTTTTATGTAATCGTGGTAAGAACTATCGTTTCCTGTCCATTTTAGTAAAGCCTCTTGGAATTGTCTGGTATCAAATAACGGTCGTATTGTTGGTTGTGCAAGGGCATAGTATCCTTTTTTCAACTCCACATCACCCCAAGATTCTAAATAATGAGGAGTCGCAGCTATGTATTGTGTTTCAGAAGCAGTTTCATCAACTTTCATAGAAAAAGCAATAGATAATTCTGTTTTACTTAATCCATCAATAAAATCTGATGCATTTGGCAAAGTGTAAACTGGATTTACACCACTCATAATAATGGCAGCAACTTTACCTGCTTTCATATCAGCAACTAATTGCGATACCGCTTTATCATTACCCTGTCTAGTTTTTATTGTCGTTGTTGCATCAAACGCTTTACTGTTTAAAACTTCGTTGATTTCTAGAGCTAAAGTCTGGGCATTTACATCTTGAATTCCAGTAACTACAACACCATTGCTTCCAGCTTTTTTAAGTTGTGAAGCTGCTTGTTCAACAGCTTTGTTTATATGTCCTGGCAAATCTGTAGAAACTGAACCACCAACAACTAAACTATATAATTTTGCTAATACTAGTTTTTGTTGTGAAGGCGTTAACGGCACACGCTTATCAGCATTAGCACCTGTTAACGACATATTAGATTCAAACTGGATATGACGTGACATCTTTCCATGATCTGGAATTCTGTTTTTAGAATATCCCGAATCAAAACCACCCCCTTGCCAATCTCCTAAGAAATCAGCACCAACAGAAACAATGGTCATTGCTTTAGCAAAATCGTAATTTGCTAATCCGCGCTCTCCGTATTTAGCTTGGTAAGCATCTAATGCAGGTGATTCTGAAACAGCATCGTAAACTACATGGTTTACATTGCCGTATGTTTCCTTAAATTCTGAAATTAACTTACTGGTAGAAGGACTTGCATAAGTTTGTGTTAATAACACAATTGTTTTATTTGCTGCCGCTATATCAGTTAATTTTTTACTTGTTTCAGCATCAAACGTACTCCAAGAAATAGATTCTCCGTCTTTTCTCTTTGGGCCTTGAACTCTTAAGCTATCGTATAATCCTAAAACCGAAGCATTGACTCTGGCATTTGCACTACCATTTGTAGCTGCCATGGCATTGTTTTCAATCTTAATTGGACGACCTTCTCGCGTTTTAACTAAAACACTAGCAAAATCAAATCCGTCTGCAATAGTTGTTGCGTAGTAGTTAGCAACACCAGGAATAATTTCTGTTGGTTGTACCACATAGGGAATTGATTTTTTTACAGGCCCTTCGCATGCAGCTAATGATGCAGCAGCAGTAGTAAAGCCTACATATTTTAAGAAATCGCGACGAGTAGTAGATGTTGATTCTAAGGTGTTTTTATCTCCTAAAAACTCATCCGTAGGAATCTCATTTACAAACTCTTTTTGCTTTAGCGTCTCAACAATAGAACTATTTTCGTTTAGCTCTTCAACACTTTTCCAGTATTTCTTGTTTGATGACATATTATATAATTGAATTACTTCTTATTAAATTTATTAATAGTGACATTTACCACACTCTAAACCTCCCATTTGTGCAGCAGTTAATTCTTCAACACCATACTTTTTAGATAATTCTTTGTGAATTTTCTCGTAATAAGCATTGTCCTTTACATTAACATTGGTTTCTCTGTGGCAGTTTATACACCAACCCATGGTTAGTGAAGCATTTTGGTACATAATTTCCATTTCCTCAACAGGGCCATGACATGTTTGACATTCCACACCTGCAACAGAAACGTGTTGTGAGTGATTGAAATAAACAAAATCTGGTAAGTTATGTATGCGAACCCATTTTACAGGTTGCGTTTCGCCAGTGTATTTTTGTTCTGCATCATCCCAACCAACAGCTTTGTATAATTTTTTTATTTCACCGTCATAAAATTCTTTTGAGTATTCTTCAGTTGCTGTTTCTGGCGCAACTTCATAAATAGATTTATGACAGTTCATACAAACATTTAAAGAAGGTATTCCAGAGTGTTTACTTACTCTAGCAGATGAGTGACAGTATTTGCAATCAATACCATTATCCCCCGCATGGATTCTATGAGAATAGTGAATGGGTTGCACCGGTTGATATCCTTGGTCTACACCAATTTGCATTAAATACCCATAAACAAAATAAGCACTTGACAACAAGAAGAATATAGCAACCACCAACATTAAAAATTGGTTTTGAACAAAAGCTTTCCAAAGCGGTGTTCCTTTTGCTTCTTCTGGCAACTCAATATTTTGAGCCTCTGCAAAACGGCGTAATGTTTTGTTTACTAAATAAAGTCCAAATGCCAATAATATAAATAGAACCGCTAAGGCTCCTAAAATAATTTCGTTTGATATACCTCCTGATGAAGTCGCAACCTCTCCCCCACCAACAACTTGTTGAGCTGGTGCAGGGGCTGCTTTTTCTTCAGCGGTATAAGCTAAAATATTATTAATGTCGTCGTCAGATAATTGAGGAAATGCCGTCATTGCAGCACCACCGTAATCATTGTAGATTTTATTGGCGTAAGCGTCTCCAGATTTTATAACACCTGCACTGTTACGAATCCACGCATAAATCCAATCTCTATCTAACCCTTCACTATCAGCTAACCGTTGTTCTACGTTACGTAGAGCTGGCCCTGTCATTTTTTTATCTAATTGGTGACAAGCTGCACAATTGGCATTGAATAATGATTTTCCTTTTGCTGGATCTCCATCTTGAGCAGAAAGAGAGGTTGTAAACGCTAATAAAATAACTAAGCTTGAACGAAGAAAGTATTTGCTTAATTTACGGTGAATCACCTGTCTCATATTGTTGGTTAAATTAACTTCTAAACTTTGGTATGATTTTTTCATTTAATAATAGAGAAAAAACAGTTAAAAATCTCACGCAAAAGTAATACTTAAAGTCGATTTTAGAAATGTTAGGAAAGTGTTAATTATTAATTTAGAGAGATTCTAAATAATAAAAAGGGCTACAATTAAGTTTATAACGTATACATTTGTATAAATATATTTAAAAATGAAACCATTAATGTCTAAAATTATTTTTTTAAGTGTGT
>JBMTVT010000064.1:0-12146 GCA_049451635.1 Tamlana sp. | reverse complement strand
AACTTTTCGATAGGCTTGTAATTGCTAACATTACAGGATTATGACAATAAACGGACAATCAGAAAAAAGATAAATACTTTTTAAATCTAAAAATTCTCTCTGAAATACTTATAAATTACCTTTTTTATGCTTTCATCTAAAAAGAATAAACCTTGAAGTATTTTTTCAGTCTAATATATTTAATTAGCATATTTTAGTGATTAGTTAGTTTAATATACCAAGAAACATCTTTAATAATGCGAAAACTTTTAGTTAACAAAAGAGTATTGTTTATAATAACATTTTTTATTACTTTTTTTGGGTTTTCTCAATTAAGCAAAACGCATTATATACCACCTCTAACCTATGCAGATTCTAACAGTTCATTACCTCAAGATCAATACATATACATATCAACACCTTCCAGCCAAAATGTTCCTTTTGTAATTACACAATTAGGACAACCAATATCTTCAAATATTATTGGAACGGTTTCAAATGCCTCGCCAATTATAATTGCAATAACAGGAAATGACAGTGGAGACAACCAACTATTCATTCCATCTGCACAAACAAGTGTAGTAACATCAAACAGAGGGTATATTATTGAAGCAGAAGCCCCTGTATATGTGTCTATACGAATGAATGGTGCTACTTCTGGTGCTCAGGCAGGGGCTTTGGTTAGTAAAGGTCTTTCTGCATTAGAAACAACATTTAGAATTGGAACTTTTACCAGTGTTAATCCTCAAAGTAATTATCTAAGCTTTGTTTCTGTTATGGCAACAGAAGACAATACTCAAGTTAGTTTTAGTGATTTACCTACAGGCTTAATTATTCAGAATTATACTGGTACAACACCTGTTAATGTTGTTTTAAACGAAGGTGAAAGTTATGTTGTAGCTATAAATGTTCTAGATAATGGTCCTCTTGTAAATAATTTAATGGACGGTTTAATTGGTTGTTTGGTAACCTCAGATAAACCAATCGTTGTAAACTGTGGTTCTGCAAATGGAAGTTTTCATAATGGTAGCGCAAGGGACTACGGTATTGATCAAATTGCTGGAATATCAAAGGTTGGAAGAGAATATATTTTTGTTCGCGGTGGTGGACAAAATGGTTGGGAAAACGTACTCATAGTAGCACATACTAATAATACTTCAATTAGTATTAATGGGACGCCAAATGTAGCAACAATCAATGCAGGAGAATATTACCTCATTGAAGGGAGTGAATATAATCCTGTTACTGGCAATATGTACGTAGCTACTTCTGAAGATGTATTTGCCTATCAAGGAATTGGTGGAGACAGTGAAGCCAACCAAGAGATGCTTTTTGTACCACCTTTAAGTTGTGAAACCCGTGGCAACATAGATAATATTGCTAATATCGACTTTATAGGTAGTACTTTTTATAGTGGAGGAGTTTCTATTGTTACAAAAGTAGGAGCATCAATCACCATAAACAATTTACCATTATCAAGTTTTTCAGCTACTGGTCCAAATGCTGTAGATGGAAAAAGTGATTATATCACCTATAGAGTTACAGGATTGAGTGGAAATATCTCTGTTCAAGGAAATGACGAATTATATGTGGCTTATTTTAACCAAAATGGTAACGCTACATCGGGAAGTTTCTACTCTGGATTCCCCACAAATCCAGAAATAAACTTCGATGCACAATTTGCCTCCTTAGGCAATTGTATTCCTAACATAACACTAGAAGCAGCCAACGCACAAAACTTTGATATCTATGAGTGGTTTTTTGATGACGGAAGTGGCTCTGGTTTTCAACCTGTTCCTGGATCCTTAAATGCAACCTCTATAATACCTTCAATTCCAGCGCAATACAAATTGATTGGCACTATATTATGTACAGGTAAAACACTTGAATCTGTTGAAGTACCGGTAAGTATTTGTCCAGATGATATTGATAATGATGGCATTATTGATAATCTGGATATTGATAATGACAATGATGGTATTTTAAACTGTACAGAATCCAGAGGGGATGTAACAATTAATTTAAATGATCTAAATAACCCAATTCTGGAATTTCAAGATACCACTACAGATGCTTTAATCACATCAGGAACTTATACAACCACAAGTAGTTCAGGAGGTAATGTTTCACTTATTGGTAATGCCGTTGGAACCTTCACTAGCAGTGTTGCACCAGCTACTAGTGCTGAAGGTGATTATTCCATGACCTTCACTGAACCTGTAAATGTTAAATTATCTGAAGATACCAGTTACACACATACATCGGTTGCTGGTGAATATTTTATTGTAAGAATTTTACCTGTTAGCAAAAATATTACATTAGTAGACCCAGATAACAGACTGCTTGTAGATTCTAATTTTGATGGCCTTTTTGAAACAGGTATCACTCAAATTTCAGGTTCAGAAATTCATTTTAAATACAACCCTTCTCCTTCTGGAACAACACCTTTTGCTTTTTTTGCAAATCAGGTTGATGGGGTTTCCTTTCTTCATAGACTTGAAAACATCACTGTTACCTCAAATTTCCAAGCCAATATCTCACTTACCTGCTTCAAAAATGATAATGATAATGATGGAATAAAAGATGAATTGGATTTAGACAGTGATAATGACGGTATACCGGACTTTATTGAAAATCAAGGAACATTATTAGCACTCTCTAGAGTTGATACAGACACAAATGGATTAGATGATATTTACGACATAAACATATTACCAATTGATAGTGATAATGATGGTGTTGTTGATATTTATGATTTGGATAGTGATAATGATGGTATATATGATTTAATTGAATCAGGACAATTAGGTACCCTATCTGATACTGATTTAGACGGTATCGAAGATGGTCCAAACTACGGTGTTAATGGCTGGGCAGATGCTGCAGAAACTGCTCCAGACAGTAATTTAATTGGTTACATACCAAATGATTTTGATACAGACATAATATTCTCTTATATAGATTTAGATAGTGATGGTGATGGTTGTAGTGATGTTATTGAAGCTAGCTTCTCTGATGGGAATAATGACGATTTACTTGGTGACAATCCTGTTACAACAGATACAAACGGGTTGGTAACAAATGCTTCTGATGGATACACCGTTCCTAACAGTGATTATCTAAACACAGCTCCAATAATAATAACTATCCAACCAGCTGACTTAGAATCTTGCGAACTATCCATATCTACATTTACCATAGTTTCTTCAACCTATAACACTATTCAATGGGAAGTTAGTACAGACGGAGGACTTAATTGGACTACCATAGTTGATGATGCCATTTATAGTGGATCGCAAACCGCCAATTTAACAATCTCAAATACACCTATATCATTTGATACTTATGAGTTTAGAGCTTTTTTAAATCTCTCAGGAAATAGTTGTGGTTTATATTCCAACCCAGCAGAATTAACAGTAATTCTTTTACCACTTGCCAATACTGCTCCTAACATGTTATTATGTGATGATGATAACAATGGCACCATGTCTTTTGATTTAACGTCTCAAAACAGTACTATAAATACAGTATCCGGTATGACAATAAGCTATCATACATCCCAAGTTGATGCTAATAATAATACCAACCCAATATCAAGTCCTTTTGAAAGTGGTAACACAACCATTTATGTACGTGTAGAAAATGATACCAATACTACTTGCTATGATGTTTCAAGCTTTAATTTAGAGGTTTACGAAAGTCCGTTCCCCTTATTAACAGTCACACCACTTCAAGAATGTGATGATACTTCAGTTGGCTCTGACACTGACGGTTTAAAAGTGTTTGATTTAACCCAAAAAGAAACTGAAATTTTAAACGGTCAAAGCGCCGCTAATTTTACATTAACTTATTTTACTGATGTAGGTTATAACAACCAAATAGCTACGCCAACATCTTTTGTAAACACAATACCCAATACACAAACCATTTATGTTAGAGTGACTAATAACCTAAATAATATCTGTATTGCAGATACCTATTTTAACCTTGAAGTTTACAGTTTACCCGTTGTAAACAACCCAAATATTTACTCACAATGCGATGATGCCTCTAATGATGGACAAGCCTTTTTTAATCTAACATTGAATTTAATTAGAGAAGAAATTAATCCAAACTATTTAGCCGAAGGTTTAACCTTTTCATATTACCTTACCCAGGTTGATGCTCAAAATGCAACCAATGCCATTTCCACACCTGACAACTATCAAGATGCTCCAGGGTTTACACCCGAAACCATTTGGATAAGAGTTGAAAATCCTAACGGTTGCTACAGAGAAGTTCCCTTAACTTTAAAGGTATCACCTTCAAGTGCAGCATTAAGGACTTACAATCCAACATCCATTTATCAATGTGATGATGGGTTAGATTTAAGAGATGGTGTAGCTACATTCGATTTTACAAACATTAGAGATTTTATTTCAAATACTATTTTCTCAACATTTAACGTCACAGTTCATTTTTTTGAAAGCCAAATGGATGCTGAGTTGGAAACCAATGAAATACCAGATATTTCGAATCATCAAAACTTTAATTCACCAAATACTCAAAGTATTTGGGTACGTGTAAAAAGTGATTTAGGGAACAATTGCCTAGGGCTTCAAGAATTAACAGACCTTTTAATTGTAGAAGCGCTTCCTGTTGCAAATCCAGTTACAATGAATAGACAATGTGATTTTGATATTAGTGATACACAAATCTCTTATCCCTTTAACACGTCTAATGTTGAAGCTACCATACTTAACGGTCAATCTTTAACCGACGTTACAGTTACATACAACTATTTTGATATTGCGGGAACGCTAGTCACCTCCAATACACTACCTAACCCGTTTTTAACCGAAACACAAACCATTACCATAACAGTAACCAATAATGTTACACAAGATCCTGATGGCCCATGTGAAGACCAAACTACTTTAGAATTTATTGTTGATGAGCAACCTATTATTGCCAATGTGGTAACTCCCCAAGAAGTTTGTGATGGAGACAGCGGTGACATAGATGATGATGGCTATTATCCTTTTGATACCTCTACCTTTGCTGGAACTATTATAGGCACACAAGCTAATATGGAAATTTATTTTGATTACGTAGATGAAAACGGCAACCTTGTTACTAATAGCCCAACTTTACCAAATCCATTCAATTCAACAAATCAAACCATAAATATAGAGGTTATTAACCCAATAAATACAAATTGTTTTGCAAATACTAACATAGATTTAATTGTAAATCCGTTACCGGAATTTGACATTGACTCAGAACATATTGTATGTACTTCAGACCCAACTTTTACCGTTGAATTAGACCCTATAGAGGCTAGTGTTATTGAAACACTTACATACGAATGGCGATGGACGAGTTTAGATGGAAGTGCTATGAATCAATTATTACCAAATACTACACCAACTATCTCAGTTTCAGTACCGGGCACCTATCATGTTACACTAACAAAAACTGATGGTACTGGATGTTCTAGAACACGTGATATTTTTGTAAATGCTTCAGAAATTGCTACCATTATTCAAGATGATGTCACAGTGGTTGATTTCACTGAAAATGAAAACACGGTAACAATTAACACAACAAACCTTGGTCAGGGTAATTATGAGTATGCCTTAGTTGAAGAAAATTCTAACTTTATTGTTTACCAAGATGAACCTGAATTTAGTAATGTAAGACCTGGATTTTACACCATTTATGTCAATGACAAAGATGGTTGCGGCGTAGTTACGTTAAATATCTCAGTACTAGGATACATGAAGTTTTTCACGCCAAACAATGACGGGTTTAATGACTTTTGGCAAATTATAGGTGTTAGTGATTCGTTTCAGGCAAACAGTAGAATTCTAGTGTTTGATCGCTATGGCAAACTACTAAAACAAATTTCATCTTTACAAGATGGTTGGGATGGAACATTTAATGGTGCTCCATTACCAACTGACGATTATTGGTTTAAACTCAATCTTGAGGATGGAAGAGAGTACTCTGGACATTTTACCTTAAAACGTTAAAACATAATTTTTGTAAACTTAAATTCTATTTCCCAACTACTTTAAGTAATTTAGACACTTTTAAACACTTTAAGCGTTTTAGAGTAGTATGCAGTTTAAAATAGAATCAGAATTTAGTCCAACTGGCGACCAGCCTGAAGCCATAAAGCAGCTTGTTAGTGGCATAAATATCAAAGAAAAGTATCAAACTTTATTGGGTGTTACGGGTTCTGGCAAAACCTTTACAATAGCAAATGTTATTGAAGAAGTGCAAAAACCTACTTTAGTTTTGGCTCATAACAAAACCTTGGCTGCTCAATTATATTCTGAATTCAAACAATTTTTTCCCAACAATGCTGTAGAATATTTTGTTTCCTACTACGATTATTATCAACCTGAAGCTTACATACCTGTTTCTGGTGTTTACATTGAAAAGGATTTATCTATCAATGAAGAAATAGAGAAAATGCGATTAAGCACCACCTCTTCGCTACTTTCAGGGCGTCGAGATGTGTTGGTAGTCGCTTCGGTGTCTTGTTTATATGGTATTGGAAACCCTGTGGAATTTCAAAAAAACGTCATCACCATAGAACGTGATCAGGTAATATCTAGAACCAAATTATTACATCAATTGGTGCAAAGTCTATATGCACGAACCGAAGGGGAATTTAATCATGGAAACTTCAGAATAAAAGGTGATACCATAGATATTTTCCCTAGTTATGCTGATGATGCCTTTCGTATTCATTTTTTTGGTGATGAAATTGAAGATATTGAAGCTTTCAATATTCAAACCAATCAGGTGATTGAAAAATATGATAGACTGAATATTTATCCAGCAAATATGTTCGTAACATCTCCCGAAGTGCTTCAAAACGCTATTAAAGATATCCAAGACGATTTGGTAAAGCAACATCATTATTTTAAAGAAATAGGCAAACATTTAGAAGCAAAACGTTTAAAAGAACGGACGGAGTTTGATTTGGAAATGATTCGGGAATTGGGGTATTGCTCTGGTATTGAAAACTATTCAAGGTATCTTGACGGAAGAGCTCCAGGAACACGACCTTTCTGCTTATTGGATTATTTTCCAAATGACTATTTAATGGTGGTTGATGAAAGTCATGTAACTATTTCGCAAGTGCATGCTATGTATGGAGGTGATAGAAGCCGAAAAGAAAACTTGGTAGAATATGGTTTTAGATTACCTGCAGCCATGGATAACCGTCCATTAAAGTTTGAAGAGTTTGAAGCCTTACAAAACCAAGTTATATATGTTAGTGCGACGCCTGCAGATTACGAATTGCAAAAAACCGATGGTGTTTATGTAGAGCAAGTTATTCGTCCCACAGGTTTACTGGATCCTATTATTGAAGTACGACCAAGTTTAAACCAAATAGATGATTTAATTGAGGAAATTCAACAACGTGTTGAAAAAGACGAACGCACTTTGGTTACTACCCTTACGAAGCGTATGGCGGAAGAGTTAACTAAATATTTAGACAGAATTCAAATTCGATGTCGTTATATTCATAGTGATGTAGATACTTTGGAGCGCGTTGAAATCATGCAGGATTTACGAAAAGGCTTGTTTGACGTTTTGGTTGGCGTTAATTTACTTCGTGAAGGATTGGATTTACCCGAAGTATCTTTGGTAGCTATTTTAGATGCCGATAAAGAAGGATTTTTACGTTCAACGCGTTCATTAACACAAACCGTTGGTAGAGCTGCAAGAAACTTAAATGGTAAAGCCATTATGTATGCTGATAAAATAACCAACAGCATGCAAAAAACAATTGATGAAACCAATTATAGACGAGAAAAACAAATTGCTTACAATACCGAAAACAATCTGGTTCCAAAGGCACTAAATAAAAGTCTTGATAATGCACTATCAAAAAATTCAGTAAGCACTTATAGCTATGAATTGGAAGCTGCAAAAGCCGCTGAACCTGAAAGTGAATATTTAAGTAAAGGTGAACTGGAAAAGAAAATTCGTGATAAGCGAAAACTAATGGAAGAAGCCGCCAAAGCTTTAGACTTTATTGTAGCTGCAAAATTACGCGATGAGATTAAAACCTACCAAAATAAACTAGAAAAGCTTAAGGTTTAACCTTTAGCTTTTCTTATCAGTATTACTTAAATTCAAAAATCAACACTTTAAAATTGTCATCTTAGAAATGCGTGAGATTCAAATTGATTCGTTAATTATATTGCGTTTTAAAAATATCAATCAATACATCTGGCGGTACTATTTTATTTGGAAAACTTTCCATTAAATACAATACCTTGGTTATAGACTCATGGCTTAAGCCCATTCTTAACCCAAAATTATACAATTTAACAGCTCCAGAAGATTTGTTGTGATCATCACCATACTCTTGTTCAATATTCATCAATAAAACTAACCTATGAAATTGAACTATACGCTCACTGTGGGATTTTAAATGTGTATATGAAACTGGATCCTCCAGTAAATACTCAAAATCTTCACGCGAAATATCAAGCTGCTTTGCTACTCCCAGCAAAAAGTTGTATTCTATGTTCTTAATGTCTTTATCATATTTTGCAAACGCAATCATTTCTGATAAAAGACTCAATTTTTCTACTCTATTAATCATGTCACAAAGGGATTAATTAATTACATTATAAAGTTACGCAGAACAACCTTTTAATAATCGTTGATATAATGTAACTTATCGAAAAACAGGTGGTATTTGACCGTAATTTTTATTTACTTTATCAAATATCCCTTTTAATTTAACCAATAAAATTGCATTTCATCATTTTACAATTCTCAAAAAAACCATCAAATAAATATTTTAATTTATTGATTTTCAATAATTTAATTTCTGTTTTTTTTTCAACAATATTAATACTGAAAAAAATTGATTTTTAGGGTATCTTTACAAAAAGTAAAAAACGCTAGTTAGTACACAACGTTGTATTGAAATCGATGAAATGCAAGCGGTACAAAAGACAAAAAATTTAGACATGACAAATAATGATATTTTAAAAAAATTAAGGGTTGCTTTAAAACTTAGAGATGATGATATTGTTAAAATTTTGAGCCTAGTAGATTTTAGAATTTCCAAAAGCGAACTTGGAGCTTTTTTCAGAAGAGAAGACCACCCAAAATATATGGAATGTGGCGACCAAATTTTACGTAATTTTTTAAATGGACTAGTGATTCACTTACGTGGACCTATGCCCAAAAAAGTAGAAAATAAAACACAAAAAAAGAGCAACGGTTAAGGTTGCTCTTTTTTATTTAAACATTAAAGTAGTTATGATAATACTTCTTGTACCTTATCTGCAGCTTCTTGAAACTCGGTAGCACTTAAAACAGCTAATCCTGAATTATCAATCAACTCTTTTGCAATATCAGCGTTAGTCCCTTGTAATCTTACAATAATAGGCACATTAATATTACCCATATTTTTGTATGCATCAATGACTCCTTGGGCTACACGATCGCAACGAACAATACCACCAAAAATATTAATTAAAATAGCTTTTACTGCTGGGTCTTTTAAAATGATTTTAAATGCTGCCTCTACACGTGCAGCATCTGCTGTTCCTCCAACATCTAAAAAGTTTGCAGGTTCACCTCCTGCTTGCTTAATCAAATCCATAGTCGCCATTGCTAAACCAGCACCATTAACCATACAGCCAACGTTTCCATCAAGGTCAACATAATTCAAGCCAACTTCTTTAGCTTCAACTTCTATTGGGTTCTCTTCACGTAAATCTCTTAAATTTACATAATCCTTATGCCTAAAAAGCGCATTATCATCTATAGTTACCTTGGCATCAACAGCCATTATTTTATTGTCACTAGTTTTTAAGACAGGATTTATTTCGAATAAAGAAGCATCCGATTTTACATAAGCTGTGTAAAGTGCAACAACAAACTTTGTCATTTCTTTAAAAGCAGTTCCAGACAAGCCTAAATTAAAAGCTATGCGTCTTGCTTGAAATGGCAATAAACCAACCGCAGGATCAATTTCTTCTGTAAAAATCAAATGAGGTGTTTCTTCAGCTACGGTTTCAATATCCATACCTCCTTCAGTAGAATACATAATCATGTTACGACCTGTACCTCTATTTAAAAGTACTGACATGTAAAACTCATCCGTTTCACTTTCACCAGGATAATAAACATCTTCAGCAACCAAAACTTGGTGTACACGCTTACCTTTAGCAGATGTTTGAGGTGTTATTAAATCCATGCCTATAATTTGGCCTGCAATTTCCTCAACTTCTTTAAGGTTCTTAGCTAGTTTAACACCTCCTCCTTTACCTCGGCCACCAGCGTGAATCTGGGCTTTAATAACATGCCAACTTGTACCTGTTTCGCTAGTTAGTTGCTTTGCAGCCGCAACCGCTTCATTTGCATTTTGGGCTACAATACCACGTTGTATGCGCACTCCAAAGCTGCTTAATATTTCTTTACCTTGATATTCATGTAAATTCATAATTCGCTTAATAGTTTAACAAGCACAAAAGTAAATAATCATGATTACTTACCCTAATATTTAATTATTAAAACTTCTTATAATAATCACTATCTATATCTGTTATATAATTAACATTTTGTTTAATTTTAGCAAATTTTTAATCGATTTATTATTTATATCCTTTAAAGAAATATCTTTGACAAAAATTGAAAGATTATGACCGAAAATCAATTGCTCAAAACAGTAGAAGAATTTGGCAGCCCAGTTTATGTATATGACGCAGAAAAAATTGAATCTCAATATAAAAGACTAACCAATGCGTTTAAGAGTGTAAAAAAGTTGAAAATAAATTATGCTGTTAAAGCTTTATCAAATATATCTATATTAAAACTATTTAACTCGCTTGGTTCGGGGATTGATACAGTTTCAATCCAAGAAGTACAATTGGGTTTGGCCGCAGGTTTTAAACCTAAACAAATTATATTTACCCCCAATGGCGTATCACTATCTGAAATTGAAGAAGCTGCTAATTTAGGTGTTGAAATAAATATTGATAACCTTTCCATTTTGGAACAATTTGGAACCAAACACCCTAAAGTACCAGTTTGTATTCGTATAAACCCACATGTTATGGCTGGTGGAAATGCAAATATTTCTGTAGGCCATATCGATTCTAAATTTGGGATATCCATACACCAAATACCCCATATTTTGCGTATTGTTGAAAATACCAAAATGACCATAAACGGCATTCACATGCATACAGGGAGTGATATTTTAGATATTGAAGTATTTTTATATGCCAGTGAAATTTTATTTGATACCGCCAAACAATTTAAAAATTTAGATTTTATTGATTTTGGTTCAGGCTTTAAAGTACCTTACAAACCAGGTGACATTGAAACCAATATTGAAGAACTTGGTAAAAAACTATCAAATAGGTTTAATGAGTTTTGCAAAGAATATGGAAAAGAATTAACCCTTGCTTTTGAGCCCGGTAAATTTTTAGTAAGTGAAGCTGGTTATTTTTTAACTAAAGTAAATGCCGTAAAACAAACTACCTCAACGGTTTTTGCTCAGGTAGATTCTGGTTTTAACCATTTAATTCGCCCCATGTTTTACGGATCGCATCATGAGATAACCAACATTTCAAATACAAGAGGTCGTGAGCGTTTTTATACTATTGTAGGCTATATATGTGAAACCGATACTTTTGGAAACAATAGACGCATCAATGAAATTAGCGAAGGTGATGTTTTATGTTTTAAAAATGCTGGTGCCTATTGCTTCTCGATGGCGAGTAACTATAATTCCCGTTTTCGTCCTGCTGAAGTTTTATGGTACAATAACAAAGCCCACTTAATTAGAAAGAGAGAAACTTTTGATGATATTTTAAACAATCAAATTGAAGTTGATTTTTCAACAAAAAAAGAAAAGACTATGTCTTTGTAAACTACATATTAAAGGGTTTCAAAAATTGAAACCCTTTAATTATTGATATTTCTTTTTAATCTATTTCTTTATAAACTTTCTAGTTACAATACCTTTATCTGTTAATACTGAAACCAAAAACAATCCAGCATATGCCTTCATGAGTCTTGCTACTCGTGGTCTGGAAACATAATATCCTAGTTTTTCCAATGCCATTTTTATTCTTGGTGCACCATAACTTTCGTGGCTATCTTTAAAAATAGCTGTAATCAACTCGGATAAT
>JBMTVT010000063.1:0-12366 GCA_049451635.1 Tamlana sp. | reverse complement strand
ACAACTTCCAATTTCGCAAAACGCAATAACAGTTTTTTAATACCTGTTTGAAATTTAATTTCAGCTTTCACATCAGCACCTAAACCTTCAATTTTTAAAACTTCACCAGTACCAAAACGTTCATGCTTTACAATATTACCAACTAACAACTTACTATCAAACAAATTAGTATTGCCATTTGTTGATGAAACTCTTTTCAAATTTTTAGGTGTGGTTAACTGAAATTTTTCTATGTCTTTTTTTGGTTCTCCCTTTTTAAATATTGGTTGTTTTGCTGGTTTATATCTAATTTGGTTAGGTTCTATATCGCCAAAAATATCAGCCGAAAGCATGGGGTTTATACGTAGCTCCTCAATTGGTGTAACTATGTCTAAATATACATCATCAATTTCTTCAATAAACCTACTTGGTTCAGAATCCACCAATTTTCCCCATCGATAGCGCGACAGTGCGTATGTTAAATACGCTTGTTTTTCTGCACGCGTTAAAGCCACATAAAATAAGCGTCTCTCCTCCTCCAACTCACTACGTGTATTCATGCTCATGGCGCTTGGGAACAAATCTTCCTCCAATCCAACAATATATACATACGGAAACTCTAAGCCTTTTGCTAAATGTATAGTCATCAACGCAACACTATCAGTATCGACTTTATCGTTATCCAAATCTGTGGCAAGCGCAACATCCTCTAAAAATTCTGCCAAAGAGCCTCTAGCATCAGCTATTTCTTTTTGGCCTTCAACAAAATCTTTCATACCGTTTAAGAGCTCTTCAATATTTTCCATTCTAGTTACACCTTCGGGTGTCCCGTCCTTATTGAATTCTCGAATCAGTCCACTGGTTCTTGTTACATGCTCAGCAAGTTCAAAAACATCGGCTGTTTGATTCATTACTTGATAGCTTTCTATTAGTGTTACAAAATCTTGAAGTTTTGTTTTTGTTCCAGAATTAATGTTTACTTCAGCTTTGTCAATATTTTTCATGACCTGAAAAATGGTCTTTTCATAACCATTGGCGGCAACAATAAGCTTATCAATAGTGGTTTGGCCAATACCACGAGGAGGGAAATTAATGACACGTTTTAAAGCTTCTTCATCAGCAGGATTTATTACCAGCCGTAAATACGACAATACATCCTTGATTTCCTTACGTTGATAAAATGACAAACCACCGTAAATTCTATAAGGAATATCGCGCTTTCTCAAGGCGTCTTCAATAGAACGCGATTGCGCATTGGTTCTATAAAGAATGGCAAAATCACTGTTTTTTAGCTGATGGTTCATTTTATTATCAAAAATGGTACTGGCTACATAACGCCCTTCATCTGCATCCGTTAACGAACGGTTTACTTTTATTTTTGCCCCTTCATCATTAGCTGTCCAAACTATTTTATCAAGTTTTGTTTGATTTTTATCAATGATGGAATTAGCGGCATTAACAATATTTTTTGTGGAACGATAATTTTGTTCCAATCTAAAAACCTTTACACCTTCGTAATCCTTCTGGAAATTCAAAATATTATTGATATTGGCACCACGAAACGCATAAATACTCTGGGCATCATCCCCAACCACGCATATATTTTGAAACTTATCAGAAAGCGCTCTAACTATCAAATATTGTGAGTGGTTGGTATCTTGGTACTCATCCACCAAAATATACCTAAATCGGTTTTGGTATTTTGCCAGCACATCAGGAAAACGCGTTAATAATTCGTTTGTCTTTAACAATAAATCATCAAAATCCATAGCCCCAGCTTTAAAGCATCGGTCTACGTAAGCTTTATAAATATCGCCCATTTTTGGTCGTCTAGCCATGGTATCGGCTTCAATCAATTCCGGATTTTGAAAATATGCTCTAACGGTAATCAAACTGTTTTTATAAGAGGAAATTCTGGAACGTATTTGCTTGTATTTATAAATATCTTTATCCAGATTCATTTCTTTGATAATAGAGGCAATCAACCTATCAGAATCTTGTGTATCGTAAATTGTAAAATTACTTGGATACCCCAACTTGTCTGCTTCACTTCGCAAAATTCGGGCAAATACCGAGTGGAAAGTTCCCATCCATAAATTCTTTGCTTCACTTGCCCCAACTATGGTAGCAATACGCTCTTTCATTTCCCGTGCTGCCTTATTGGTAAAAGTAAGTGCCAAAATATTAAACGGGTCAATACCTTTGCTCATCATATAAGCTATGCGGTAAGTGAGTACTCTAGTTTTGCCCGAACCCGCACCAGCAATAACAATCATAGGCCCTTCAATTTGTTTAGTGGGCTCTAACTGTGCATCATTTAATTGACTTAAATAGGTCTCCAATTCATTTTCATTTTAAGAAGTGAAAATAACCATTGTTGTGGTTTTTATTAAGCGGATTTATTAATAATTATAAACAATTATAACTTGTTTTATCCTTTGGATATTTTTTGAATATATTTAAACTTCAAAATATTTTACATGAAACCTATTATTTTTCTTTTTTCTTAGGACTAACAAATCTCTATTCTTAAACTTCCTTAGAACAACAAATCAGAGACATAGAACCAAAAGTTATTGAGTAGCGACGCCATTTTCATCAAAATCCAGAACTATCCAATAGGGAATTCAAAACTGCTGAAAAAATAGCAAAACACCTAAAATCACTCAATATTGAAGTGCAAACAGGTATTGCCCATACGGGAGTGGTTGGGATTTTAAAAGGGATTAATCCTGGAAAAGTGATTGCAATTCGTGCTGATATTGACGCGCTACCAGTCACTGAAAGAAACGATTTACCTTTTAAATCGAAAGTAATAACTACTTTTTTAAATACCGAAACTGGTGTTATGCATGCTTGCGGTCACGATACCCATATGGCCATTTTAATGGGTGTTGCTGAAATTCTTTCAAAAAATAAAGATAAAATAAATGGCACGGTAAAATTTATTTTTCAACCAGCTTAAGAAGGACCTCCACTTGGTGAAGAGGGTGGTGCAAAACTAATGATTAAAGAAGGCGTTTTAGAAAACCCAATATTAGATACCATTTTTGGTTTATACATTCGCTCTAATTATGAAGTTGGAACCATCCACTATAAAAAAGGACGAGTCATGGCATCGGTTGAGCGTTTCGTAATTAATGTAAAAGGAAAACAAACCCATGGCGGCAGACCTTGGCAAGGGGTGGATACAATTTTAATTTCAGTAAAAATTATTGATGGCTTACAAACAATTATTAGTAGGGAATCTAAACTTGTAGATGAAGCTGCTGTTATTACCGTTGGAAAAATTACAGAAGGAACACGTTTTAATATTATTCCTGAAAGCGCAGAACTCATAGGAACTCTAAGGACCTTAGACCCGAATATGAAAGCCCATATTGAAAAACGTATGACAGAAATGGTAACAACCTTAGCAAAAGCCTACGGTGGCGAATCCACTATAGAATTTCAAAACAATACTGCTATAACGTATAACGATTTTGATTTGGTAGATAAAATGCTACCTAGCCTACAAAAAGTTGCTGGAGTTGAGAATGTTCGTTTACGAAAAGCTACAACTATATCAATGTAGCTCGAGAGGCTATGATGATTATTGGGAGTGTTCAAGCGCAAGTATGCCATACCAATCGTTGTCCTACTGGAATCGCAACTCAAAGTAAATGGTTGCAAAATGGTATTGATATTACCCTTAAATCGGTTCGATTGGCGCAATACTTTAAAACATTTCGAAAAGAACTAATCGAAATTACACATGCTACAGGGTATGAGCATCCTTGTCAGTTTAAAATGAGTGATGTGGACATCAATGTTGATGATCATAATCTTTCCAAGAGCTCAATAAACAAATAATTATGAAAAACATCCGTGTCATTTAAAGGTATGCAAAGCTTAAAAGATTGTTTATATTTGGGAGTATAAAAAATCATTAAAGAATCAAATTTATGGACGTTAGCCGAATTTTAGACCTGTTTTTATTTTCAATTCCCTCATTAATTACAGGGATTATAGCCTATTATTTTTTTAGAGAGCATACGAAAAATGAAGATGGTCGTAGACGGTTTTTGTTAAAAAAGGACATGCAAGTAAACGCGATGCCTTTACGCTTGCAAGCCTATGAACGTATGGCCCTTTTTTTAGAACGTATATCACCTTCAAAATTACTAATACGTATTCAACCAGTAGATTCAAATAAAGAAAGTTATGAATCTTTACTTATACAAAATATTGAACAAGAATTCGAGCATAATTTATCGCAACAAATTTATATAAGTGATAAGTGTTGGAACATAATAAATACAGCAAAAAATACCACAATTCAACTTATTAGAAAAGCTAGTATGCTTGAAAAAACAGATACTGCCAATAAATTAAGAGAAGTTATTTTAACCGAGATGATGGAACGCAGATCGCCAAGTGACACAGCACTTTCCTTTATAAAAGAGGAAGTTACCGATTTATGGTAAGTTACTCCATTCTTAACTCGTTTGAACTTGCGTCTTCAAATTTTTTCTTGGCATAATGGAAACAAACTCCCTATTTCCCTTTTTCCTGATTACAAATGGGTTGACACTAATAATATTACCTTGATTAACACTTGTAAAAACTTTATGGATTTTATCTATTTTTCCAGCAGCTAAATGTGGTACTAGTAGGCTGCCTGTAGAAGTTCCCAAAAACATATCATAATCACGCCCTTTTTCTTTTATTAAATATTCAACGACGCCGCCTGCATAAGCTCCCTTACTGCCACCGCCTGAAATTACTGGTGTCCTCATAAATTAGTTTTCTAACTGACTAACTTCTTGATTTTTAAATTTAGCAAAATTATAGCCATCTTGCCACCATTTGGTCATTTTATCTTTATTGAAAATCAATGAGTTTGTTGTTAGTACGGTGGGGGCATAATAAAAGTTTATAATGACATTATTATGGGCAGCTACAAACTTGCCTATTTTGATATTTTGAGATTCTATGCGATCCAACATAAAACTGAACATATTGGTTAATAATGAAAATGGGTTTTTTGATGGCATGCGGTTTAATTGTGTGATTTCGGTTTGTAAAATAATGGCGTCAACCTCTGTAGCTCCTCTATTTATAGCCTCTTCTATAGGAATCATGGAACCCAAGCCGCCATCGGCATACTCACAACCATTTTTTTTAACCAGAGTCATAAAAGGTGTGTAATTGCAAGAAATCCAAATCCAATCACAAAAGGCTTCGTAATCAAAATCATTTAAAGATTTATACTCTACTTGATTTAACGATAAATTGGAAACCGTTACCACAATATCCTTTGAAGATTTTTTTAACTGTAAAAATTCATCCTCAGTAAAGGTTTTCGTGATTAATGTTCTTAAATTTTGACTTTCACCAAAGGTTTTACTTCCTCTTATAAAATTTAAAATAACCGTAAAATGGTTTATGGCTATATTCTGGGTACCATGTTTCTCTTTTATTACAAACGGACAAACATCAAAAATACTATCATTGTTAACGCTGGTGTAAACCGCTTTAATCTTGTCGATTTTATTCAATGCTAAATGAGACACCAGCAAACTCCCTGTAGAAGTGCCTATAAACAAATGGTAGTCACGTTTTAAATCTTGAATAAGATGTTGCGCAACGCCACCTGCAAATGCACCTTTACTACCTCCTCCAGAAATAACCAATGCTTTCATTCCATTGATTTTAAAAGTTCTTTGGCGAATTTCGAAAATTGCCAACTGTGATGCGTTGTTGCTTGTTTTAAGTTTTCTCTACAAACATCCTTACAAGCTTGTATTTGAGTGAGGTATTGAAACGCTTTTTGACGAATTTCAAAGCTGAATTTAGGACTTGTGCAGTTGGTAAGCTCTTGACAATAGTTTCTTATATTTTTATCTTCAAAATCTGCTGAAACCAAATTTAAGGCCAACCATAGCATTCGAACATTTTTATTATTAAATCCTTGAATGTTTTTGGTTTTATCAAAGTATTTTTGCCGCTCTTGCGGAAAGTTTTTCCATAAATTAAACAAAGCAGCTTCAATGGTTACATAGGATTTATCATCTAAAAGGGTTTCATAATCTGCTTTAAGTTCTAAAGGGATCTCGGTTAAAGTTTGGGCAATGGCTTGACGGACTTTAATATCTTTTGAACCAAATCCTTTTTTATAAATACTTTTATCTTTAACTAGTGATATTAAATCTTTTGAAAAAACAAGATTTTTAATTTCTGAATATTTAGCTTTTTCATAAAATCTATTAATTGAAAAATCTGGAGAATGAGAAGAAAAAATCAATTCACTCTCAAGTGAATCTAGATTAGATATTAAATCAGAACTTTTCTTTAAAGAATCAAAACATCTTGAATAATTAAAACTTTCATCTGTTAACCAAATCTCAACGAACCCAACCAAATCCTTTCCACTAGCCTTTTCAACCTCACTTATAAAATCATCCGTCTCAACATTTTTAAATTGGTATTTCTCTAAATAGTTTTTTACTGCTTTTTTAAAAGCCTTATCGCCTACTTCATCCCTTAAAATATGCAATACCCAAGCTCCTTTTTTGTAAAATGTTGTGCTGCTTGATTTTGGATCTAAAAGTGAGCTGCTATTACCTGCTTTATCTTGCTCTAAGAGTTCTTGAGCATATTCATATAATCGCCAATAGTAGTAATCGTCTCCAAAAATCTCTTTTTCAGCTAAAAGTGCATAATAAGTTGCAAAACCTTCTTGGAGCCAATGATGTGTTCCCGACGTTTCGGTAACCAAATCGCCAAACCATTGGTGTGCCAATTCGTGAGCGTTTACATTAACATAATTTTTATCAACAAATGCTATGGAATCAATTACAAAACTATCAGCAAAAATGGTAGTGCTTGTATTTTCCATTCCGGCATACAAAAAGTCTTTTACAGGCACTTGTTTATAATTTTGCCAAGTAAAGGGCACGCCTATTTCTTCTTCAAGAAAATCAAATATTTGCTTAGTATAACGATAGGTTGGTTCAAATTTCAAGGAATCTTCAGGGTAATAATACATTTCTAAAGGAATGCCGCTTTTAGAATATTCAAACTTTTTATTGTATTTCCCTATGGCTAACGCTACTAAATAACTAGACATGGGTTGTTGCATATCATAATGATATGTTATAGTGGAGTCGTCTATTTTTTTATCTGTTAGCTTTCCGTTGGCAATAACCTCATAATCTTTATCGAAAGTGATAGTTAAATCAAATTCAATCTTATCATTCATATCATCAATAGAAGGCAACCAATTGCTAGTATATTTTCCTTGACCTTGTGTCCATATTTGCTTCTTATCGATACGATTCATTTTTAATGAATCACTCGAAGCGACATCGTTTTCATACTCCCAATCAATAAAATACATGGCTTTTTTAGGCTGAACCTTATAAGCGAATGATACATGATATACAGAATCCTTTTTAAACCCATATTTAATCCATAACTTCTTACCATCATTTGAATAAAAAATACTATCGTTATTTAACAAAACATTTTCAAATGTGATGTTTATGGCATCGATAAACACAGAATCTATAGGCTTTAAAATTTGAAATGTATAATCAACTCTTCCTAAAACTTCTTTTTGGGTTAAATCTCCAAATGCAATATTTGCTTTAGCTGTTTTAAAATCAACAAAGTCTGTTTGCTGGGAGAATCCCAAAAAAGTAATAAAGAAAAAGACTAGAAAATATTTCATAAATAAACTACTACAACAATACTACCAAAATACAATTTTTAATAACAATCTTACAAGTATCAACATAAATAGATTTCCTCTTTAAATGGAATTAATTAAATTAGCATATATGTCTATTAACCTTCAAACTCCCATAGATTATCTAAAAGGCGTTGGTCCTAATCGAGCCGATTTATTGCGTAAAGAGTTGGGTGTTTTCACGTATCAGGATTTAATTAACTTATTTCCAAACCGATATATTGACAGAACACAGTATTACAAAATAAACCAATTACAGCAAAACAATGCCGACATCCAGGTGATTGGTAAAATAATCGAATTTAAAGAAGTAGGCCAAAAACAAGGCAAACGCCTGGTTGCTACTTATCAAGATGAAACAGGCTCTATGGAATTGGTTTGGTTTCGTGGGCATAAATGGATTCGAGAAAACTTAAAACTCAATAAACCATATGTCGCATTTGGAAAAACGAATTGGTTTAGCGGCAAATACAGCATGCCCCATCCAGAATTGGAATTGCTCGAAGAACACGAAAAAAATATTCGCTCGGCGATGCAACCTATTTACCCTTCCACTGAAAAACTATCTAACAAGGGAATTTCAAATCGTGTGATTAGTAAAATCATGCAACAATTATTTATTGAAACTAAAGGAAAATTTAATGAAACATTATCTTATGCGTTACTTTCAGAACTCAAATTAATCAGTAAAAAAGAAGCGCTTTTTAATATCCATTTTCCGAAGAGTCAAGAGCTACTCTCAAAGGCTCAATTCCGATTAAAATTTGAAGAATTATTTTATATACAATTACAATTAATCATCAAAAATTTAATTCATAAATCAAAAATAAAAGGCTTTACTTTCGAACACGTTGGCGACTATTTTAACACCTTTTTTAAAGACCATTTACCCTTTGAATTAACCAATGCGCAGAAACGCGTTTTGAAAGAAATTCGAGCCGATATAGGGAGCAATGCACAAATGAATAGACTTTTGCAAGGTGATGTGGGTTCTGGTAAGACTATAGTAGCATTCATGTCAATGTTAATAGCACTTGACAACGGTTTTCAAGCTTGTTTAATGGCGCCGACTGAAATTTTGTCAGTTCAACATTATAACGGATTAATTGAAATGTGTAATAAATTGAATATCAGTATTTCAATACTAACTGGTTCAAGTAAAACTTCAGAAAGAAAAAAAATTCATAAATCTTTAGAAAATGGCGAATTACAGATACTAATTGGTACCCATGCCTTACTTGAAGATAAGGTGAAATTTAAAAATTTAGGGCTCGCAATTATTGATGAACAACACCGATTTGGAGTTGCACAACGCAGTAAATTATGGCATAAAAACACGTCGCCTCCACATGTTTTAATTATGACCGCTACCCCAATTCCACGAACTTTGGCAATGTCTGTTTATGGTGACTTGGACATCTCTGTAATTGACGAATTACCACCAGGAAGAAAATCGATAAAAACCGTACACCGGTATGATAAAAACAGGCTGAATGTTTTTCGATTTATTCGTGATGAAATAAAAAAAGGCAGACAAGTTTATATTGTTTACCCTCTCATTCAAGAAAGCGAAGCTTTAGATTATAAAGATTTGATGGATGGATACGAGAGTATTGCACGGGATTTTCCGATGCCCGAATATCAAATATCAATCGTTCATGGAAAAATGAAACCCGCAGATAAGGACTTTGAAATGCAGCGTTTTATTAAAGGTGAAACCCAAATTATGATAGCCACAACAGTCATAGAGGTGGGCGTTAATGTTCCCAATGCTTCTGTCATGATTATTGAAAGTGCTGAAAGGTTTGGATTATCGCAATTGCATCAATTACGTGGTCGTGTAGGTAGAGGCGCAGAGCAGAGCTACTGCATTTTAATGACCAGCCATAAATTGAGTAACGACAGCAAAACCCGATTGGAAACTATGGTACGAACCAATGATGGTTTTGAAATAGCTGAAGTCGATTTGCGATTAAGGGGTCCTGGAGACATTATGGGAACTCAACAAAGCGGGGTTTTAAACTTAAAAATAGCAGATATCATTAAAGACAATGCTATTTTACAAAGTGCTCGTTATTACGCAAAAAAAATAATTCAAAATGACCAGAGTCTTTCTTCAAAAGAAAATGAAGTGATCTTAAATACCTACAAACAACTCACCAAGTATAAAAATATCTGGAATTATATTAGTTAAAAAGCCCAATCAAATGAAGATTGAGCTTAATAAAACTGTTTTAGTTTGATTGATTTTTGTTGATTTTTGCCCAAATTTAATTTTAAAGTTAATTGGCTGCTGTTAGCGTAATGTTAAACAATTACATAACTCTGTTAATTATCTATTTATTAAGAAGGTTTTAACAGTGCAAAACATATGAAGTATAATGTTTAACTTTGCGTTTCGTATTTCAAGATGCCATAAAAAGAATGATTCATATTCACGAAAAAACATTACAAGATTTAGAATTTCAAACAGTTTTACAGCAAGTAAGTGAGCTTTGTGTAACATCTTTAGGAAACGAAAAAGCTTTAGAAATTCTTCCTTTTAAAAACAAGGAGGATTTACTGATTGCTTTACAATTAACCAATGAATATTTATCGTCTTTTTACAACGATAATAGAATACCAAACCATGGCTTTGATACCATTACCAAAGAATTAAAACTTTTAAAAATTGAAAATACCTATTTAGAAGTTCATGGTTTAAAAAAAATAGTATCTATTTCACTCACAGTAAATACCATTGTAACGTATTTAAAGAAATTTGAAGAGTATTATCCAAATCTCAATGCATATGCATCACATATTGAAATCACTAAAGTCATTATCGACAAAATTGATGGTATTGTTGACCGTTTTGGTGATATAAAAGACAATGCCTCATCACTTTTATGGGATTTAAGACAATCCATAAACAAAATAAAAGGCAAAATAAATTCTAGTTTTTCATCTGCTTTAAACATGTATCACAATCTTGAATATTTAGATGATATTCGAGAATCTGTAGTTGAAAATAAACGTGTTTTAGCTGTAAAAGCCATGTACCGCCGTAAAGTAAAAGGTGCTATTATGGGTGGCAGTAAAACGGGAAGCATTGTTTATATTGAGCCAGAAACCACGCTTCAGTATTCAAGAGAACTCAATAATTTAGAATATGAAGAGCAAGAAGAAGTTATTAGGATTTTAAAAGAAGTTACCGATTATATTCGTCCGTTTTTAAAGCTTTTACAAGACTACCAAACTTTTTTAATTGATATGGATGTGATTTCCGCGAAAGCGAAATACGCCAAATCCATGAATGCTATTCTTCCAGAATTTTCGGAAGACAGAAGTATGCTTCTTCGTGATGCTTATCACCCACTCCTCTATTTAAATAATTTAGAAAAGAAAGAAAAAACCTTTCCTCAAACTATAGAATTAAAGGAAGAAAGCAGAATTATTGTCATTTCAGGTCCTAATGCCGGTGGTAAAAGTATTACTTTAAAAACCGTTGGGTTGTTACAAGTGATGTTGCAAAGTGGGCTGTTAATTCCAGTACACGAACGCAGTAAAACATGCTTGTTTGATAGGATTTTAAGCGATATTGGGGACAACCAATCTATTGAAAATCATTTAAGTACGTATAGCTATCGTTTAAAACAAATGAATTATTTCTTGAAGAAATGCAACAAGAACACACTTTTTTTAATTGATGAATTTGGTACGGGTAGCGACCCAGAACTTGGTGGCGCTTTGGCAGAAACCTTTTTGGAAGAATTTTATCATCGGGAGGCTTTTGGTATCATAACAACGCATTATTCCAACTTAAAAATATTGGCAAACGAGCTACCTCACATGCTAAATGCCAACATGCTTTTTGATGAAAAAACACTGGAACCTCTTTTCAAATTGGTAATAGGGCAAGCAGGCAGTAGTTTTACCTTTGAAGTGGCTCAAAAAAATGGGATTCCTTTCAGCTTAATCAATAGAGCCAAAAAGAAGATTGAACGCAGTAAGGTACGTTTTGACGCCACGATTGCCAAACTCCAAAAAGAACGATCTAAACTTGAAAAAACTGGGGAGTCATTAAAAGCCAATGAAAAGAAAAAAATTGAGGAAGCTGATAAGCTTGAAGAAATCAATGCAAAAATCCAAAAGAAGTTAGAAAGCTATCAAGAATTGTATGATAGTAACCAAAGGCTAATTTACCTAGGGCAAAAAGTAAACGATATTGCTGAAAAATACTTCGAAAACAAACAAAAACGGGAGTTGATGGGCGAACTTTTTAAAGTGGTTCAAATTGAAAATTCTAAGAGGCAAAAAGTTTCAGCAAAAGAGAAAAAAGCTATAAAGGCAAAAGAAGAACAGATTAAAAAAGAAGCCGAAAAGAAAGTAGAAGTCATTCGAAAAAAGAAAAAGGCCGAAAAACAAAAGGCCATTGAGGAACCGAAACCAAAACCCATCCTAAAATTAGGAGATCGTGTACGAATACACGACGGACGCGCTGTAGGCAGCATCGATAAAATTGAAAAAAATAAAGCCACAGTAAACTATGGCTTATTTACAACAAATGTGGGTTTAGAACAACTAGAGTTAGTTGAGGCTAAAAAATAACAACCGACACCAAGATTGAATCACAATTTTACGTGTCAGCTGTTTCGATTAATAGCTTAAATTAA
>JBMTVT010000062.1:0-12535 GCA_049451635.1 Tamlana sp. | reverse complement strand
GTTGTATTAAAATTATTAATGTCTATTCGGAAATTATTGATATTATAAGAAATACGATTTGATAAAATAAAAATAAATGGCATAAAAACCATTATTTTTAAAATTGTAATTATTTTTTTCATGATAATCTGTTTTTAATTGAACAAATAGTTATTGCTTTAAAAACCAATCTATACGTGCCAAAAACACGATTTTTAAAAACTGATTAAATTTAAAGAGCCATATTGAAAGCAACAATGACACTCATCAGTTTAGAAAAAAATTTTACTGTTTTCTTTAAAAGGGTTTCTTTAGTATAAACCATTTGACAAGTTATTTTAAATGTAAATCTCAAAAATTACAACCTGTAAGTAGCGGTTATATATAGTTAAACTTCAGAAATTGCATTTAAACTATTTATCATTGAAAAAGTATTTTGAGAGTAGTAGACACCTAATTTCCCTCAATTAAATTCGTTTATAACCGGGCTTAAAAACAAATAAAAACTTGACGTTAGAAAGTAACTATATAATATTTAAATTAAGGCTTTTGAAATTTATGGTGTGGGTTTTTAGGAGTTATTTGGTATGAGATTGTAAAATGGAGAAAAAGAACTAAAATAATTTGAAAACATATAGCCTGTTGAGATTTTATCAATAGGCTTTGTGTTTAAATCTATATTAAGTTTGTAGGGTGGCAGGATATTATTCAATAATACATCTAATACCAGATCCAATTTGTATTGTAGCATCCGCAAATAATCTTCTAAGTGTATTAAAGCCAATTTTATTCGTTGTTTCAGTCTCTATTTCTTCTTTTAACTCTTTTAATGATTCTACAACAGATTTTGCAGAAAAGCTTACAGCAACAAAAAAGAGAAGAAACAGAACCTATAAATCTAATAATAGTATGCAGTTAGTAAATAAGAGAAGGATAACTACTTTCCAATACAGAAATTAGCAAAAATGTTACCAAGCAATTCATCATTTGTCAATTGTCCTGTAATTTCACCAAAATGGTAAAGTGCTTGACGAATATCAATAGCTAATAAATCGCCGGATAGATTGGATTCTAAACCATCTTTAACTTTTTGAATTTCTTCAAAAGCTTTTAACAAAGAGTCATAATGTCTGGTATTGGTAACAATAGTTTCATTATTCCTAAGTGCTCCAGTATTTAAAAAACTTATTAGCTTGTTCTTTAATTCTTCAACTCCTGAACCAGTTTTAGCCGATAATAAATGAAGTTGTTCAAATTCCGATTGTAATGCTTTAACTTCTGTTTCGCTTAACTTATCTACTTTATTAGCAATGATTATTAATGGCTTTAAAGGAAATTTATTTTTAATTTTTTCAATTTCAATTTTAAGACGCTCCTTTTCGACTTTAAACTCTTCAGCAGAAAATAATAGCACAACTACTTGTGCTTGTTCCATTTTCTCAAAAGTCTTTTTTATACCAATACGTTCTACTACATCTTGTGTTTCTCTAATACCAGCTGTGTCTATAAATCTAAAACCAATACCATCAATAACTAACTCGTCTTCAATAGTGTCACGGGTTGTACCAGCTATATCGCTAACGATAGCTCTTTCTTCGTTTAACAATGCGTTTAAAAGCGTCGATTTACCTACATTGGGTTCTCCTACTATAGCTATTGGTATGCCGTTTTTAATAACGTTCCCAATAGCAAATGAGTCTATCAGTCGTTTTAAAACAAAGGTTATGCGCTCTATCAATTCTTTAAATTGAGATCTATTGGCAAATTCAACATCTTCTTCTGCAAAATCAAGTTCTAGTTCTATAAGGGATGCAAAATTTAAAAGCTCCTCTCTTAACTTAGCGATTTCACTAGAAAAACCACCGCGCATTTGTTGCATCGCAATTTGATGTGAGGCTTCATTATCGCTTGCAATTAAATCGGCTACAGCTTCAGCTTGACTTAAATCTAATTTGCCATTCAAAAAAGCTCGTAAAGTAAACTCGCCTGCATTGGCCATTCTGCAACCAGCTCTTAAAAATAATTGAATAATTTCTTGTTGAATATAAATAGAACCGTGGCAGGAAATTTCAATGACATCCTCACCTGTATAGGAATTAGGGTTTTTGAAAATAGATACCAATACTTCATCAATAAATCTTTTCCCATCAATTATATGCCCAAGGTGAATAGTATGTGTTTTTTGCTTTGATAACTTTTTATCTGAAACAGATTTAAAATGCTTCTCTGCAATTGTAATGGCTTCTTTTCCTGAAAGCCTAACAACAGCAATGGCTCCAGCACCAGATGGTGTGGCTAAAGCAACAATAGTGTCATCATTTATCATGAGGCAAAAATACTAAATTTAGATTGCCATTAACTAAATATTAATGTATAAAACATATTACTCGAATTTAGATATTTGAGGTTTTTCATAACTAATTTTTTAATAAAAGTAAAAAATTATATAAAAATAGATTTAGGTGATCTATTCTTTTTTGAGAATTATTTTATTGCTGAGTTTAAGGAAGGGGGTTAATATTGGTTTTTGAGAATTTTGAACAATGTGAAGTATTAATAAGCGAACATTTTGGCGATAAAGAATTTGCTTTTATTAGCAATAGGATAAATTCTTATTCTATTATATTAACTGACGCTCCCTTACTTAATGAAAAATACAAAAACTTAAAAGCTTACGCTACTGTTGCTTATACCGCATTAGGTGAAAGAGTTTTTGAGGTAGAAAGTCATTTCTTCAATTTTAATAAAGAATTTTTTGATAAGTTAACCGATGCTGTAGAATGGGTAGAAAATGTTTTAAAAAAACAAGATTTACTCAACTAAATAAATTCCATCATCCTTTATATCAATTTGACGCTGTTTATAAAGTGTCCCTATTGCTTTTTTGAAATTTTTCTTGCTCATTTGAAGCAAGTCTTTTATGGCATCGGGACTAGATTTATCCGTAAGGTTTAAATAGCCACTGTTATCTTGAAGCTCTTGCACAATACGCTCGGCATTGGGCTCAATGTTTCTATAACCAATTTGCCCAAGTGATATATCTAATTTGTTGCCAGGTCTTATTTTTTTAACAATACCTTTCAAACGATCTCCAACACTAATATCTTTAAAAATATTGTCTTTGTAAATTAACCCTGAATGAATTTTGTTTACTATAACATTCATACCAATATCAGATGGGTGCGATACTATTAAATCTACTTCATCAAATTGCTTTATAGTTAACTTATTATTATCTAAAAATCTGTTGGTTTTACTCGAAGCCACCAACCTATTGGTTTTTTCATCTAAGTAACAATAAACTAAATACCAACCGCCCGGTTTCATTTTAAAAGCTTGCTCTTTAAATGGGCAAAACAATTCTTTTACCAAACCCCAATCTAAAAAAGCACCGTATTCATTAACTTGATTGCAACGCAACAAAGCAAAATCATGTCGCATTATATAAGGCATATCGGTAGTAGCAACAGGGCGTTCTTCGTTATCTAGGTAAACAAAAACATCAAGCTTATCCCAAATTTTAAAACTTTTTGGGACATATCTGTTTGGTAACAAAACCTCGTTGTCTTCTTCATCAATTAAATATATTCCATGATCGGTTTCACGAAGTATTTCAAGTGTGTTTTTTTGCCCTAAATGTATCATGCCACAAAGGTAATGATATTCCTTTTTTGAAAATAAAAAAGCGCCACAATAATGTAGCGCTTTAATTTAATTTATTTAAATTAATGACTTAGTAAGCTGATTCTTTACCAAAATGCTTGGTAAGTAAATAATATACAACAGCTCTATATTTATTGCGATTTGATTGTCTGTATTGCTCCATAACTTTTGCAATGCCCTTATCTAAATCTGGGCTTTCCTTTAAGCCTACCTTTTTTATTAAAAAGTTATTTTTGACGGTTGCTAACTCTAATTCATCAGACGCAGAAACAGTTGATGCATCAGAATTATAACACAGATGGTCCACAACCAATGGTTACTTTGGTTAATAAATCCATGTTTGCATTAACATCATACTTAAATATTTACTTTATGAATTCAAAATAGTTTAGTAGAACTTCATCATTAACTTTTTTGGGTGTAAATACTTCCAATAATTTTGGCTTGTTACTTTCTTCATAAAATGACTTTAACACTGCTTTTAAGGAAGTTTCATTATGAGCCTTTTCATACTTAAAACCGTGCATAGTACATAAATGCTCTGCCGTTAAATTATGGTTGGTCTCAAAATATTTATCAAAATTATCGGTGTCTTTGTTCCCTGGTAGTATTCTAAAAATACCTCCTCCTTGATTATTTACAACTATTATCCTAAAGCTATTTGGTACATAATTATTCCATAGGGCATTACTATCATATAAAAAACTTAAATCACCACTAATAAAAACAGTAGGTCTTTTATTTGAAACGGCACACCCAATAGCTGTTGATGTGCTACCATCTATACCGCTCGTTCCTCTGTTGCAAAATACTTCTATACCTTTATTAATACTAAACAACTGTGTATAACGAATAGCGGAACTATTGCCTACTTGCAAAATAGAATTATTGGGTATCGTTTTTAAAATGTAATTAAAAACCGTAAAATCTGAAAAAGGGATTTCTTTTAAATACTGGTTATGCTTTTTTATGCGCCTTTGCTTTATAGCTGTCCAACTGGTCTTGTAAGTGCTTTTAACATAATGGGCAACTTTAGATAAAAAAGCCTCAAAAAATTGATTAGGTGATACTTCAATGTGGTTATTTAAACAGAAAAAGGTATCGTTTGCCATTTTACTGTCTATATGCCAATGCTGTTTTGGTTTAAACTTACGCAATAATTGTTTTATTTTTTTTGAAACAATTAGACCGCCAAATGTGACTAAAATATCTGGTTGAAGCTGTTTTTGCTCATCAACTGTTAACGGCGCAATAATTTGATCAATACTTGGGAAAAAACTTGGATGATGGATGTTGGATGTGGTTTCTGTAAAAACAATAACACTATCATCTTGCGAAAGCTCTTCTAACCATTTTTTATCAACTTCATTTGGGTAATTAACACCAACTAAAATCATCTTCTTTGAGGATGAATGCCAATCTTCCAAACAAGATTGTAAAACATAGTCTTCAATTTTAGATGGTTTTATATTAACATCCATTGCCTTTGGGTTTACGCTTAACTTATCAACGGTTTCATAAAGAGGCTCATCAAAAGGAATATTAATATGAACAGGACCTCTTTTTACTATTGCAAAATTTATGGCATTGTTAATTTCTTCCTCATTATGGGTTTGTATATCTTTTTGTAATCCTAAAAAACGTTCAAACTTGTTCTCTAAATTTTTTAAAATTGGAATTTCTTCGTGCTCAGGTACATTTTTTTCGTCTTTTAAATCCAATTTTAGATTTGCTGAATATAAAATGTGGTTTTCAAAAACGTTTTTTTGATTTATGGTTTGTCCATCACCAATTCCAACCAAATGCTTTGGCCTATCGGCTGATAGAACCACCAATGGAATATCACTATAATAAGCTTCGGCAACAGCAGGATAATAGTTTAATAAGGCACTCCCCGATGTACAAACAACTGCCGTAGGCGCCTTTAATTGTTGGGCGATGCCTAAAGCAAAAAATGCGGCACAACGCTCATCAATAATACTATAACATTTAAAGTACGTGTCATTTGTAAAACCTAAAGTTAAAGGGGCATTTCTACTACCCGGAGAAATAACAATATGCTTGATGTTTTTTACTTTACAAAGCTGGATAAGGGTTTGTGCTAAAGGAATTTTTGGGTAAGTCATGTACTCATTAATCTTAGCGTAAAAATATAAAATAGGATGCTATTAAGCGAATTACAATACGTTTTTAATTACTAAAGATTTTGAAACCGTTTCCTGCCATTCTCTTTCAGCATCAGAACTCTCGGTTATACCTCCACCAACATAAATGATAGCTTGCTTATTTTTAAGTTGCATACACCGTAAATTAACATAAAGTTGCGTGCTATTTTTGGTTACAGCATAAGCCCTATTTTCAATATTTCTTTTTCCTGAACGTGGTTTTGCAATGGTTTCAAAATTTAGCTCCCCTAAAAAACCTGTATAAAATTCTCGTTTATAATTTTCATGTTTTAAAATGAATTTTTTGGCAGCAACCTTTGGCAACCCACAAACAGCAGGTGTTGGGTGTAAGGACTCAATAACTTGACTTAAATGGGTTTCTAGTTTTAATTGTGCTGAAACTATGGTTTTTAAATGCAGTAAATTACCGGCTTTAACGGTTTCAATATCAGATATTTTAACATTGGTAACCCATGGTTTTAAATTCTCAACTATAAAATCTGTAACAAATTGTTGCTCTTGTATTTCTTTATTTTTCCAGGAAACATCCATTTTGCCTTTATAATCTTGGGTGCCTGCAAGGGCCATAATAGAAAACCGATTACTTTCAATTTTAATTAGAGTCTCTGGAGTAGCCCCTAACCATAATCCAATTTTAGGGTGATACCAACAATACACAAATGCCGATTTGTATAGATTAAGGAGTTTTTTATATATATTTATTGGATGGTCATCTTCTAGATCAACAACTTCTCTTCTGGATAATACAACCTTTTGAAACTCTTTATTTTTAATGGCCAAAACCCCTTTGTTAATAAGGTTCATATGGAATTCTTTATCTGATTCTAAAGAAATGTTTTTAAAAATTCCTGCCTTCTGTGGCATAGTAAATTCTTCAATAACGAAATTATCTAGAACTATATTTTCTGAAATATTTGATGGGATTAAAACCTTATTTTTCAAATCATTAAAAGGAGAAAACACAAAACCTTGTTCGTTGAAATTTTCAGTATAAACCAAATCATTATTTATTTGAAGCATGCCAGAAACAGACTTTCCATTAGGCTTTCTATAAACTACAAAAGGTAATTGGTTTTGGTATTGTGTTTCAATACGCTTAAAAAAATCTTCGGAGTCCATTCTTATTTTTTAGGTAATGAAATGGTAGATAGTCTGCAAACAGAAATTAAATTATTGGCATCATCTGTTACTCGAATATCCAATAATTGAGTGGTTTTACCTTTATGTAAAAACGTGGCTTTAGCATAAACAAAGCCATCTGTAACACTTTTTAAATGGTTGGCAGTGATTTCAATACCTCTAACAAAAAATTTTTCAGTATCAATAAAAATATGACTTGTAAAACTACCTACACTTTCTGCCAAGGCAGCGGTAGCACCGCCGTGCAAAACACCATCTGGTTGGTGTACTCTAGAGTTTACGGGCATTCGAGCGACTAAAAAATCATCACCAAAATCTACCATTTCAATTTTTAAGGTTTCCATTAAGGTGTTTTTACATACTTTGTTTGCCTGTTTTAAAACCTTTTCTTTAGATAATTGCATAGAAATACTGTATTTTTAAACGCGTTTGTAAAAGTACAAAATGCCTGTGTAATTAATTAGACTTAACCATGAGTTTTTAAAAGCATTCATATTCAAAATTTATGAAATCTCCAACCCTTGAAAACCAACGTGTAAGATTGTCTCCTTTATATTTAGGTAATTATAAACAATTGTGTCAAATTGCTAATCAAAAAAAATTAGTACAGTATTCACCATCAAAAATAGACACTCCCAAAGACTTAAAAAATTATGTGGAAATTGCAATTGATAATTATTACCATGAAAATGCCTTGGCTTTTATTATTTTTGATAAACAATAAAATACTTAAGCTAGCACAACACGCTTTATAAATATAAGCTAGAAAAACAAAGTGCTCGAAATTGGATCTACATCTATTGGTAGGGAATTTCAGGGTACAGGTTTAAATAAAAACATGAAGTTTTTAATGCTACAATATGCCTTAGAGACTTTAAATTTTGATAAAGTAGCCTTTCGTGTTAATAAAAGAAACATTCGATCAAGGAAGTCTGTCGAAAAAATTGGCGGTAAGCTTGAAGGCGTTTTAAGAAAAGATACTTTAATGCTAGATGGCTTTAAACGCAATACTTGTTGCTATGGTATTTTAAAAGAGGAATGGGAAAAAATTAGATTAAAAATTTTTAAAGAACTGCATTAAAAACTGGAAATAATAATTTGGCATTCAATCTGACCATTGAAAAACAATTGAATAATAACAGATGAAGAAGATACTAACCATTTTAGCTTTGTTTATTACTAGCTTAAGTAGCGCTCAGTTCTCATCTACTGATGATAAAATACACCTTACTGCTGGTGCAATTATATCGGGGGTAACTTACAACATTGTTTTTAAAACTACAAAAAACAAGAAAAAGGCCTTTTGGTATAGTTTAGGCGTTTCAACTCTTGCAGGTTTTGCAAAAGAAGTTTACGATAGCACTAAGGATGACAGCAAATTTGATACTGGAGAATGGGTCGCGACCACAACAGGTGGCTTAGTTGTTAGTACAACTATTAGCTTATTTGTTGGCAAGAACAAACAAGAAAATAATAAAACATTGCGTTAGTTAACTAATTAAACGCTTAATGATATCTTTTGTGGGTAAAATTTTATCCGTATACCCTATACTTGGCCCTGCAACCCATAAGGTTTTATAAGTTGCTTTTGTAGCTGCATTTTTAGTAGCATTCATACCTATTGAAAAGCGAATCATTTTAACCCACTTTTTTAATTTCTTGTTCTTATTCAAAATAGATTCCAACCAGGTTTGCTTAGTTCCTATTTTTTGAACATATGGAGTATTAATTACAGTACAAGGTGTTCCTGAAATACGCTCTGTCATCACAATATCATCAGCTCCATAATCAACACAAGCCTGCTTGTAGTCTTCAGTAACATTGGCTTCTACTGATGCTATGAATGGACTCCCAACTGAAACACCATCAGCACCAAAACTTATCATTTTATCAATATCGGCTTTACACCCTACACCACCTGCTGAAATTATTGGAATACTACAGTTTGCACTAAGGTCTTTTATTAGTTTTTCTGGAGACAAATGACCTCTATGCCCTCCTGCTTGATTGTTTACAGCAATTATGGCATCGGCACCCAAGCTCTCAACTTTTTTCGCAAATTTTAAATCTACAACGTCACAAAATACTTTAATACCTACTTTATGCGCTTGTTTTATAGTTTCCTCAGGGCTTCCTAATGAGGTAATAATAAAATCACATCCCTCTTCACATAAAACTTCTAATTGTCCTCTATACTTTATATTCGATTTGTTGACTATTAGATTAAATCCAAATGAGCCTCCTTCGGGTTTCGCTGCTTTTAATTCTTTTATAGCTATTTTCAGTTCGTCTAAAGTTCTATAGTTTAATGCAGGTATGCATCCCGCTATGCCACTATTCATAGCTTCTTTAACCATGGCTACGTTGGAAACTAAAAACATAGGTGCCATAATTATTGGATATTTTATATTGAGTAAGTTGGTGAGTTCGGTTTGCATTTTATTTTAATTTTTAAAGCTTAAATATACAAATATTATGCATGCATAATACTTTTTAGTCTTTAAATCTATAATACCCACACTTTAAATACGCTCCTTCGGGAAATGTTACGGGGTGGTCTATATCATGGGAAGTCTTCAAAATTAATCTATACAATCTTTTAGTAGCGTCTAAAACTTGTTCATTTATATCAAAAAACTCATGACTTTGCACTCTTGAAGAACAGGATGCTAATACCAATAACCCATTTTTTGCAGTTAACTTTTCACCCAAAGCTGATAACTGTGCATATTTCTTTTTGGCCAATTCAATTTCTGAGGCTTGTTTTGCAAAACTTGGAGGGTCAATTACTACAACATCAAAGGTTTTTTTATGTTCAATTAATTGTTGAAGTTCCTTAAAAGCATCCCCGGTAATGGTTTTGTGGACACCGGTATAAGTATTAAGTTTTCCATTTTGGATGGCTACTTCCAACGCTTGTTTGCTTATATCTAAGCTGGTTACTTCTTCAGCACCGTTAAATAAAGCATGTACCGAAAATCCGCCAGCATAACTAAATACATCTAAAACCGTTTTGCCTTTACTCCACTCGCCTACTTGTTTTCTGTTTGCACGGTGGTCTAAAAAATAACCCGTTTTATGTCCTTTAATGACATGAGCTGAAAATTTTACGTTATGTTCTGCAAATTCTACCACTTCGTTATTTAAAGTACCAAAAACAACATCACCATCTTTTAATTGATGATTGCTTGAGTTTTGTAAACTTCTACTTAACCTGATGACGATGGTTTCAACTTTTGAAATTCGCTGTAAACTAGGAATGATTGTTTGAATGTATGGAAGCCAAATTTCAGAATACAATTTAACAACCAATACTTTATCGTAAACATCGGCTATTAACCCCGGGAAACCATCATTTTCACCAAATAATAAACGATAACTATTGGTGTTGGTTTTTAAAAGTGGTTGCCTTAATGCAAATGCTTCTTCTATTTTAAAATGAAAGAAAGCTGCATTGATCTCAACTTTTTCTTCAGAATTATGAATGATTTTAAGTCGAATTGGAGAACCAGCATCGTACAACCCTATGCCAATAACTTTATTTTTATTTTTACTAAAAACAATGGCCAAATCTCCTGTTTTCGAATCATTATTAACTTTAACTATACTGTTTGAAAACACCCATGGATGGCCCTTTAAAACAAACTGCTCTCCTTTCGCATTAAGTTTTACCGCTATTCGCTTAGGTTGGTAATTTGATTTTATTTTGCTGGAAAAAGACATGTTTATTGTTTGGAGTAAAAGTAACTTATTCCAATAAAAAAACGCAACCAAATATGGTTGCGTTTTCTTTATAATTAATTGTTCTATTATTTAGGCATTCACATCTTGCTTTTTAACAGCTAATGAGTAGATTACTAAACCGAAACCAATTTTATTTATGGCGTCTGCAATGTTGTAAGCCACATCAATATTACCAGCAGGAATCATACTATTGTACCAACCATCAGTACCCATCATGTAACCTAATGGATAGATAGCCCAACCAACTAGCACAAACCAACACAATATTTTATGTGCTTTTAATACATCTCCACCAGCAGCAACTGCTAACTTTTTGGCACTTCCTAACCAAATTTCATAAACGATTACGAAATAAGCTACACCAGAAATAGCACCCCATAAAGCAGCTTGATCTGTAAAAACAGCTTCTCCAAAATAACCTGTGACTAACATGATAACAGATAACCCTATCATCTTCCACATTAAAGAAGTTTTAGCCCCTGCAATTTTTAGAATTAAATAAAATTCAACACACATTAATGGAACCGTTAAAATCCAATCTACATATCTAAAGAATGTAGGCGATTCCATGTTTGCAGCCCAATAATCTCTCATGTAGAAATAATGAACAGCTGCAATGAAAGTAATTAGTCCTGAAACTAATACAGAGGTTCTCCACTTTTTATCAAACTGATTTAAAGATAAAAAGAAAAATGCTGATGCAGCCATCATAGCCATACAGCCCACAAAGAAAGTAAAACCAACATAGTCGGTTGGATCCAGTTTAGACGTAATGTCCAATAATAAAAAAATTTTCATAATAATTATTTAGATGATTAATTTAGTTTAATCAAATGTAATAAAAATTAAACAAAATAATTACTATTTAATCAATTATTTTACTATAATTTTGTCAAATACTTATTTTCAATGCATAAAATATATAATATCTCAATATTCTTAAGTTTTGTAGGCTTATGGATTACTTCCTACTTAACAGGGACAATTGAAGTGATTTTGGGTTTTATTTTAATTTTTTCCTTTGGAATCTTGCATGGGTCTAATGATATTTTACTTTTAAACACCTTATCAAAATCAAAACAAAAACACAGCTATTTAAAGTTATTGACAAGATATTTATTAACTATTTTTATTGCTGTAACAGTTTTTTACTTTATACCATTATTTGCATTATTACTTTTTGTTGCTTTTAGTGCTTTTCATTTTGGTGAGCAACATATGGAAAATAAAAACCTTAATCTTCATAAATCCATTCTTAATATTTTTTACTTCGTTTATGGGTTATTGGTTTTGCAAATTTTATTTATTTTAAACACAAGTGAAGTTATAGAAATCATTGAATCTATTGCCAATTATAGTATACGAAAGAGTATTGTTGAATATTCATTCATAAGCACTTTAGTAACTTTTTTGATTATTTCAACCTATGTAATGATTTTTTCAAAAACTTATCGTGCTTTATTTTTAAAAGAAATATTTTATCTCGTTATTTTCACTATCATATTTAACGTATCAACACTAATTTGGGGTTTTACTATTTACTTTATTTTTTGGCATAGCATTCCTTCTCTATTTGAGCAGGTTTCTTTCATTTATAAAGAGTTTAATACCAAAACCATTTTAAAATATTTTATAAAGGCTCTACCTTATTGGTTTATGTCATTAATAGGTATCAGCATTCTTTTTTATCTTTTGAAAGATGACAAAATGTTTTATGCCATTTTCTTTTCTTTTATTGCTGCTGTTACGTTTCCTCATGCCCTAGTTATAAATAAAATGTTTTTACATAAAAAAGCGCAATCAAATAAATGATTGCGCTTTTT
>JBMTVT010000061.1:0-12860 GCA_049451635.1 Tamlana sp. | reverse complement strand
ATACATAGTCACTTATATCATGGTTGATAAAGTGATTCTAATGTATATATTTTTCTTGAAATTTTTAAAAAAAATTATTGATTCTATAAACTGGGTATTGCATGTGGGCTTTCTCAAAATAATCCGTCTGTTTATGCAACCAATCTAGCTGCGCATACCAATTGTTGGCAAAATCCTTATCATAAGATTTCTTCACATTAAACGCTATTTGAAGCCTTGGATTGGTTTTTAAAATCTCTACAATTTTATCCTCCCAAACATAAGGAGAAAAGCCTTCTTTTTGTTGTAAAATTGTATCAAAAAAGTTCCAGTTAAAAAACGAATCAGGTGCTTGGGGCTCTAGCGTTTCCATCAAATATCTTATAGTATTTTGATTAGTGTAAATAATATAATCTCCTTTAAAAAAAGACATGTCTTTTTGTGATTTTTCAATTTGGGTATTATAATGCTGGTAATGTCCTTCATATGGTATTTGCCTCGTTTTGTAATCTTTAACTTTGTATGACTCAACTGCTATAACAGTATCGTTTTCAAAAGGGGTCATTTCAACATGATTCAATTTTAGTAGATCAATCACATGGTGCCATCCTTTCGGAATTATATAGGCTTTTGGGACTTCAACCTCCAAATTTGGTTTAAAATAGTTTTTATAAGTAACTTGTTTTGTAAATGGTTTAGTTCTGTCGTATTTCAATCTATCAAAACCAGTAACCTCGCTTTTAATAATTTCGCCTTCAAAACCTTTAAAATTTAAGGTTGAGGTTTTTGTGGTATCAATGTCCCAATCCAAAACATAAGTTTTTTGATTTTGAATTTCTGACATGGCTTGTTTTCGTAATCTAGAAATTTCATCACCTTCTTCTTCGGTAATTTCAATCATACTTTTTATGAGCTCATAAGTGCCTTCAACACGTTGTTTGTAAGGTTTTAACATGTGCGTTTCAACCATCATCCCTAGCGTGTTAAAGAGTGTGGTGTAACCAGTTGAATAGCGCGGATAATCCATAAATTGAGAAAACCCTTTTTCGGGAACTTCATTAAAAACATTCACATAAGGGGTAATTTCCCAGTCTTTATTGGCGAGTTTTTGCTTTAGCTTGGGCATCATTTTGGTATGAATGTAATTTCCTAAATTGCCTCCCAGTTTTTTGTGTTGTGTGAATAAATGGGTGAGTGTGTATTGATAATCGGCACCATTGCTTACATGGGTATCGATAAAAACATCAGGGTAAACCAAATGAAAAATTTCTGCAAATGTTTTGGTATTTTTGGTATCACATTTTATAAAATCCCGGTTTAAATCATAATTTCTAGCGTTACCTCTAAAGCCATATTCCAAAGGGCCATTTTGGTTGGTACGCGTGGTTGAATTTCTATTTAAACTGCCGCCAACATTATAAATAGGAATGGTGGCTAAAACGGTATTTTTTGGTGTTTCAATATTGCCTTGAACAATATCTCTAAAAAGCATCATGGTAGCATCAATACCATCTGATTCTCCGGGATGAATTCCATTGTTTATCAATAAAACCCTTTTTCCTTTTTTATGGATTTCTGTAAAATCAAATTCTTTATCCATATCTAAAGTAACAAGATGCAAAGGTTTACCAGAGTCAGTTTCACCAAAACTATCAATTGAAATTTCAGGATAGTTTTCAGCTAAGTTTTTATAATATTCAATAGTTTGCAGGTAAGTTGCTGTTTCTAAACCATTAGATTTTTCAAAATGCGTTTCAAAATCATAGTGAGGTTTTTCGTTTGAAGAATTACATGCAACTATAAAAACAAAGAGGTAAAGAATTTTTTTCATAAAAAATGATAGTTTGAGTAAATCTACAATTTCTAAAGAAATTATATGATAATTTTTCAAACGTTATAGTATCCATACAAAGCAAAAAATAGAACTTCACTTGTTGGGGAATATATTAACCGTAAATTTGCAGCTTCAAATAAGTAGTAATGACCGAATTTATTACCAAACGAGCAGCCAATGTCAAAAATGATATTTTAAGTGGAATTACAGTAGCCTTGGCACTTGTTCCTGAAGCAGTGGCATTTGCGTTTGTTGCTGGCGTAGATCCTTTGGTTGGTTTGTACGCGGCGTTTATGATTGGATTTATTACCTCTATTTTTGGTGGGCGGCCTGGTATGATAAGTGGTGCTACTGGTGCCTTAGCAGTGGTTATGGTAAATTTGGTTGCCGAGGGTAATGCCATGGGGGCAGAAGGAGAGCAACTTGGGCTTTACTATTTGTTTGCAACTGTTATTTTAATGGGCATCATACAAATGATGGCTGGCGTTTTTAAACTTGGTAAATTTGTAAGATTGATTCCGCACCCAGTAATGATGGGGTTTGTAAACGGTTTGGCAATTGTTATTTTTCTATCGCAATTAGGGATGTTTAAAGATGCCAATGGTGATTGGTTTTCTGGAGCTCAACTTTGGACCATGCTTGGTCTTGTGGCACTTACCATGGGTATTATGTTTGGATTACCAAGGCTCACAAAAAAATTACCAGAAGCTTTAATAGGTATTTTAGTGGTTTCAGCAATTGTGATTTTCGGAAAACTGGATGTCGCAACAGTAGGTAGTTTTATTCGTGATGGAGCAGGAAAAGGCTTAAAAGGTGGTTTGCCACAATTTCAAACAGATATATTTAGCAAAGTGCCGTTTAGTCTAGAAACCCTTAAGTTTATAGGCCCGTACGCTTTAATTCTCGCAGCTATTGGGTTAATAGAATCATTAATGACCTTAAACTTAGTTGACGAATTAACCGAAACTAGAGGTAATACAAACCGCGAATGTTTAGCGCAAGGTGGTGCCAATATTGTTACCGGATTGTTTGGCGGTATGGGTGGTTGTGCTATGATTGGACAATCGTTAATCAATATAAAATCTGGTGGACGAACCAGATTATCAGGTATTGTAGCTGCCGTTTTATTATTGGTTTTTATTCTTTTTGCATCGGGTCTCATAGAGCAAGTTCCCATTGCAGCTTTAGTTGGCGTCATGTTTATGGTAGTAATTGGCACGTTTGCCTGGAGTAGTTTCCGTATTTTAAATAAAATACCTGTTAGCGATGTTATTGTATTGGTAGCGGTATCCTCACTAACCGTTATTTTCGATTTAGCCATTGCAGTAATTGCTGGCGTTATTATTAGTGCACTTGTGTTTTCATGGGAAAACGCCAAACGTATTCGAGCCAGAAAACGTATGCGAGAAGATGGCACAAAAGTTTACGAAATTTGGGGGCCTTTATTTTTTGGATCTATATTGGCTTTTAATGATAAGTTTGATGTGAAAAACGACCCTAATAAAGTTGAAATAGATTTTATTGAATCTCGTGTTAGTGATCATTCAGCACTCGAAGCCATATTTAATTTGGTTAATAAATATGAAGAAGCAGGAAAACAAATCAAACTTAAGCACTTAAGCGAGGATTGTAAAATACTGCTTTACAAAGCGAGCCCTAAATTCAGGGAATTAATTGTTGAAGATATTGACGACCCACGTTACCACTTAGCAGAAAACCCTGAGGCGTTTACCAAAGGGCTTTCGGAATACAAGTTTTAGTATAATAATTTGGGCGTTACCACAAGGGTCGGGCTTTCCGTTTCAATCTTTTGCAAAAAAGCAAAAAGATTTTCACTGCAATCCCTAACGCAAAACTATCTTATGGGTTTTTTAAGTTGCTCTTCAACACGGTCGAATGATTTTTTACTGGCACATTCCCAACGGAATATTTTATATTTTTTGTGTTTATTGGCTTCATACTTTGCTTTACGATCATTAATTTGCTTAACCCAATTAAAACGTTTTTTACAATCGTTTTTGTTAGCTCGTCATTTTTACCTAAATGTTCCAAAGCATTCAAAGCAGCTATTGAAACGTTTTGAACCTTATCGTTCATGGCATTAATTAAGATAGGAATTGATGAAGATGTGCCAGCAATTTCTAATGCTTCAGCGGCTAATTTTCTGGTTTTGTTATAACAACTTTGTTATTAACAATAAACGTTTTATTATGCATCCGTTGGTTTGAATCTCTAAAACCTGTAGCAAATTTTCCTGTTTTTTGGAATATATTTTTCCCTAAGTTAACTCCCGGATTATATATTTTGACCGAAATATTTTCGTGGGAATTAAAAGTTAAAATGTCTTCAATATCGGCATCCACCATTATGTCATCAACAATAATTCTTACTATAACACCTCTATCAGCTGCTCTAACTAAATAGTCGCAAGCTATAAGTCCAACATTATCGGTTGAAAATATGAAGTATTGAATATCAATTGTTTTTTCGGCATATTCACTTAACCATGCTCTTGCAACCATAGAGCCGCTGTCATCTTCTAAAACATAAACCCCTGTTTTTGTTTCCATCAAGAAAGCTGCATCTTCAAGTTCTTTGGTAAGTGTGATGCTATCGTTTCTATGAATATTAGTACAGAAATCTGTTTTTTATTTTATAGGTTTGCTTCTAGCGCAAGAGGATAAAATGATTAAAACGATTAAACAGTAATTTTTTAATTTTAAATAGAAGTTCATTCAGAATGATGTTGTTTTACACGCACGCTCTCAGGAACTAACTTAGTATAATCACCATTATTTATAATCACATCACGCACAATGGATGAAGCAATATATGAGGTACGAGCGGCAGTTAGTAGAAAAACAGTTTCAATTTCAGAGAGGTTTCTATTGGTATGGGCTATAGCTTTTTCAAATTCAAAATCTGCGGGGTTTCTAAGTCCACGTAAAATAAAATCTACCCCAATTTCCTTGCAAAAATCAACTGTTAAGCCTTTGTATGTAACAACTTTTACTTTTGGTTCATTAGCAAAAGCTTCTTCAATGAAACGCTTACGTTCATCAAGAGTAAACATGTATTTTTTATCAGAATTCACACCAATGGCCACAATAATTTCATCAAAAAGTGTCACGCCACGAGTTATAATATCGTAGTGGCCTAGAGTTAACGGATCAAAAGACCCTGGAAATAGTGCTCGTTTCATAAGACCCTCTTGGTCTCCCCAAAGGGGAGAAATTAATTCATTGTAAATATACAAATCTTTTAGATGATTTTATTTCCCTCCTTTGGAGGGATTAAGGGAGGCTTTCAAAGCTTCCTCAATAGCATTATCAAATAAATCGCTTAGGCTTATTCCTGCGGCTGCGGCTTGTTGTGGTAAAATACTTTCTTTAGTTAACCCTGGAACCGTATTTACCTCCAATAAATGTGGTTCACCATTTTTAAATATATATTCACTTCTGCTAAAACCGGTCATTTTTAAAACCTCGTATACTCTTTTGGCTACCGTGTTTACTTTGTCCTGTTGTTCTTTGGTTAATCTTGCTGGTGTTATTTCTTGGGATTTTCCTAAATATTTGGCTTCGTAATCAAAAAAATCATTTTCAGAGACTATTTCAGTGGTGGGCAATACTTTAGTTTTGCCTTTATAGGTTATAACCCCTACGGAAACTTCGGTGCCATCTAAAAATGATTCAATAATAATCTCATCATCTTCCTTAAAGGCGATATCAATAGCATTTTGTAAATCTTCTTTTTTATGCACTTTGGTTACCCCAAAGCTACTACCAGCTTTGTTAGCTTTAACAAAACATGGTAAGCCTACTTTTTTAATGATTTCACTTTCATTGATAGTGTCTCCAAAATTTAAATAAAAAGATTCGGCAGTTTTTATACCATAAGGCTTTAAAACACTTAAGCAGTCACGTTTATTAAATGTTAAACTAGCTTGGTACATATCGCAACTAGTTTGGGGTATATTGAGTAATTTAAAATAGCCTTGCATAAAACCATCTTCACCTGGGCTACCATGAATGGCATTAAAAACACAATCAAAAGAGATTTTTTCGCCATGGATATTAACGGAAAAATCATTTTTATCAATAGGAAACTCCCTGTTATCAACATCAACATAAACCCATTTATCCTTAAAAATATGGATACGATAGGCGTTATATTTTGGGTTGTTAAGCGTTTCATAAACTACGTTTCCGCTTTTTAAGGAAATTTGATATTCACTAGAATATCCACCCATAATAATGGCAATATTTTTTTTCATTGATGCCGAAATAAATTAGTATTCATCTAAAATTAACAATAAAACGTATCTAATAATAGTTAAGCTAAAATATCATATAAATAGCAAAACAAAAAACAGTTCTGTTTTTATATATTTGTCTAACAGAAAATTCTTTAAATGATCATCATTAAATTCCTGACTAGTAAAACATTTTTAAAACAAATTTTATTGGCAATTGCAGCAATAGTTGTGTTGTGTATTTTATTGTTAAAGTGGTTAAATATTACTACCAATCATGGTGATTTTGAAACGGTTCCAGACTTAAAAGGTAAATCAATCAGTGTTGCTCAAGTTGAATTAGAGGATCATAATTTGGTTATGCAAATTCAAGATTCAGCTAATTATAATCCCGATTACCCTAAATTTTCGGTTATCGAGCAAGATCCTATAGCGGGTACTAAAGTTAAGGAAGACAGAAAAGTATACATTACATTAAATCCTTCAGGGTATAGAAAAATTAGAGTTCCAGACGGGTTAATCGATAAAACGTATCGACAAGTAAAGCCTACCCTTGAAGCATTAGGTTTTAAAGTGGGCAAAATTACCTATGTTGATAATCTTGGAAAAGACATGGTTTTAAAACTCTCGCATAAGGGCAAAACTATTACATTTGGTGATAAATTGCCCAAAACATCTGTTATAGATTTAGTGCTTGGTAATGGTAACAGACCATAATTATGGACGATTATACCCCACAATTACCTGACGATGAAGAAAGCGATCTATACGAGCATTACGCTTTTACCGTTGAAAAAGGACAAAAGCCACTTCGTATAGATAAATATTTAATGAATTTTGTTGAAAATGCTACCAGAAACAAAATTCAAACGGCTGCTAAAAACGGAAGTATTTTTGTTAATGGCATACCCGTAAAACAAAATTATAAGGTAAAACCAAATGACAGTATTCGCGTGTTATTCACACATCCACCATACGAAAATTTATTGGTTGCTGAAGCTATTGATATTGATGTGGTTTATGAAGACGACCAACTTTTGGTGGTCAATAAACCTGCTGGTATGGTAGTGCACCCTGGCCACGGAAATTATTCGGGTACCCTTATAAATGCTTTAATATACAGATTTGATAATTTACCCAATAACTCCAGTGAACGTCCAGGTTTGGTACACAGGATTGATAAAGATACGAGTGGACTATTAGTAGTAGCTAAAACCGAACAGGCAATGACACATTTATCGTTGCAATTTGCTGAAAAAACAAGTGAGCGAGAATATGTTGCTATTGTTTGGGGGAATGTTGAAGACGATGAAGGAACTATTGAAGGCAATGTTGGTCGTCATCCTAAAAACCGTTTGCAAAATACTGTTTTTCTTGGTGATGAAGCAGAAAAGGGCAAGCCAGCAGTAACACATTACAAAGTTTTGGAACGCTTGGGTTACGTAACATTGGTGTCTTGTAAGTTAGAAACTGGTCGTACCCACCAAATACGAGTACACATGAAACATATTGGTCATACGCTTTTTAATGATGAGCGTTATGGTGGCGATAAAATATTAAAAGGAACAACCTTTACAAAATATAAACAGTTTGTAGAAAACTGTTTTAAAATATTACCTAGGCAAGCACTACACGCTAAAACATTGGGTTTTGAACATCCAAAAACAGGGGAGTTTTTAAGGTTTGAAACACCCGTTCCTGACGATATGCAACAATGCATTGAAAAATGGAGAAATTACTCTAAGCATCAAGATTTAGAGTAGTCATATATACTTTCTTCAAGGGTTATTGATACCCCATTTATAATATTGATTTTAGAACTTAAAGTCTCACGGTATTTTTCATTTAAAGCCGAACATGCTAAAATAGCACTGCCATTAGCTTCACATGTTTTTATATGATTTGATAATGATTCAAGCCAAGGTTGTCTGTCGGTATCATCTAGAGGTATACCATTTTTCATTTTTTCAATGTTAGCTTTTGTATGAAAATCATCAGTGTCATAAAATGGCAATCCCGTTTTCTATGATAATAATTTTCCAATGGTAGTTTTTCCACAACCACTAACGCCCATTATAACAATCATTTTAAAATTTTAGTTGGTAATTCAAGACATTAAAACAGTAAAAATCCTGATAGTTAACTATCAGGATTTTTACTGTTTTTGGTCATTGCAAAGTAAATTTAAAATTTGCTGTAGCAATTTTTTTAAATATAAAAGATTACTGCGTCGCTAAGTTCTCCTCGTAATGACGTAAAGTTAATCTTCAACCAAAACCCAATCTCCTTTGGCAATTAAAGGTTCAGCTTGCTTATATTTTAAAGTTTTATTTTCACCATTAATTACATGTTTAATCGTAACACGGTCGTTACGACCAATTTTTGGCCTGTCGCGAACAATGGTTTCAATAACTTCTTGTTGGCGTTGTGTGTTGCCAGCTGCTCTATTTTGAGCAGAACGTTCATCTAAATTAGGAATTTCATCCTTTTGAACGTTTAATTTCTCTTGTTTGCGTACTCTTGCTTCTTGAATGGTGTTTTGGGTTTCTTGAGGTAATTCCCCTTTAAATAAGAATGAAATCACATCTTTATTTACTTGGTCAATCATTGACTTAAACAACTCAAAAGCTTCAAATTTATAAATTAGTAATGGGTCTTTTTGTTCATGAACAGCTAATTGAACAGATTGTTTTAACTCATCCATTTTACGCAAATGCGTTTTCCAAGCATCATCAATAATGGCTAAAGTGATATTTTTTTCAAAATCGGTAATTAACTGTTTACCATTTGTTACATAAGCTTTTTCAAGATCTGTAACTACATTTAAGCTCTTTGTGCCATCAGTAAAAGGCACAACAATACGTTTAAATTTATGACGTTGCGTTTCGTATACATTTTTAATCACTGGAAAAGCGATATCTGCATTACGTTCCATTTTAGCTCTGTAATGTTCGAAAGCAGATTTATAAATATTGGAGGTGATTTCTTGAGCCGTTAATTTTCCAAAATCTGCTTCTGAGATTGGGGAACTCATTGAGAAATAACGAATCAATTCAAACTCGAAGTTTTTATAATCGTTAGCTTCCTTATTGGTTTCTGTAATACCTTCCGAAGTATCAAAAATCATATTTGCCAAATCCACACGCAAACGTTCACCGTGTAAGGCATGACGACGACGCTTATAAACCACCTCACGTTGCGCGTTCATAACATCATCATACTCCAGTAATCGCTTACGAACTCCAAAGTTGTTTTCTTCTACTTTTTTCTGAGCACGTTCAATCGATTTTGAAATCATGGAATGTTGGATAACTTCACCTTCTTTTAATCCCATTCTATCCATCATTTTCGCAATACGCTCGCTACCAAATAAACGCATTAAATTATCTTCAAGCGATACGTAAAATTGTGAACTTCCAGGGTCTCCTTGACGACCAGCACGACCACGTAACTGGCGGTCTACACGACGAGAATCGTGACGTTCGGTACCTACAATGGCCAACCCACCGGCTTTTTTAACTTCGTCACTTAACTTAATATCGGTACCACGACCAGCCATATTTGTTGCAATAGTTACCTGTCCAGCTCTACCTGCTTGATCTACAATTTCTGCCTCTTTTTTGTGTTGCTTCGCATTTAATATGTTATGAGGTATTCTTCTAATGCTCAACATTTTGCCAAGTAACTCCGAAATTTCAACCGAGGTTGTACCAATTAAAACAGGACGTCCAGCTTCTGATAGTTTAGTAACCTCATCAATAACAGCATTGTATTTTTCACGTTTAGTTTTATATACTAAATCTTCTCTGTCATCACGCGCAATAGGGCGATTGGTTGGAATTTCAACAACATCTAATTTATAGATTTCCCAGAACTCGCCAGCTTCCGTAACAGCGGTACCTGTCATACCAGACAATTTACGGTACATTCTAAAGTAATTTTGAAGAGTTACGGTTGCAAAAGTTTGGGTAGCATCTTCAATTTTTACATTTTCCTTGGCTTCAATGGCTTGGTGTAATCCGTCAGAATAACGGCGGCCATCCATAATACGGCCAGTTTGTTCATCAACAATCATAACTTTATTGTCCATCACCACATATTGGGTGTCTTTTTCAAATAAAGCATAGGCTTTTAAAAGTTGATTTAATGTATGTATGCGCTCAGATTTTATTCCAAAATCTTTAAATAGTTCTTCTTTTAGTTTGGCTTCTTCTTCCTTGGAAAGTTTTTGCTCTTCAATTTTTGCGATTTCAATACCAATTTCAGGTAAAACGAAAAAGTCTGGATCGTCTTTTCCAGATATATATTCAACTCCTTTATCGGTTAATTCAATTTGGTTGTTTTTTTCTTCAATAACATAGTACAATTCCGCATCAACTTTAGGCATTTCACGGTTGTTGTCCTGCATGTAAAAGTTTTCGGTTTTTTGAAGCAATTGTTTTACACCTTCTTCAGATAAAAATTTGATAAGTGCTTTGTTTTTTGGCATACCACGGTACACACGCAATAATTGAAAGCCACCTTCTTTGGTATCGCCAGCGGCAATTATTTTTTTTGCTTCGGCTAAAACACCTGTTAAATATTTACGTTGAACACCTACAATATCATCAACTTTTGGTTTTAATTCATTAAACTCATGGCGATCTCCTTTTGGTATTGGTCCCGAAATAATTAAAGGCGTACGGGCATCATCTACCAGAACAGAATCTACCTCATCTACAATAGCATAGTGGTGTGGGCGTTGTACCAAATCATCTGGATTATGCGCCATATTATCACGTAAGTAGTCAAAACCAAATTCGTTGTTAGTACCATAGGTAATATCAGCTAAATATGCTTTACGTCTGGCGGCCGAATTAGGTTGGTGATTGTCAATACAATCTATGCTTAACCCATGAAACTCAAAAATAGGAGCCATCCATGCGCTATCACGTTTTGCCAAGTAATCGTTTACAGTTACTAAATGCACACCTTTACCAGCTAAAGCATTAAGGTAAACAGGTAATGTAGCTACTAAAGTTTTACCTTCACCCGTTTGCATTTCTGCAATTTTGCCTTGGTGCATGGCAATACCACCAATAAGCTGTACATCGTAGTGTACCATATCCCAAGTAATTGGTTTTCCGGCTGCATCCCAAGAGTTTGCCCAAACAGCTTTGTCATCTTCGAGTGTGATATAATCTTTGTCACCTGAAAGCATTCTGTCAAATTCGTTGGCTTTAACGGTTATGGATGTATTGTTTACAAATCGTTTTGCGGTTTCTTTAACCACTGCGAAAGCCTCGGGTAAAATATCGTTTAATGTGTCTTCGGTAATCTTATAGGCATCATCTTTAAGCCTATCTACCTGCTCGTAAATATCTTCACGTTGGTCAATATCTTCGGTGTTTTCTGCGTCTTCTAAAAGTTGTGCAATTTGCTTGTCAATATCTTTATTGGCTTCAGCAATTATTACTTTGAACTTAGCTGTTTTAGCTCTTAATTCATCATGCGATAGAGCTTCAAGAGCAGCTTCAAATGTTTTAATTTTATCAACTAAAGGTGTTATGGCTTTAACATCTTGTTTTGATTTGTCGCCAACAAATACCTTAAGTACAGAATTTAAAAAACTCATGTGTATATTTTTTATGGTTACGATTTTAGATTATATGTAACGCGTTTTTATAGATTTATTTTTTTTTATTTTGAAAAGTATTCAAAGATACATTATGTAATTATTTTATATAAGTATTCGCATAAAAAAAAGCCTCAAATCGAGACTTTTTAACTATTCTTTATGCAATATTATTAATATTCATCTTCATTCCAAAGATAATCTTCATCAGTTGGATAATCTGACCAAATTTCCTCAATCGAATCATACGAATCGCCTTCGTCCTCAATCGACTGTAAATTTTCAACAACTTCCAATGGCGCACCCGTTCTAATAGCGTAATCTATTAATTCATCTTTTGTTGCAGGCCATGGCGCATCACTTAAATAAGATGCTAATTCTAAAGTCCAATACATTTCTTGAGCGTTAATTTTTTTGCAAAAATAAATTTTTAGTTTAAACAAGCAAGAAAAAAATGAAATATTTAATCATTAATTTTAAGAACGTATGCTATTGTGTTTTAAACCCTTAAATTTAGGATTGCTTTGTTAATAATTAGGGCAATTTTTGTGGGTTTTATTTTGGCGTTCCCCTATCGGGTCGGGCTTTACGCGCTGCATGTTAGCTAGCTTCAGTCCCTAAGGCTTTTCAGGAATCCACTTAATTTCATTTGCTTGCAAATCATGAGACAACTTTCGTGCCAACACAAAAAGATAGTCAGAAAGACGGTTAAGATAGGTTAAAGCATTAGCTTCAAAAGGTTCTAAATCGTTTAGGGCAGTTGCTAAACGTTCGGCTCTACGGCATACACAGCGCGCAATATGACAGAATGACACGGTTTGATGCCCACCAGGTAAAACAAAATGTGTCATGGGTGGTAAGGCGTCGTTCATAGTATCCATTTCCTTTTCAAGAAGCTCAATATCCTTAGATGAGATTTTTTCAATATTTAAACGTTCTTTACCACTTTTTAAAATAGCCTTTTCAGGGTCGGTAGCTAGAATGGCTCCAACGGTAAACAGTTTGTTTTGAATTTCAATAATTAAATCTTTGTAGTGTTGATGGATGTTTTGATCGCGAATTAAACCCAAATGCGAGTTTAATTCATCAACTGTTCCATAACTTTCAATACGTATATGGTGTTTAGGCACACGAGTGCCTCCAAATAATGCTGTAGTGCCTTTATCGCCTGTTTTAGT
>JBMTVT010000060.1:0-12927 GCA_049451635.1 Tamlana sp. | reverse complement strand
GGCAATCTACTTCTTTATTAATTAAGATGATGGTAGCCGCAGAGTTAAGGGCTTTATCATAATACTTGGGATGATCTACAAAAACAATATCCCCAGGTTCAACCACATGGATTTCATTCATACCCAATACTGGAAAGTCGATATCACCAATATATTTGCAATCAATTAAATTGGCAATCTGCTTTAATGTGAAAGGTTTTGGGAATTTCATTTGTTAGTTTGGTTGTTTAGTAGTTTCTTTCAGCACATTAACAAAACCTATTATTACTCTTTAACTCTTTCTTTATAAGTACCTTTTTCTGTTTCGATTTTAATTTTATCGCCTTCATTTATGAAAAGAGGCACATTTACTTCAGCTCCAGTCTCAACAGTAGCTGGCTTAGTGGCATTTGTTGCTGTATTTCCCTTTACCCCAGGTTCAGTATGTATAACTTCCAATATAACACTGGCAGGCATTTCCACGGAAAGCGGCATATTATCCTCAGTATTTATAATAACCGTTACTATTTCACCCTCTTTCATCAAATCCGGTCTATCTAAAGCAGCTTCAGTTAGTCTAATTTGGGTATAATCCTCTTCATTCATAAAATGATAAAATTCGCCATCGTTATATAAATATTGAAATTTATGGGTTTCTACGCGAACATCCTCTAATTTATGTCCCGCTGAAAATGTATTATCAAGAACTTTCCCGTTAGTAACACTCTTTAATTTTGTTCTAACAAATGCAGGGCCTTTACCAGGTTTAACATGTAAAAACTCTATTATTTTATAAATATCATTATTGTAACGAATGCATAATCCGTTTCTAATATCACTTGTTGTTGCCATATAATTAATTTGATTTAAAATATCCTTTCATGATACCGCGATGTGAATTTTTTATAAACTGAAGAATTTCATCGCGTTCTGGAGTTGCCTCCATTTCTGCTTCAATAATTTCTGAAGCTTGTGTATTGTTGTAGTTTTTTTGATAAAGTATTCTGTATATATTTTGAATTTCCCTAATCTTATCAGTTGAGTAACCACGTCTTCTAAGTCCGACTGAATTGATGCCAACATATGATAATGGCTCCCTTGCAGCTTTAACATAAGGAGGCACATCTTTTCTAACCAACGAACCCCCTGTAACAAAGGCATGATTACCAATGGAAACGAATTGATGAACTGCTGTCATACCTGCCAATACCACATAATCGCCAATCGTTATATGTCCTGCCAAGGTACTATTGTTTGAAAAAATACAATTATTTCCAACTACACAATCGTGAGCTATATGGCAATAAGCCATAATTAAACAATTGTTTCCCACAACGGTTTTCATCCTATCTGCTGTACCTCTATTAATGGTTACGCATTCTCTTATGGTAACATTATCGCCAATTTCAACAGTAGTATCTTCATCATTATATTTTAAGTCTTGAGGAACTGCTGAAATTACTGAACCAGGGAAAATATTACAGTTTTTTCCAATTCTGGCACCTTCCATAATAGTAACATTGCTGCCAATCCAAGTTCCTTCACCTATTCTAACATTGTTATGAATAGTAGCAAAAGGCTCAATAACTACATTTTTCGCAATTTTTGCACCTGGGTGTACGTATGCTAATGGTTGGTTCATATTTATTTAACTTTTGTTATTTGGGCCATCAATTCTGCTTCAGCACACAGTTTACCATTTGCGTAAGCATACCCTTGCATGTGGCATATGCCACGACGTATGGGTGTAATTAAACTACATTTGAAGATTAAGGTGTCTCCGGGCATTACTTTTTGTTTGAATTTTACATTGTCCATTTTCATGAAAAATGTTAAATAATTCTCAGGATCTGGAACCGTGTTTAAAACCAATACACCACCTGTTTGCGCCATAGCCTCAACAATTAAAACACCAGGCATTACAGGGGCTCCAGGGAAATGACCTTTAAAGAACTCTTCGTTCATGGTAACGTTCTTAGTAGCTATCACATCACTATCTGTTAATTCGAAAACCTTATCAATTAATAAAAAAGGTTGTCTATGAGGTAACATTGCCATAATTTGGGTTACATCCATCAAAGGAGGTTGGTTTAAGTCAACACTCGGTACATTATTACGTCTTTCGTTTTTAATTAGCTTTGACAATTTTTTGGCAAATTGCGTATTTACAAAATGACCAGGCTTATTGGCTATAACTTTTCCGCGAATTCTAGTTCCTATCAATGCTAAATCACCTAAAACATCTAATAATTTATGTCTTGCAGCTTCATTAGGATGGTGCAAGGTTAAATTATCTAAAATTCCGTTTGGTTTCACTGCGATGGAATCTTTTTTAAAGGCCACTTTTAACTTTTCCATGGTTTTTGAAGATAATTCTTTATCTACATAAACAATGGCATTATTTAAATCGCCACCTTTTATTAAACCGTTTTCTAAAAGCATTTCAATTTCATGTAAAAAACTGAATGTACGGGAATTTGAAATTTCTTCCTTGAAATCTGAAATTTGATTTAATGTGGCATTTTGGGTTCCTAAAACCTTTGTTCCAAAATCTACCATGGTAGTAATTTGGTACTCTTTTGAAGGCATTACTAAAATCTCACTACCAGAATCTTCATCAGTATACGATACAATATCTGTTACAACAAACTCTTCCCTATAGGCATCTAACTCAACAATTCCAGCTTTTTCAAGAGCCTCAACAAAGAATTTTGATGACCCATCCATTATTGGTGGTTCAGATTCGTTCAATTCTATAATGGCATTATCAATATCCAATCCAACCAATGCTGCAAGCACATGTTCGGATGTTTGAATGGCAACACCATTTTTTTCTAAACAGGTACCTCGCTGTGTATTAGTAACATAATTGGCATCTGCTTCTATAATAGGGCTCCCTTCCAAATCAATTCTTTTAAAAGCGAATCCAGAGTTTGCTGTTGCTGGTTTAAAAGTTAATTTGACATCTTTACCTGTATGTAAACCAACCCCTGTTAAAGAAACCTCGTCTTTAATGGTTTTTTGTTTTATTTCGGTATTAACTATTCCCATTTACTTTTTTTTCTAAATCATTAATATTTTTTACAATCTTGGGTAAGTTTTTGAAATACACATAAGATTTGTTAAAATCTCCATATGTTAGCGCGGGAGAACCTTGCAATACTTCATTATCCTTTACATTTCTACCTATACCAGATTGCGCTTGAATTTTCACATTATTGCCTATTACTATATGCCCTACAATACCTACCTGACCTCCAATCTGACAATTTTCACCAATTTTTGTTGAGCCTGCTATTCCTGTTTGAGCAGCTATAACCGTGTTTTTGCCAATTTCTACATTGTGTGCAATTTGTATTTGGTTATCTAATTTAACCCCTCTTCTTATTACAGTTGATCCTAGAGTTGCTCTATCTATTGTTGTACCAGCTCCAATATCAACAAAATCCTCTAAAATTACATTTCCTGTTTGAGGTACTTTGTTATATTCTCCATTTTCATTAGGTGCAAAGCCAAAGCCATCAGCACCTATAATTACTCCAGAATTTATAATACAATTGTTACCCACTTTGCAATCTGAGTAAATTTTTGTTCCTGCAAAAATTATAGTATTATCGCCTATAATTACATTATCTCCTATATAAGCATTAGGGAAAATTTTAACGTTATCGCCTATGGTTACATTATCTGCTATATATGAAAACGCACCAATGTAAACATTATCTCCATATTTAGAATTTTCTGATATAAAAACTGGTTGTTCAATTCCAATTTTATTGAGTTTTACCTGATTGTAGTATTCCAAAAGCTTTGAAAATGATTTATAAGCATCGTCAACTTTAATTAAAGTTGTGTTTAAGTCATTATCAGGCACAAAAGTTTTATTAACTATGGTAATTGAAGCCTTAGTAGAATATATGTGAGGTGTATATTTTGGATTTGCCAAAAATGTTAAAGACCCCTCGAAACCTTCTTCAATTTTTGAAAGCTTTGATACTTCAACATCGGGATTCCCAACTACATCACCTTCCAATATCCCTGCAATTTGTTGTGCTGTAAATTTCACACGCTATGAGTTAACAATAATTTATATAATTGAAGCAAAAATAGGAAAAATGTACTAAAGTTTGTCTTTAGGATAACATATATAATATTTAGTAACAGGTTTTGATAGTGCTTTAAGATTTAATTGATCGGAAGCTTTAACAATATCTTCAATTTTTCCAGACTTGTGCAAAATGTTAATTCGCTTGGTACTTAATTGATAAGCTTGGTTTGAAATATCGCCTGAGAAAACAAAATACCTAGCTTCATCTTCAGAAATACCATACTTATCCATGAGTGCCAGTATATATTTTTTTGAGCTATTTTCTTTAATAACTTTATTCTTGACCTTGATTTTAAGAAGATTTCTGTTAATAATCATTTCACTTAAATTACTTAGCACAAAATCATCATGGAATTGCCAATTTTTCATAGCTGAAATAATATCATAATCATCCAATTGTGAAAAAACCTCTAGGGTATTATGATCAAAATTATCTATAGTTATTTTATTTTTTAAAAAATATAAAATGCTCTTGCTAGCATGAAGTTCCATACCCAAGTCACTTAACTCTTGAGCTCGTTTTAAAACCCTTATTAATAACTGTTCTGCTACTAAACTAGTTTTATGTAAATATACTTGCCAATACATAAGGCGTCTAGCAATAATAAATTTTTCAACACTATATATACCTTTTTCTTCTACAACCAAATTATCATCAACTACATGTAGCATAGTTATTAAACGCTCGCTATTAATATTACCTTCGGCAACACCTGTATAAAAGCTGTCGCGTTTTAAATAATCGGCTCTATCCATATCCAATTGTCCAGAAACTAGCTGGCACATAAATTTTCTGGGGTATTCTCCTTTGAAAATTTGGATGGCAAGCGTTAAACTTCCGTTAAATTCTTCATTCAAACGTTCCATAAAAAGTAAAGAAAGTTGTTCATGTGACACGTTATTTACTATACTGTTTTCCATAGCATGAGAGAATGGCCCATGCCCAATATCATGCAACAAAATGGCTACATAAAGGCCTATTTCTTCTTCTTCAGAAATGCTAACTCCTTTAAAACGAAGTACATTAACGGCTTGTTGCATTAAATGCACACAGCCAATGGCATGATGAAATCTAGTATGATGGGCACCTGGATATACTAAATAAGACATCCCCATTTGCGTAATTCTGCGCAGGCGCTGAAAGTATTTATGCTGTATTAAATCGAAAGTTAGCGAATTTGGAATAGTAATAAATCCGTAAATTGGGTCGTTTAATATTTTAAGTTTGTTCAAACTTTGAATTTTTACATTAAAATTATACAAATATAGTTATATGAACACAATAAAAATACTTTGGGTTGATGATGAAATTGATTTATTAAAGCCTCATATTTTATTTCTTGAAAACAAAAACTATAGAGTCACTACTTGCAAAAGTGGCACAGAGGCAATCGATATTTTAGATGAAGAAAATTTTGACATTGTGTTTTTAGATGAAAATATGCCTGGACTTACAGGTCTTGAAACTTTGAATGAAATTAAAGAAAAAAAAGACAATCTTCCTGTTGTTATGATTACAAAAAGTGAGGAAGAATATATTATGGAAGAGGCTATTGGAAATAAAATTGCCGATTACCTAATCAAGCCCGTAAACCCTAACCAAATACTGTTAAGTTTAAAAAAGAATTTGGACCATTCCAGATTAATTTCAGAGAAAACAACATCAAATTACCAACAAGAATTTAGAAAAATAGCTATGGAAATGGCTATGGTAAATAGTTATGAAGAATGGGTTGCTCTCTATCAAAAACTAATTTATTGGGAAATTCAACTTGAAGATATAGAAGATGCGGGCATGTTCGAAATTTTGGAATCTCAAAAAAATGAAGCCAATATTCAATTTGGGAAATTTATTGAAAAAAATTATGCGAATTGGTTTGGCTCAAATACTGATGCACCCATCATGTCACACACCCTTTTTAAAGAAAAAGTAGTACCAGAGATAAGTAAAGAGCAACCAACTATTATGATTGTAATTGACAATTTGCGATATGATCAATGGAAAGTTTTCGAGCCAATAATCAATAATTATTATAAAAAGGAAAAAGAAGATGCTTTTTTCAGTATTCTTCCCACAGCCACACAGTATGCTAGAAATGCTATTTTTTCAGGTTTAATGCCAAGTGATATGGAGAAATTATTTCCTCAGTATTGGAAAAATGACACCGATGATGGAGGCAAGAACTTGCATGAAGCAGATTTTTTGAATAGCCAAATAAAACGATTGGGATTAACCCATTTAAAATATGAGTACCATAAAATCACCAATTTAAAAACAGGTAAAAAATTAGCTGAAAATTTCAAATCTCTTAAAATCAATGACTTAACTGTTGTTGTTTACAACTTTGTAGATATGCTTTCGCATTCAAAGACAGAAATGGAGGTTGTAAAAGAACTAGCTTCCAACGACAAAGCATACAGATCGTTAACCCTAAGCTGGTTTAAAAATTCGCCACTTTTGGAAATGATACAACAGGCACAACAAATGGGTTTTAAACTTATTTTAACAACAGACCACGGGACAATAAATGTAAAGAACCCATCAAAAGTTATTGGTGATAGGGAAACCAGTTTAAATTTACGTTACAAAACAGGCAGAAGCTTAACTTTTGATAACAAAGATGTATTGGTCGCAAAAGACCCAAAAGAAATTCATTTACCATCTATTAGTATGAGTAGTTCCTATATTTTTGCAAAAAGCGACTTATTTTTTGCCTATCCCAATAATTACAATCATTATGTTAGCTATTATAGAAATACCTATCAACATGGAGGTGTATCGTTGGAAGAAATGATTATTCCATTTGTGGTTTTTAATCCTAAATAAATCTATAAAAGGTAAATAACATCGATGAAATACACTTTTTTTTAGGAAAATTAAAAATTAATTATTAATATTGTCACTAAATTTTATTGATATTGAGAATTTCCTATAATTTAAATGAGATTGATAGCGTTGTAAATCAACTCATTGACAATGTAAAGACAAAAACATTGCTTTTTTATGGAGATATGGGTGTTGGCAAAACAACACTAATTAAAGCCTTAGCAAATCGTTTAGGGAGTATTGATGATGTTAGTAGTCCTACATTTTCTATAGTAAACGAATATAAATTAGATACTGGCAGCATATATCATTTTGACTTATATAGAATAAATGATTTAGAAGAACTTTTCAATTTTGGAATTGAAGATTACATAGATTCCGATAATTGGAAATTTATTGAATGGCCAGAAATAGCTAAACCAATCATATCTAATGATTATGATGAAATACATTTGAAATTAGATACAGAAATGAAACGAATTTTAAGTTTAAATTAATTGGAGAATTAATAAAAAAGTAGTACAAAAAAACATTAACAAGCGTTCTGAATATTGAAGTTTTACGGGAAACCCGCAGCAAAAAAATTTAAAAAAATATGTTTTTAACATAGTTTTAACATTTTGTAAAACTTCACTACATACTTTACATAAATTTGGGTAATTAAATAAATCCCTTATTAAATGAAAACAAAAAAGTATGTAATTGCACTAGCAATTTTTGGAGGCGTATTGTTTTTAACAATAGTTACGCCATTTAATTCCTGTAGGCTCTCTTCGAGAATTATAGTACCCAAGTTTAATTGGTTACTAACCTCTATATTTTTTGAATATTCAACAAAACCAAGAAAACTGATTTTTAAAACATAGTTCCCAGTAGATAAATTATTCAATAAAAAATAACCTTTTTCATCTGAAGTTGTTCCCAAAGCAAGGGAACTATTTTCCTTTATTAATACAATATTAGCGTAAGCTATGGGCTGGTTTGAGACATCCACAAGACTACCTACGACATTGTAATCTTGAGAAAAACTCAATAAACTAAAGAAAACAGAAAAGTAGGTTATTGTTTTTTTAATCATAAATTAGTTTATATTACAAACTTAAAATAATTAATTAGGGGGCAAATAAAAAACGTGAATAATTATTCATTTGGATTTTATTAAGATTAAAAAAATTATTTGTAATTTGATTTTTATTAATTGAAAAAAATGACCAAACCGCTATCACCATTTACAAAACAACAACTTTTACCTCAAGAAGAAACCTTAGAGATTTTTAAAAAAAAGGGTGAGTTGTTCATCGGCATTCCTAAAGAAACTGCTTTTCAAGAAAAACGAGTATGTTTAACTCCAGATGCGGTTTATGCATTGGTTAGTAATGGCCATAGGGTGTTACTTGAATCTGGTGCTGGTGAAGGTGCTAATTTTAGTGACAAGGATTATAGTGAGGCTGGAGCTGAAATAACAAAAGATACTGCAAAGGTTTTTTCATGCCCAATGATTCTCAAAGTTGAGCCCCCCAGTTTAGAGCAAATAAAGCTTATAAACCCGCAAACCATTTTAATTTCAGCTCTACAGATTAAAACACAAAACAAAAAATATTTTGAAGCTTTGGCATCAAAGCGAATTACTGCTTTGGCTTTTGAGTTTATAAGAGATGTTGATGGCAATTATCCTGCCGTAAAGTCGCTTAGTGAAATAGCAGGAACAGCATCAGTGTTAATTGCTGCTGAATTACTATCAGACACCAAAAATGGTAACGGGTTAATGTTTGGTAACATAAGTGGTGTGCCGCCAATTGAAGTGGTCATTATAGGTGCTGGAACCGTTGGTGAATTTGCCTCAAGGAGCGCCTTAGGTTTGGGAGCTAATGTAAAAATATTTGATAATTCTATTACAAAATTAAGGCGCATACAAACACATTTGGGAAGGCCTCTTTTTACTTCTACCATTCAACCAAAAAATTTAAATAAGGCACTAAAACGTTGTGATGTAGTTATTGGAGCTGTACGAGGCGCCAATAGATCCCCCATTGTAGTTTCTGAAACCATGGTAGAATCAATGAAAAAGGGCGCTATTATTATTGATGTTAGTATTGATATGGGAGGTTGTTTCGAAACAAGCGAAGTTACTACGCATAAAAACCCAACATTTATTAAACATAACGTTGTGCATTACTGTGTACCCAATATTCCTGCAAGATACCCGCGTACCTCCTCGGTCTCAATTAGTAATATTTTCACACCTTATCTATTGAAAATAGCTGAAGATGGCGGTATAGAAAATTCTTTGAGATTTGATAGAGGTTTAAAAAATGGATTGTATTTTTACCACGGTATTTTAACCAGTAAATCTGTTGGTGAATGGTTTGATTTAAATTATAGTGATGTAAATTTGCTTATTTTTTAATTATAAATGCCTCAAACTACAAATCCATAAACTTTTTTTAATGAAACTTATTCAACGTATTGGCTATTACCTAGGAGGTTTTTCTATTGGGCTAATTATACTAACTTTTTTTTTGAGCGGTAAAAAAACATCTTGTAGCTATGGGCCTGAGGCTAGGGTTTTAAAAAATATCAATTCAAAAAAAATTATTTATAGCAAAAAAATTGATTCCTTAATTCATAATAAAACCATAGATTCGGCTACCATAACCATGGTACTTAAAAAAGGGGATGTTAACTTTTCAAAAAGCAACACTAGACAAAAACCTTGTGGTATTTATGTTATTGAAGGCTTAGAAAACGACAATGATATTACTTTAAGAGTTGAAAATTGTGATAGCATCACAACAATATTAAACATCTCAGTAGAAAGATAATATGGTAAAACGTAGTTTTGATGTTGTTTTTAGGTTCAAATGGATCGGTTTTACCTTTGTTTATCAAACAAATGGAAACTAGCAATTCTATTACTATTACAGATAAGCAAACTTCTAGGTATTTTATAAGTAAATACAGAGCCTGTTATTTAATATTAAAAATAGCTACATTAAATAATGAGAGCCAAACTTTTACTTTTAATATGGGTAAGCCTGTTAAATTATTGATTTAATTGAAAGGCTTATAGTATTATTTAAAACAGATAGACAGCCTATTGAAATTAAAACTACGGGATTAAGCCCAGGGGAAAAACTTCATGAAGATATTATCGATTCTAATGAAAAACTAATTCCTACAGCAAATAATAATAATGTTTTTATGGTTGAAAAAAAGCGCAACACAAACAAAGATTGATTTTAATAAACTTGCGCATATTTCCCCAATGATGGAAAATATTGAAATAAAATCAATGTTAAAGAGTTGTCTATAAGCTTTTTCTTCGTTTTTTTTCCTTGGTCAATAAACCCAACTCCCTCCCCGTTTGTCCTGCTACTGAAGTGTTTTCTTCGGCTCTTCTTATTAAATAAGGCATAACATCCTTAACTGGTCCAAAAGGGACATATTTAGCTACATTGTATCCTTTGTGGGCTAAATTAAAACTTATATGATCACTCATTCCATATAATTGACCAAACCAAATTCTAGGGTCATTGTTTTTCAATCCTTTTTCTTCAATTAACCGCATTAGCAGATACGAGCTGTCCTCATTGTGAGTCCCAGCAAATAATGATATGCAATCTAAATTATCCATAATGTATGCTACCCCTTTATTAAAATTTTGATCGGTAGCAAATTTACTTGCACAAATGGGCGTTGGATATCCTTTTTCTAATGCTCGATCATTTTCTTTTTCCATGTAAGCACCTCTAACTAGCTTATAACCAATAAAATAATTACCAACTTTAGCCTTTTGGTGTTCTTTTTCCAAAAAAGCTAATCTATCATGCCTGTACATTTGCAAAGTATTAAAAACAATAGCTTTTTCTGTGTTGTATTTTTGCATCATTTTTGTAACTAAGGCATCAGCAGCATCCTGCATCCAGCTTTCCTCGGCATCAATTAAAACTTCTACATCACAATATTTTGCCTTCTCACATACCTCATCAAATCGTTTAACAACATCATCCCATTCTTTTTGCTCTGTTTCGGTAAGTTTTTCTCCTTTACCTACTTTTTCATATAAACTCAAACGTCCAAAACCGGTTGGCTTAAAAACCGCTATAGGCATCGCATCATTATCTTTGGCAAATTCTATTATTTTTAGAATCTTATCTTTTGCTGAATCAAATTCTTTTTCACTCTCCTTACCTTCTACAGAATAATCTAAAACTGAACTAACACCTTTGCCATACATTTTTTCAATAACCAATAAACAATCCTCCTCATTAACACCACCACAAAAATGATCAAACACCGTTGACCTAATTAGTCCTTCTATTGGCAAATGTGCCTTAATGGCAAAGTTTGTTGCTGCTGTTCCTATTTTAACCAATGGCTCAATAGAAATCATTTTAAATAGAAAATAAGCACGTTCAAGTTCAGAATCACTTTTAAGTGAAAAAGCAATTTCGGTGTTATCAAAAATTAAATTGGTGTTCATTCAAAAAAATTTTCATAAAGATAATTATACCTAAGTTATCATTTTATATAAAATCTCCTTAATTTCACAGCCAGAAAAACAACATGGATTTTATGGATTCTATTAAAGCGAATGACAGCATCATTCATTTCAATAACAAGTGTTATACATCTTTAAATAAGCATATTAAGGAAAATAATTTTTCCAAAATTTTTATTTTGGTTGATGAGAACACGCATCAATATTGTTTACCTCGTTTTTTGGAAAGATTGGAAACAGAAATAGTTATAGAAATTATTGAAATAGAATCTGGGGAAATAAATAAAACCATTGATACTTGTGCTGGAGTTTGGAATACGTTATCTGATTTAGACGCAGACAGAAAAAGTTTGGTTATAAATATTGGAGGTGGTGTTATAACAGATTTAGGTGGCTTTGTTGCTTGTACTTTTAAACGAGGTATAGCCTATATAAACGTGCCTACTACCTTACTTTCTATGGTAGACGCTTCGGTTGGGGGCAAAACAGGTGTTGATTTAGGTCATTTAAAAAATCAAATTGGGGTCATCAGCAATCCAAATTTAGTACTAATTGACACACAATTTTTAAATACTTTACCTAAAAACCAAATGAAATCTGGTTTAGCTGAAATGTTGAAGCATGGTTTAATTAGCGATAAAAATTATTGGAATAAGTTCAATAGTTTATCTGAACTTACATTGAATGATTTAGACGAATTAATCTATGAATCTGTTCTTATTAAAAAACATGTTGTTGAAGTAGATCCATTTGAACATGGTTTGAGAAAAACCTTGAATTTTGGGCATACTCTTGGGCATGCCATAGAATCTTATTTTTTAAGTAATGAAAATAATACAACCCTTTTGCATGGCGAAGCTATTGTAATTGGTATGATATTAGCGAGTTACATTTCAACAGAGCTTGCTGGCTTATCAATTGATGAAAGAGACACTATTAAAGAGTTGCTTATAAACTATTATGGAAAAATAACTATTGAAAAAAGTGATTTAAAACCTATAATAGAAATGCTTAAATACGATAAGAAAAACAATCATGGCAATATTAATTTTGTGCTATTGGAATCTATAGGCAAAACTAAAATTGACTGTTTGGTTCCAGACGAAATAATTCTCGAAGCTTTTGATTATTACGCTAGCTAGGTTCTTTTTCTAAAAAAACCTTTTTTTACTGGAGCTCCATAATAGCCATAGTTGGCACCATAACCAAAATTTCGCTCATTAACATCATTAACAACCAGCATCATTCCTTTAAGTTTATTGGATATATGCAATTCCTTGGCAAAGTTTAAAATTTGTTTTTCGGTATAGTCTGCCCTAGTTACATAAATAGTATGTCCAGCATATTCACTAATTATTAAGGTATCGGTAACCAACATGGATGGTGCAGTATCTACAATTACATAATCGTATTCGTCTGATACAGAATCAAACAATTCTTTAATCCTATCAGACATTAATAATTCTGGAGACATATTCCAAGTATCAGGCTCACTATCAATAAAAATTGGTG
>JBMTVT010000059.1:0-13155 GCA_049451635.1 Tamlana sp. | reverse complement strand
TTAGGTTGCGACATTACTAATTTAAAAGCTTTAGAGCGTGTTGCTTTAATAAAGCAAATAAAATTGGAAAAGGCTAATTTTTCTTTTGTTTGCCAAGATTTGAGCAATTTAAGCGATTATGTTAAGCAGATTGATACAGCTACTTTTAAAATATTAAAACGCGCGCTCCCTGGCCCATATACTTTTATATTGCCAGGTTCTAATAACTTGCCCACTCCTTTTAAAAAGAAGAAAACAGTTGGTATAAGGATACCTAATAACAACATTGCCTTGGAAATTGTAAAAAAGTTGGGAAACCCAATTATATCTACTTCCATTCATGATGACGATGAAATTATAGAATACACAACCGACCCTGAATTAATATTAGAAAAATGGGGTAATTTGGTCGACTTGGTCATAGATGGTGGTTATGGAGATAATGAACCTTCTACTATTATTGATTTATCCGAAGACGAACCAGTTGTTGTTAGACAAGGTAAAGGCAGTTTGGAAATTTTTTAATTATTGTTTGATGTTCGCACAAAACAATCATATAAATTACATTGAGTTTAAGGCAGATAATCTTGAAGCAATAAAATCGTTTTATGGCACGTGCTTTAATTGGTAATTTACGGATTATGGATCTGATTATTTTGCCTTTTCAAATAGTGGTATGGAACGAGGGTTTAATAAATCTAGTAATAAACTAGAAAATGGTGTTTTGATTGTGTTATATCATGAGAATCTGAAATTGATTAAAAATAAGGTTATTGAATCTGGAGGAAAGCTATCAAAACCAATTTTTTTATTTCCAGGAGGGAGAAGATTTTATTTTTTAGACCCAGCTGGTAATGAATTGGCAGTTTGGTCTTATAAATAAAAAGCCCAACTCAAAAAGTTGGGCTTTTAAGAATATGTTTCAAAGACGATTAATTACCAGCTTCTAAATTTTTCATTTCTTTTTCAATCATATCGTAAAACTGATCGATTTTAGGCAATACAACAATACGAGTACGTCTGTTAATAGCCCTGTTTTCAGCAGTGTCATTATCTACTAAAGGCACATATGAACTCCGTCCTGCAGCAATTAATTGACCAGGATTCACACCAAGTTCTTGTAAAACTCTAATAATTGAAGTAGAACGTTTAACACTTAAATCCCAGTTATCCAATAAAGGTGGTTTGTTGTAAGGTACACTATCTGTATGTCCTTCAACCATACATTCAAAATCTGGCTTACTATTAACAACTTTGGCAACCTTAGCAAGTACTTCTTTAGCTCTAGTTGTTACATTATAACTTCCACTTTGGAATAAAAGTTTATCTGCAATTGATATAAACACAACACCTTTTTCAACATTTACTTCAATATCAGGGTCGTTAATCCCAACTTCACGTTTTAAACTGGTAACCAAAGCTAGAGTTACACTGTCTTTTTTAGTGAGCGCATCTTGCAAACGGGTAATCTTTAAATCTTTTTCTTTAATGCTTTCAAGGGTTTTTTCGACATTGCTGGCCCCTTTGGCAGATAAAACTTGTAAATTATCATTGCTTTTACGCAAATCTGCAACTTGTTCTTGCAAAGCCGCAGCTCTTGCACTTGCAGCAGCTCTATCTTCTAAACAAGAATTTAATTTAACAGTAGCTGAATTAAGCAAATCTTGAGTTTCTTTTTGTTTGGCTTGTAAATCTGTAAATTGTTTTTTAGACACACATGAACTTAATACTATCATAGCTGAAGCACTAAGTAATAAAATTTTTTTCATAATTATTTTAAGGGTTTTTGTTCCGGGTTATTTACACAAAAGTATATAAAAATCAGTAGGTTTTAACATTTTAACAAAACTTTTACTAACTATTTATGAACTTTTGTAAGTCCTATTTTTATTTACGAAATAATCAATCACAATGGATGTTTTTTGATAATACTTTATTCTGTTTTTTATTGAATTACGTTGTTTTAACAACCTGCCAAAATGGAAATAAAAACTAAAATGGGCTTTTAAAATTGCATAGCTATGCATAGGCTTTATCTCAAAAAAGAATTTAATGGCTGCAAAACCGTCCAAAATTAAGCGAACCAGCAATATTGAAAATAAATTACCTCTTGCATTTTTGGTGAGTGCAAATAAACTATTTCTAAAATTTAAAAATCTTTTTTTGGGATTTGTATCACTTAATGTAGCACCACCAACATGAAAGACCTGAGATTCACCAACATATTTAACAGAATGTCCTAAATTTTTGGCGCGCCAACATAAATCTATTTCTTCCATATGTGCAAAAAAACACTCGTCAAAACCATGTAATTCATTAAAAACATCTTTTTTAATGAATAAGCATGCTCCTGAGGCCCAAAAAATTTCAGAAGTGTCATCATATTGTCCAATATCTTTTTCAATAGTATTAAAAATTCGACCCCTGCAATACGGATATCCATATTTATCAATAAAACCGCCCGCAGCACCAGCATATTCAAACATATTAATGCTTCTATAGTCTAATAATTTCGGCTGGATTATAGCTGTATGTGGGTATTCTTCAAAAGCTCTAACAATTGGGTTTAGCCAATTTTCGGTCACTTCAACATCATTGTTTAAAAGACAAAAAACATCAGCATCAACATATTTTAAAGCATCATTATAACCTTTTGCATAACCACCATTAGTTTTGTTTTGAATGATCTTTACAGAAGAGAAATGTGTTTTAATATATAAAACTGAATCATCAGTGGATGCATTATCGGCAACATAAACAGTAGCATCTTTTGAATGCTTGACTACTGAAGGCAAGAATTTTTTAAGAAGCGCCTTTCCATTCCAATTTAATATAACAATGGCTATTTTCATTTTTTATATTTAGGAATATCAAGTAAAAATTGATAACATTCATTTTTAAAATCCATCTGACAATAATAATGATTTAATCCATTTGTTACCATTAAAAAGGTCGCGTTTAACTTTAAGTTATATTGTGCTATTTGATCAAAAGCATCTTGTTTAATGGTAATGTAAGGTGCTTTACATTCTACAATTAAATGGATGCTACCATCTTTATTAAAAACTACAATGTCATATCTTTTTTTTAACGAATTGATAGTGAGTTCTTTTTCTACATTTATTAAGGATTTAGGGATTTTTTTTTCATTTAGCAAAAATTGAACACAGTGTTGGCGTACCCATTCTTCAGGCTGCAAGACAACAAATTTTTTACGTATACTATCAAAAATAGAAATTTTATTTTCGCTATTTTTGAATCGAAACGAATATGTAGGAAAGTTTAAATTTTGCACTACACAAATTTGGTGAATTTTTTTTAATGGATGAAGTAAAACAGTTAGTAACAGATATTAAAAACAGAAATTTAAAACCTATTTATTTTTTAATGGGCGAGGAGCCTTATTATATAGATAAAATATCAGATTTTATTGAAGCTACTGTTTTAAATGATGAGGAACGAGGATTTAATCAAATGGTTTTATATGGAAGGGATGTGACCATTGAGGATATTGTTGGCAATGCTAAGCGATACCCAATGATGGCAGAATATCAAGTAGTGATTGTTAAAGAGGCTCAAGATTTATCACGAACTATCGAGAAACTTGCTATTTATGCTGAAAACCCTCAGAAAACAACGGTATTGGTTGTAAACTACAAATACAAAAAAATAGACAAACGGAAATCGCTTTATAAAGCCATTAAAAAAACGGGAGTGGTTTATGAAAGTAAAAAACTTTATGAAAACCAAGTTGCCGATTGGATTCGAAGAGTTTTATCTCCAAAGAATTATACAATTTCCCCTAAGGCAGCACAAATGTTGGTAGAGTTTTTAGGTGCAGATTTGAGTAAAATAAGCAATGAATTAGAGAAGCTTCAGGTAATACTTCCCCAAGGAACTCAAATTAATCCTGCGCATATTGAAGAAAACATAGGTATTAGTAAAGATTATAATAATTTTGAGTTACGTAAGGCTATAGGTGATAAAGATGTTGTTAAGGCATACAGGATTGTTAACTATTTTTCTGAAAACCCAAAGGACAACCCTGTGCCCGCAACCGTATCTTTACTATTTAATTTCTTTTCACAATTACTACATTTCCACGGTATGAAAGACAAGTCTCACAGAAATGTAGCTTCTACCCTTAAAATCAATCCTTATTTTGTAAATGAATATATAACAGCAGCCCACAATTATCCGATGCGTAAGGTAAGTGCTGTAGTGTCAACTTTAAGAGAGTTTGATTTAAAAAGTAAGGGCGTAGGGGCTAATGCTATCCCCCAAGGCGACTTGCTTAAAGAGTTAATGGTTAAAATTTTAAATTAAATTTTACATGGATGTTAATATTCACAAAAGTTGGAAACCTTATTTACAAGAGGAATTTAAAAAGGATTATTTTAAAAAACTGGTTGCTTTTGTAAAATCTGAATATAAAAACCATACATGTTATCCACCTAGTGATCAAATTTTTAATGCTTTTAATCATTGTCATTTTGATGATGTCAAAGTTGTTATTATTGGTCAGGATCCATACCACGGAAAGGGGCAGGCCAATGGGTTATGCTTTTCTGTAAATGATGGTATAGCGCATCCACCATCATTAATTAATATTTTTAAAGAAATTGAGAAGGATTTGAATATTCCTTACCCAAAAAGTGGCAATTTAATGCGTTGGGCTGATCAAGGAGTATTGTTATTAAATGCGACATTAACCGTTAGGGCAAATCAAGCTGGAAGTCATCAAAATAAAGGCTGGGAAGTTTTTACGGATGCAGTTATAAAAGTCATTAGTAAGAATAAAAAAGGTATTATTTTTTTATTGTGGGGTGGTTATGCTAAACAAAAAGCAAAATTAATAGATGGTTGCAAACACAAAATATTTATCTCAGGGCACCCTTCACCTTTAAGTGCAAATAGAGGGTATTGGTTTGGTAATAAGCATTTTAGTAAAGCTAACTACCAGTTGGAGCAATCCTTTCTGAAATCTCTACAATGGTGATTTTAGGTTTTAAAATTACTGGCTTTTTGTTTGCTTTGCTTGGTTTTACAGTTTTGTCACAGCTAAACTTTAGTAATAAAAAATTAACTAAAACAAGGAAAGTAATAATTAAAGTAATTGTTAATATCATAGGTGTTTGGGATTAAATTATCGATAAAAACAAATTTATTTAAAAATTTTATTACAAATAAAAAATATGTGTAACTGTAATGCAATATGTACTTCTACTTATTTTAAACTTTTAGCATTAATATAATTTAATTATTAATTTATTGATAATAGTTTAAAATTTTAGTATAAAATTTTTAAATAATTAATTTTAATAGTATTAATAGAAGAATATTATCAAACACAAAAATCAATCATCATAAACTATTTATTAAGGGTTATTATAAAATAAAGGCTTGTTTTAATAAAATAAAATTTATTTTTGACTAAAAATTAGAGGATGGATGAACCAAATTGGATAATAGTAAAAAAATATCAAGATATTACATATAAAAAATGCAGTGGAGTTGCTAGAATTGCTTTTAACCGACCTGATGTTAGAAACGCATTTAGACCTAAAACTACTAGTGAATTATATGATGCATTTTATGATGCTAATGAAGATGTTAACATAGGTGTTGTTTTACTATCAGCCGAAGGGCCTTCAAGTAAAGATGGTGTGTATTCGTTTTGCAGTGGAGGAGATCAAAAAGCTAGGGGGCACCAAGGCTATGTTGGTGAAGATGGTTACCATAGATTGAATATTTTAGAGGTACAGCGCTTAATTCGTTTCATGCCTAAGGTGGTCATTGCTGTTGTACCTGGTTGGGCAGTTGGTGGAGGGCATAGCTTGCATGTAGTTTGCGACTTAACCCTAGCTAGTAAAGAACATGCTATTTTTAGACAAACTGATGCCGATGTAACGAGTTTTGACGGGGGCTATGGTTCAGCTTATTTAGCAAAAATGGTTGGACAAAAAAAAGCAAGAGAAATATTTTTTTTAGGAAGAAATTATTCCGCGCAAGAAGCTTTTGAAATGGGTATGGTAAATGCTGTTGTTCCTCACGCAGAACTAGAAAATACAGCCTATGAATGGGCACAAGAAATATTGGCAAAATCTCCAACCTCAATAAAAATGTTAAAATTCGCTATGAATTTAACCGATGATGGTATGGTTGGGCAGCAAGTTTTTGCAGGTGAAGCAACACGACTCGCTTATATGACAGAAGAGGCAAAAGAGGGACGAAATGCTTTTTTAGAAAAACGCAAACCAAACTTTGAAAAAAAATGGATTCCATGATGAACAAAGCTTCAGTTTGGATTTCAGCGATGCGTTTAAGAACCCTACCACTATCAATATCTGGTATTATTTTGGCGTCTTGTTTTGCACATTATAATGGGGTTTTTAACTGGACTATTTGTATTCTGGCTATTTTAACAACATTAAGTTTTCAAATACTTTCAAATTTTGCAAATGATTACGGAGATGGTGTTAAAGGAACTGATAATGCCGATAGAATAGGGCCGGAGCGTGTATTACAATCAGGTAAGATATCTGCCGAAGAGTTATTTAATGCCATTAAGTTGAATATTTTAATATCAATTTGCTTGGCTAGTTTATTAATTTTCTTTGCATTTGGGGTTAAGTATTTTTTTCTAACCTTGGTCTTTTTTTTACTTGGTGTTGCTTCGGTAATTGCTGCAATGCGCTACACAATAGGAAATAAAGCATATGGCTATAGAGGGTTTGGAGATATTTTTGTTTTTATTTTTTTTGGTTTAGTAAGTGTTATAGGCTGTTATGTGCTATTTGCCAAACGAATAGACCATATTGCCTTTCTGCCTGCATGTACTATTGGACTTTTAAGTGCTGCAGTACTGAACTTAAATAATATGCGGGATAGGATTCCTGATGCCAAATCAAAAAAAATAACTTTAGCAGTTAGACTAGGTGATAAAAAATCTAAAATCTATCACACCATTTTAATTATCACAGCTATCATTTTATCGGGGTTATTTGGAATACTATACTACACAAAGCCTACTAATTTCATGTTTTTTGTTGCTTACATACCCCTTTTTGTTCATTTGAATAATGTTAATAAAAACAAGGATCCAAAGCTATTGGATCCTGAATTAAAAAAACTTGCCTTAACAACATTTTTACTGGCTATCCTTACTGGAATTGGACATTTATTATAACAAGGGATGATACAGGCATCTTATAAACAATATACTTTAAATTTTAAGCAAGCCAGTGGTACATCTAGAGGCGTTTTAAATACCAAGGAAACATGGTTTATAATTTTAGAAAGAGAAGGCAAAAAGGGGATTGGTGAATGTGGTTTGTTTAGAGGGCTTTCATTTGATGATAAACCATATTATGAAGAAAAGATAAAATGGGCTTGCCAAAATGTCAATTTAGGTTTAGAAATATTATTGGATGAGCTTAAGGAGTTTCCTAGTATTCAATTTGGTTTGGAAATTGCTTTTAAGTCTTTAAAGAGCAAAACACCTTTTGAATTATTTCCATCCAAATTCACAAAAGGCGAAGACTCAATTCCAATAAATGGGTTAATTTGGATGGGAAGTGAAGCTTTTATGAAGCAGCAGATAAAAGACAAAATAGAATCAGGTTTCAGGTGTATTAAAATGAAAATTGGCGCCATTGATTTTCAAACAGAAATTAGTCTTTTAAAATCAATAAGAGAAGAATTTTCTTCAAACGATATGGAATTACGTGTAGATGCCAATGGGGCATTTTCACTTTCTGAAGCCCTTGAAAAATTAAAAATATTGTCTAATTTAGATTTACATTCCATTGAGCAACCCATTAAACAAGGTCAAATTGAAGATATGGCAATATTATGCGAAAAGACACCTTTGCCAATTGCTTTAGATGAGGAATTGATTGGTGTGTTTTCAGTAATAAAAAAACAAGAATTGTTGCAAATTATTAAACCACAATACATAATTTTAAAACCTAGTTTAGTTGGTGGTTTTAAAGGAAGTGATGAATGGATTGACATAGCTGCGAAACATCATATTGATTGGTGGATTACTAGTGCTTTAGAAAGTAACATTGGCCTTAATGCCATAGCTCAATATACATATAAAAAACATAGTAATTTGCCTCAAGGACTTGGAACAGGAGGATTGTTTACAAACAATTTTGAAAGCCCTTTGCAAGTAAAAAACGGTACATTGCTCTTTAATAATTTAAAACAATTTAAATTTAATTTATAAATGGATTATATTCAACAAGCATACAAAGGAAAAAGAGAACTGTGGATGTTTTTGTTAACAGCATTTTTAATTTCAGGTATTTTTATTGCCAATTTTATACTATACCTTTTTACTTCAAAAGAAGATATGGAGGTTGCATACGAAATGATGAAATCTATTCCTTCAAACATTTCTTTGATCATTAATTTAATTCCTTTTGCTTTTCTATTAGTGCTATTGTTCATTTTAGTGCGTTATCTCCATCAAAGGAGTATATTATCGTTAACTACAGCAAGACAAAAAATAGATTGGAAAAGAATCTTTTTTTCCTTTGCTTTGATAGTGGGAATAACAGTTGTATCATTTGCTGTATCTTATTATTCAGATCCAAGCCAAATTCAACTTCAGTTCAACCCCGTTAAGTTTGCTATTCTTTTTGTAATAAGTATAGTTTTATTTCCTTTTCAAATTGGTCTTGAAGAATATTTATTCAGGGGTTATTTAATGCAGCATTTAGGGGTTTTGCTTAAAAACAAATGGTTTCCTTTAATTTTCACATCTATATTATTTGGTGTAGCCCATAGTGCAAATCCAGAAGTTGCAGAAATGGGGTTTATTACTATGATATTTTATATAGGAACAGGATTGCTTTTAGGAATTATGACGTTAATGGATGATGGTTTAGAGCTGGCTCTGGGATTCCATTTAGGCAACAATTTATTGGCAGCGCTTTTAGTAACAAGTGATTGGTCTGCATTACAAACCGATGCTATTTTTAAATACACTGCCGAAGAGGCTAATACAACAGCAATGGAGATTTTGGTACCGGTTTTGGTATTTTATCCCATATTACTTATCATTTTTTCAAAAGTTTATAAATGGAAAGATTGGAGCGGTAAATTGTTAGGAAAAGTTTTTGAACCACCAAAAGAAGATTATAAAATTTTAGAATAATTCATGACACCAAATTATACCAATGTACATTTAAAGTTTAAGTTAGATGGTTTAAGTTATAAGTATGAGGACCTAATGGAGGTAGCATACAGCTATGTTAAGGAAGGATTGCCATATCAACAGGATTTAGGGAATTTTTTACTGGACTGGTTGGATAATACAGATTATATAAAAGTTAAAACTTCAGGCTCTACAGGCAAACCTAAAAAACTAAAAATAAAAAAGCAAGCTATGGTAAATTCTGCTATTGCCACTGGAGATTTTTTTAAATTAAATCCTGGTGATAAAATACTAAACTGTTTACCTTCAAATTTTATTGCCGGTAAAATGATGATAGTTAGAGCTATTATTCTGGGCCTTGAACTAGATATGGTTGAACCTAAAGCACTTCCTTTAATCGATTATGAAAAGGATTATGATTTTTGCGCTTTTACACCTATGCAACTTAAAAATTTTGCTAAATACCTTAAAAGTATTAAAACTGTCATCGTAGGTGGGGGTCAGGTTTCAAAACCTATTATAGAGTCTATTCAAGATAAGAAGACTCATGTTTATGAAACGTATGGAATGACGGAAACAGTTTCACACATTGCCGTAAAAAAACTAAACAATTTTGACGGTACTGATAAAGATGCTTATTTTAAAACATTACCAGACATCTCCGTATCAGTTGATGATAGAAGTTGTTTGGTGATTGAGGCACCTCAACTTTCAAAAGATAAAATTATAACCAATGATGTGGTTAAAGTCCATTCAAAAAACACTTTTGAGTGGTTAGGGAGATATGATAATGTAATAAATTCTGGCGGCATTAAACTGTTCCCTGAACAAATAGAAAAGAAACTTCAAAGCTTGGTTAAAGAAGAATTTTTTGTTGCTTCAAAACCAGATGATACATTGGGTGAGAAACTAATATTAATTGTTGAGAAAATGAATGATGATTTTGACACGACTATTTTCTCGGTTCTTGATAAATACGAAAAACCTAAAGAAGTTATTGCCATACCAAAATTTATTGAAACTTCTTCAGGTAAAATACATAGAAAAAAGACATTGGCAACAATTAATTTATAGTATTAACTAAATCAAATAGATTTTCTTATTAATGACTGTGCTAGAAGAATGGTTTATGTCAATTCTTCATTTTTAAATGAAGAAAAAAGTATTCAGTTGTTATTTACTTTTAGTGTTGTCATTTAGTAATATTATACCTGTAAAACGCCTAAATTAAACTGTTTTTTGATAGGAGCATGATTAGCTGCTTCAATACCCATGCTTATCCAAGTTCTAGTGTCCAATGGGTCAATTATGGCATCAGTCCAAATTCTAGCGGCAGCATAATAAGGCGATACTTGATTATCATATCTGTCTTTAATCTTATTATATAATGCTTCCTCTTTTTCAGGTGTTATTTTTTCGCCTTGTTTTTCAAGGGATGCTTTTTCAATTTGTAACAATACTTTGGCTGCAGAATTCCCACTCATTACAGCAAGTTCTGCACTTGGCCAAGCGACAATCAAACGAGGATCATAAGCTTTACCGCACATGGCATAATTTCCAGCACCATAACTATTGCCAATAATAATAGTAAATTTTGGCACAACACTATTGCTAACAGCATTCACCATTTTAGCGCCATCTTTTATAATGCCACCATGTTCGCTTTTGCTTCCAACCATAAAACCCGTAACATCTTGCAAAAATACCAACGGAATTTTCTTTTGGTTGCAATTAGCAATAAAACGGGTGGCCTTATCAGCACCATCGTTGTAAATAACACCACCAAACTGCATTTCAGTAGGTTTTGTTTTTGAGGCTTTAGTTTTTACAATATGACGTTGGTTAGCAACAATACCCACTGCCCAACCATCAATTCTGGCATAACAAGTAATTATTGTTTTTCCATAACCTGCTTTATATTCATCAAATTCTGAATCATCAACCAATCGTTTAATGATTTCGTACATATCATATTGGTCTGCACGACTTTTGGGAATAATACCGTAAATATCTTGAGGATTCTCTTTAGGTTTTATAACATTAGTTCTATTAAATCCTGCTTTGTCGTAATCACCTATTTTATCAATTATTTTTTTTATGGTATCCAAAGCGTCTTTGTCATCCTTAGCTTTATAATCGGTAACTCCAGAGATTTCACAATGCGTGGTGGCACCACCTAAAGTTTCATTATCAATCGTTTCACCAATAGCTGCTTTTACCAAGTAACTGCCAGCAAGAAAAATACTTCCTGTTTTATCTACAATTAATGCTTCGTCACTCATAATGGGCAAATAAGCACCACCTGCAACGCAACTGCCCATAACTGCCGCAATTTGCGTAATACCCATGCTGCTCATCACAGCATTGTTTCTAAAAATGCGTCCAAAGTGTTCTTTATCTGGAAAAATTTCATCTTGCATGGGTAAATAAACTCCTGCAGAATCTACTAAATAGATAATAGGCAATCTGTTTTCAATAGCAATTTCTTGTGCTCTCAAATTCTTTTTTCCGGTAATAGGAAACCAAGCACCTGCTTTAACAGTGGCATCATTAGCAACAACAATACATTGTTTTCCTTTTACATAACCCATTTTAACGACAACACCACCAGATGGACAACCTCCATGTTCTTTATACATGTCCTCACCAGCAAATGCTCCAATTTCTATGGCTTTCTTTCCTTTATCCAACAAAAAATTAATACGTTCCCTGGCAGTCATTTTACCTTGTGCATGTAATTTTTCTATTCTAGGTTTGCCGCCACCTAACTTAACTTTAGCAAGTCGCTTGTTGAGGTCTGATACTAGGAGTTTATTATGATCTTCGTTTTTGTTGAAGTTAATATCCATTGCAATTTAGTTTGTGCTAATGTACAAAAGTTTCAAAAAAATTCACTTCCTAATGTTAATGAAATCATAAAATATATTATACGGAAATATTTTCCTTGGAAAATAAATTTCTATTACCTATATTTCAATGGTAAAATGAGACTATGAAAAATATAATAGCCTTTGCAGGCTCCAATAGCAAACAATCAATAAATAAACAATTGGCAACTTATGCATCTAGTTTAGTAGAAGATGTTAACGTAACAATTTTAGATTTAAACAATTACGATTTAACATTGTATGGTATTGATTTAGAAAATGAGAAAGGAATTCCAGAAGATGCTCACAAGTTTTTGGATATTTTAAAAAATACCGATGGTATCATTTTATCATTGGCTGAACATAATGGCGCCTATGCCACAGTTTTTAAAAATCTTTTTGATTGGTTAACAAGAATTGAAGGAAAAATGTTTTTTGATAAACCTATGTTGCTTATGGCAACATCACCCGCCGGGAGAGGTGGTTTAACAGTTTTAGAAATAGCTAAAGGCAGGTTTCCTTACCATGACGCCAATATAATAGAAACCTTTTCATTGCCATTTTTTGGTGAAAACTTTAAAAATGGGAAAATCGTTAATGATGATTTTGATGAGCAATTAAAAAACTCGGTAAAACAGTTTCAAAAAAGTCTTTAAGATTTAAAAATGGGAGATATAAGTAAAGATATAAATTCAACATTTCCTAATAACAGAGTTAAGGCGTTGTTGAATATTTTATATACTGCCAATTGGATTTCCAGTTGCCAGAATGAGTATTTTAAAACCTATGGAATATCACCCCAGCAATACAATATTCTAAGAATTTTAAACGGTGCAAACGAGCCTTTAAACGTTCAGGTAATAAAAGACAGAATGATTGAACGTTCGCCAAACGCGACTCGTTTAATGGATAAATTGTATGCAAAACAACATATTGATCGCTTGCCCTGTAAACATGATAGGCGAGTTGTGAAGATTATAATTACTCAAAAAGGAAAAGACCTGTTGGAGTCCATTCCTAATAATTTCAATAAGGAATTATTAAAAAATTTAAATGAAAACGAAGCAGAACAATTAAGTAATCTACTTGATAAAATGCGATAAATAAAGGATATTACAATGAAAACAGTAGTTCACAAAGCAG
>JBMTVT010000058.1:0-13819 GCA_049451635.1 Tamlana sp. | reverse complement strand
AGTTTATAGAACATGATGTTACTGAGTTTATAAACATTGAAGGTGATTTAGATTATATTTTACATTTTGCCTCTCCTGCAAGCCCTATAGATTATTTAAAGATCCCAATTCAAACCTTAAAAGTTGGATCTTTAGGGACACATAACTTGTTGGGTTTGGCTAAAGCAAAAAAGGCTAGAATACTTATTGCCTCTACTTCAGAAGTATATGGAGACCCTTTAGTACACCCTCAGTCTGAAGATTATTATGGAAATGTTAATACCATAGGCCCACGAGGGGTTTATGATGAAGCTAAGCGATTTCAAGAATCTATCACCATGGCATATCATAGGTTCCATGGTCTAGAAACCAGAATTGTTAGAATTTTTAATACTTATGGGCCAAGAATGAGGCTAAATGATGGTCGAGTTATTCCTGCTTTTATGGGGCAGGCTTTAAGAGGGGAAGATTTAACCATTTTTGGAGATGGTTCTCAAACAAGGTCATTTTGTTATGTTGATGATCAAGTAGAAGGAATATACAAATTACTGCTAAGCAATTATGTTTACCCTGTTAACATTGGTAATCCACATGAAATAACCATTAAAGAATTTGCTGAAGAAATAATAAAGCTTACTGGAACAAACCAAAAAATAATTTATAAGGAACTACCACAAGATGACCCTTTACAAAGGCAGCCAGATATTACTTTGGCAAAAAAAATATTAGGTTGGGAACCTAATATTGATAGAGCAACTGGCATGAGAAGAACCTTTGATTATTTTAAAACATTATCTGCCAAAGAACTTAATAAAAAGGAGCATAAAGATTTTAAAAACCATATAAAAAAATAGTGGGTTATAAACAAGGAAGATATTCTAGCTTAATAAAGCCTCTATTTGGTTTTATTGATTTAGTCATAATAAATATGGCAGTTTCTCTCTTTGAGATTAATTTAGAAAACTCCTATTTTTTTGGCTTATATATTTCAGTATGTTGGTTGTTTATTGCATTAAAGAACCATTTTTACGAAGTACAAAGACACACAAAAATCATCCAAATAACACCTCTTTTGTTTAGGCAAATAATTCTGTTTGCCTTTGCGCTTTATGCATTTATTGGAGTTTTTAAGCAACCAAATATTAGTAGGTTAGCTTTGGGAAATTATTTGCTAACAATATTTGTGTTAATATTTGTATTTAAATTTTTCACCTTTTTTTTATTAAAAAAATATAGAGCAGTTTTAAGCCGTAATACAAGAAATGTAATTGTTATTGGCAAAAATGAAAAAACCAGGCAATTGATAAAAATTTTCGACACCAAATTAGATTTTGGCTATAAATTTAAGGCTGAATTTAATGTTTCTGCTGAAGACTTTTCATTAGAGGAATGTTTTAAGTATGTTATCGAAAATAACATTGATGAAATTTATTTTTCCGTTGCAGAATTGTCCAACAAGCAAATAAACAAGTTAATTTATTTTGCTGATAACAATTTAAGAGAGTTAAAATTCATCCCCGACAATAAGGATATTTATGCAAAAAAACTGAAATACGAGTATTATGATTACATGCCAGTATTATCATTAAGATCCATCCCTCTACAAGAACCAGTAAATAAATTTATTAAACGTTTGTTTGATATTGTTTTTTCCTCTTTTATTATTGTTTTTATATTGTCATGGTTAACACCAATTTTAGCTATTCTAATCAAGTTAGAGTCCAAAGGCCCCATATTTTTTAAGCAATCAAGGAATGGTTTTAATTATGAAGAGTTTGATTGTTATAAATTTAGATCAATGACCCCTAATAAAGAAGCTCATTTGCATCAGGTCACAAGAGGAGATATGCGTATTACAAAAGTAGGGCGCTTTATTCGCAAAACAAGTATAGATGAATTACCTCAGTTTTTTAATGTGTTTTTTGGAGACATGTCTGTTGTTGGCCCAAGGCCACATATGGTTAGCCACGCAAATATGTATGCCAGAAAAGTAGATAAGTTTATGGTAAGACATTTTGTTAAACCCGGTATTACAGGGTTAGCACAAGTAAGTGGTTTTAGAGGCGAAGTTGAAACAGATAAGGATATTATAAATAGAGTGAAATACGATATATTTTATATTGAAAACTGGTCGTTGCTACTGGATTTAAAAATTATTATCCAAACGTTTATCAATGCACTAAAAGGTGAAGAAAAAGCTTATTAATAAACGACTTGGTTTTTAAACCCCATGTACAATTTTTAAGCTTTTATTATGTAATCGATAATAGTATTTTTAATCAAACAGGGATTACTACTGTAAAGTAAATAAAAATTATTCGTGTATTAGATGCATTAGTTTTATTTTTGCCAAACTTTAGAAATTACTTTTAATGCTTGTCATTAAAAAACTTTAGATTGTCATTCCCGTGAAAACGGGAAACTAAAAAAACATAAAATGAATATTTTAATTCTTGGCTCTGGCGGAAGAGAACATACATTCGCTTGGAAAATAGCTCAAAGCCCTAAATGTAAAAATCTATTTGTAGCTCCTGGAAACTCAGGAACAGCTAAAATTGCAACCAATGTAAACATAGGCGTTACCGATTTTCATGCTATTAAAACCGTAGTTTTAAATAATAACATTGATATGGTTGTTGTTGGCCCTGAAGACCCATTGGTACAGGGAGTTCATGACTTTTTTTTAAATGATGATGCGATAAAACACGTATCGGTAATTGGTCCTCAAAAAGTAGCGGCCGAATTAGAAGGCAGTAAAGAATTTGCTAAAGAGTTTTTATATCGCCATAATATTCCAACAGCCGCTTACGAAAGCTTTACAAAAGAAACCGTTGAAAAAGGCTATGCTTTTTTAGAGACTTTAAATCCGCCTTATGTTTTAAAAGCCGATGGATTAGCAGCAGGAAAAGGGGTTGTTATTTTAAACAATTTAGATGAAGCCAAAGCCGAATTAAAAAGCATGTTGGTTGATGCCAAGTTTGGGCAAGCCAGTACAAAGGTGGTTATTGAAGAATTTTTAGATGGCATCGAATTAAGTTGTTTTGTTCTTACCGATGGGGAAAACTATAAAATTTTGCCTACCGCCAAAGATTACAAACGTATTGGCGAGGGAGATACGGGTTTAAATACAGGTGGTATGGGAGCTGTTTCTCCAGTGCCTTTTGCTACAGATGAATTTTTAAATAAAATTGAAGAACGTATTGTAAAACCAACCATTAATGGTTTTAAAAAAGATAATTTGCCGTATGTTGGGTTTGTGTTTATTGGATTGATAAAGGTTGGTGATGACCCGAAAGTGATTGAATATAACGTGCGAATGGGCGATCCAGAAACCGAAGTGGTTTTACCAAGATTAAAAAATGATTTGGTCGATATTCTTCAAGCCATGGCAAACGGCACTTTAGATAAAATAAGTATAGACATTGATGAACGTGCTGCTACAACCATCATGCTTGTTTCAGGTGGTTATCCGGAAGCTTATGAAAAAGACAAGGAAATAACAGGGGTTGATGCTATTAAAGATTCTATACCTTTTCACGCAGGAGCGCAACTGAAAGAGGGAAAAATAGTAACCTCTGGAGGTCGTGTTATGGCAATAACATCCTATGGGAATACGTACCAAGAAGCCATAAAAAAATCTTATCAAAGTATAGAAAAACTATACTTTGATAAGATGTATTATCGTAAAGATATTGGTTTCGATTTATAAATATGAATGGGAAGAAATGCTTTTATCTTCCTCATTGTTTTTGTCAAAAATTCTTAGTTGACCCATCCAATAAACCATGGCTACAAAACCAATGATTAGAAATAACCAAGAAACAGTATTCGCTGCAAACCAATTTTCTAGCTCTAGGGCCCTTAAGGCATCATAGGGTTTAAATAGAAAATTTACAAATAAATCTTGTATGGCGTAAAAGAAATCTTTCATAAGGTGTCTTTTTATTTTCTAACAGTTTAGTTAGTATATTTACAAAGCAAAAATACAAAAACAGTTAATGATAACAAGTATTTTTAATAAATCTAAGTCAATAAATTTTATTGTTATTTTTTTTATTGCGCTTTTAGCTTTTGTTGTTTCAAAGTTAAACTTGACAAATGAAGCCATTACAACGGGTGTTATTGTAAAACAGGCTTTTTTATTATTTGTTATTTTTGCATCTATTTTGCTTTTGAACTTTATAGTAAGTAAGAATAGCTTAACTAAGAAGAATAATTTTGAAATGCTTCTTTTTAGTCTGTTTTTACTTACCATTACTCAAACAACCAACCATTCAAACATTCTTATTTCTAACTTTTTTGTGCTATTAGGCCTTAGGCGAGTTGTGAGTCTGCGATCTCAAAAAGATGTAAAAAAGAAACTTTTTGATGCCTCATTTTGGATAGCCATTGCAGCGTTATTCTATTTTTTGGCTATTTTGTTTTTTGCTTTAATATTGATTTCGCTTGTTTTATATCTAGACAATAATTTGAGACATTGGATTATACCATTTATAGGAGCCTTAACCGTTTTTACTTTTGGGGTATCGATTTCTGTTGTTTTTTTTAATAATTATTTTGAATTGTTTGACACGCCCTTTATGATGAGCTACGATTTTAGCAATTACAATTCTGTTAAACACCTTACAGCGATAACCCTCCTATTATCATTTGGAATATGGTCTTCTATTTTTTATTTGAATAATATTAAAAAGAAAAAAAAAGCACAAAGGGCATCATTTAAAATTATCATTTTTGCTGCCCTTATTGGGTTTTTAATGGTTGTTCAAGCTCCCAATAAAAACGGTAGTGAATTTTTATTTTTATTTGCTCCATTAGCCATTATAATTGCTAACTATATTGAAACCATTCAAGAAAAATGGTTTAAAGAAGTATTTTTTGGCGTATTGATTGTGATGCCTTTTTTACTTTTAGTGTTGTAGTTTTTCACCAAAAGCAAGATCGCCAGCGTCTCCAAGACCAGGAACAATATACCCTTTTTCATTTAGTTTTTTATCTATAGAGGCAATCCATAAATGGGTATTGTTATCAAAATGCTTATCAACAAAATCCACACCTTCTTGGGCGCCAATAACACTAATTAGATGTAGTTCTTTGGGTGTTCCAAAAGGTTTTAGAGCCTCAAAAGTTGCTACCATAGATTGTCCTGTTGCCAACATGGGATCTACCAAAATAAGTGTTTTATTTTTTAGACTCGGGCAGGCTAAATACTCAACAATAATTTCAAAGCTTTCAGGATTGTGTTTATGGTGGCGATATGCTGAAATAAAGGCGTTTTCGGCAGTATCAAAATAATTTAATAAGCCATTATGTAAAGGTATGCCAGCTCTTAAAATGGAACATAAAACAATATCATTTTCAGGCAAGGCAATCTTACTAATTCCCAAAGGGGTTTCAACATTTGAAACCTTGTAACTTAAAGTCTTACTCATTTCATAGCCTAAAATTTCGCCAATACGCTCAATGTTTCTTCTAAAGCGCATGCTATCTTTTTGTATGCTCTTACTTCTTATTTCTGAAATATATGTGTTTAAAATAGAGTTTTGCTGAGAAATATTATGGATATGCATTTTTTGTACGATGGTTTTTCATAGGTAAAGTTAACTAAATATAAAGTATATTTGCACATCAAATTCATACAACATGTTTACAAGTAAAGCCAATAAAATATTTCAAGACGTTATTGAAAAATACCACATCATTAATACCGTAGACCAACCATTTGAAAACGCATACCCCAAAAGTGATTTAATAGAACATTTATTATATAGAAAATGTTGGATTGATACGGTGCAATGGCATTATGAAGACATTATTCGCGACCCCAATATAGACCCAGTTGCCGCCTTATCATTAAAGCGTCAAATTGATGCTTCGAACCAAGATAGAACTGATATGGTGGAATATATTGACAGCTATTTTCTTGAAAAATATAAGGACGTAATGCCTAAAGCAAGCGCAACTATTAACACCGAAAGTCCTGCATGGGGCATAGATAGATTGTCAATTTTGGCTTTAAAAATTTACCACATGAATGAAGAAGCTATTCGTAAAGATGCTTCAGAATCCCATAGAGAGGCCTGCCAAAAAAAGCTGGACATTTTACTGGAACAACGCGTAGATTTATCAACAGCCATTGATACGCTTTTAAGCGATATTGAAAAAGGTGATAAATACATGAAGGTTTACAAGCAGATGAAAATGTATAACGATGATGAGCTAAACCCAGTGCTTCGTTCACAGAAATAAAATTCCTGTTTTACAGGAATCTCGTCAATAAGTTGAGATGCCAAAAATGCCCAAACAAATTCTAGTAATACGTCTCTCAGCCATGGGAGATGTCGCGATGACGGTTCCTGTTTTAAGGGCATTGACACAACAATACCCTGAAGTAAAAATTACGATTTTAACTCGGGCTTTTTTTGCGCCATTTTTTAGAGATTTAAAAAATGTCACGGCTTTTTCAGCTGATTTAGACGGAAATCACAAAGGGGCATTCGGACTTTATAAATTGGCGCGTCAACTCAACAAAGGCAATTCATTTTATGCAGTTGTCGATTTACATAGCGTATTAAGAAGCAAGATTTTAAAAAAGTTTATTAGGTGTAAACGCTTTATCTCTATTGATAAAGGGCGAAAAATGAAAAAAGCTTTAACCTTAGGAGCTTTTTTTGAGCCACTTAAAACCACACATCAACGATATGCCGATGTTTTTAAAACATTGGGCTACCCTATTGATTTATCAAACCCTTCATTTCCAGAAAAAGGTATTTTAAGCGAAAAAGTCAAAACCATTATTGGTGACGATTCCCAAAAAATGATTGGTATTGCACCCTTTGCAGCCCATGAAGGCAAAATATATCCGTTGGATTTGATGAAAGCTGTTATTGAGGCACTTTCAAAAGATTATAAAGTGATTCTTTTTGGAGGAGAAAAGGAGATTTCTGTGTTAGATAGTTTTCAAAATACATTTAAAAATGTGATTAACATATCTGGAAAGTTATCGATAGATGAGGAATTAGATCTTATTTCAAATTTAAAAGCGATGCTTTCCATGGATTCGGGGAATGCCCATATGGCAGCCATGATAGGCGTAAAAGTAATTACTATTTGGGGCGTTACTCACCCTTATGCCGGTTTTGCGCCATTTAATCAGCCAGAAGATTTTTGTTTATTGGCAGATAGAACGCAATACCCCAAAATACCAACCTCTGTTTACGGTAATAAGTATCCTGAGCACTACAAAGAAGCTTCTAGAAGCATTGCTCCTGAAACCGTAATTGAGAAAATAAAATCTATTATTTAAACATCATCATAATCAACCACAATAGTAGGAGTGGTTGGGTGGGCTTGACAGGTTAAAATTAATCCTTCAGCAACCTCACTTTCAGTCAAAATATTATTTTGCCTCATACTCGCTTCGCCTTCTTTAATTCGCGCCAAACAGCTACTACAAATACCACCTTGGCAAGAGTAAGGGGCATCTAAATCTTTATCTAAAGCCGCTTCCAATATGGTTTGTTTTTGAGACATTTCAAACGTGGTGGTTTCATCATCAACCGTGATAGTTATTTTGGTTTTACCACTTACAACATTACCAACTTCCTCTACTTCATCAATTTTTGAGGCTTTAAAAAGCTCAAAATGGATTTTAGTTTCCTCAATACCATGTTCTGTTAAAACGTCTTTTACGGTATGAATCATTGCTTCTGGACCACACAGATAAAAGGCATCTACCTCAACATGTTTATGCTTATTTTTCATCACATAATTAACCGTGCTTTTTTCAATACGGCCAAAAATGGCATCGTCTTCATCTTGTTGGCTAAACACAAACTGAATGGAAAAACGGTCTTTGTATTGGTGCTGAAGCTCTAAAAGCTCCTTTAAAAACATCGTGTCTTCAGTAGTTTTGTTACCATAAACCAAAATAACTTTGCTGTAAACCTCCTCTTCTAAGGCGCATTTAATAATACTTAAAATGGGTGTAATGCCACTGCCCGCAGCAAAAGTAGCAATGTTTTTAGTCTTATTGTCATTAGGCTCAAAAACAAATCGTCCTTTTGGCGAAGCTACTTCTAGCGAGTCTCCAACTTTTAACATCTTGTTTGCATAGGCCGAAAATGTGCCGTATGTAACTTCTTTTATTGCCACTTTGAGTTCACCACTTTTTGGTGAAACACAAAGGGAATAATCACGACGAACCTCATTGCCATCTATATTCGTTTTTAAAGTAATGTATTGACCCGCTTTAAAACTATAAGCATTTTTTATGCTTTCTGGAACATCAAATGAAATGCTTATGGATTTATCGGTCAACCGTTCAATATTTTTAATGGTGAGTTTGTGAAATGAAGACATATATTGTTATTTTTAGCAAAAATAAGGAAGTTGACTTTCTAATTTTAATTTTGTTTGTAACAATTAGTTTAAAAAGTTCACTAATATTAATATTTTGTACAAATAACACTAATCATTTAAAAAGAATACCATGAAAAAAATCTTACTAGTATGTACCTTCGTATTCACATTATCTTCACAAATTCAAGCACAAGACAATTCAGAATTTAAAAAAGAAACGATTGAATTTTTAAAAATTACTGGTGCGGGAGAAGCTTTTGAAAGTGCCATTGCTCAAATAGGCGCTATGGTTTCAGAAGAAAATAAAGAGGCTTATACCAAGGAAGCCATGGGTACTTTAGATGGGCTGTATGGAAAAATGGCAGAGTTGTACATGGCTGAATTTACCCAAAACGAAATAAAAGAACTTGTAGCGTTTTATAATACTGATTTAGGGAGAAAACTGGCGACAAAACAATTGGGGTTAACCCAAAAAGCAATGATTTTTGGGCAAAGTTGGGGGATGGAAGTACAGGAAATAGCTCAGAAATACAATTAATAGAATCCATATGATTAAGCATTTTTTGAGTTTAGAATGGAAATCGTTTTTAAGGTCTGCAAGCTTTGGTAAAAGTTTAGGCATTAAGATATTTATGGGATTTATAGCGCTTTATTTTATAGCGATGTTTTTAGGAATGGGGCTGCTTTTATATCCTGGGTTAAAAAAAACCTTTCCTGAAAAAGACCCTTTACTTATTGTAAACAGTTTGCTTTTCTATTGGATTTTAACAGATTTGGTTTTTAGGTTTTTCTTTCAAAAGCTACCAGTAATAAGCGTTAAACCATTATTAACATTACCCATAAAACGTAAACAAGTAGTCAATTTTGTGTTAGGGAAATCGGCATTATCATTTTTTAACTTTCTACCGCTATTTGCTATCATTCCTTTCGGCATTACTTTAATAGTCAAAGACTATCCTGTTACTTCAGTTTTAGTTTGGATGTTTGCATTGGTTATAGTCACCCTCATTATTAATTTCCTAAATTTTATTATTGAAAGTTTTTCGGCAGAAACCGAATTATCCTTTTTGCCTATTATACTTTTAACAGGTGGGTTGTACGCCCTTAATCATTTTAATATTATAGACTTAAATAACATGGTTGGTAAAGGTTTGAATGCCATTTACCAATCGCCATTTCTTATTATAGTTCCTTTTATCATACTTATTTTAGTATACACTTTTAATGCTAAATTATTGACACAAAAACTGTTTTTAGATAGTGGATTAAAAATAAAGGTTAAAGAGGTAAATGCTTCAAATATTGAATGGACAAAAAGTTTTGGAGACATTGCACCCTTTATGCAATTAGATTTAAGGTTAATATGGCGAAACAAACGCACCAAATCATCAGTTTGGATGTTGGCTATTGGGTTACTTTACGGGTTGTTTTTCTATCCAAACCCAACATATAACAACATGCCGTTCTTTTTCATTTTTATTGGAATTTTTTCAACGGGAATTTTCTTAATCAATTTTGGGCAATTTGTACCAGCTTGGGATAGCGGATACTACAAATTATTAATGAGCCAAAATATTAAGTACGAGCAGTACTTAAAATCTAAATTTACTTTAATGGCGCTTAGCGTTGTTGTATTGTTTATTCTTGGAATTCCTTATGTATATTTTGGTTGGAAAATACTATTTGCACACTTTGCAGCTGCCATATATAATATTGGTATAAACACTCATGTAATCTTGTGGGGAGGGTCTTTCAATAGAAAGAAAATAGACTTAAGCCAAAAAGCTGCATTTAACTATCAGGGCACGGGAGCGGTACAGTGGTTAATAGGGATTCCACTTCTTGTTTTACCTATGATAATTTTTGCACTTTTAAATTGGCTATTAAGTTTTGAAATTGCATGTATTGTATTAACGACTATGGGTGTTTTTGGGATTGTTTTTCACGAAAAACTCATGCGATTTATTACAGGAAAATATTTAGAATCAAAATATAAAATGATTAGCGCTTTCGATCAAAATAACTAATATCACACTAATTATGATAACAACATCAAACTTATCAAAAAAATACGGAGGAAATACCGTTTTACATATAGATTCATTAGAAATTCCCAAGGGGCAAAGTTTTGGATTGGTAGGAAATAATGGCGCAGGAAAAACTACTTATTTCAGCTTGCTATTAGACTTAATAAAGCCTACAACAGGATATATTAATAATAATAATATTAGAATAAATGAAAGCGAAGACTGGAAGCCATTTACATCAGCTTTCATTGATGAGAGTTTTTTAATAGGCTACCTAACTGCCGAAGAGTACTTTTATTTTATTGGGGAATTACGCGGACAAAACAAAGCAGATGTTGATAGTTTAGTATCTCAGTTTGAAGACTTTTTTCATGGCGAAATTTTGGGTCAAAAAAAATACCTTCGCGATTTAAGTAAAGGAAACCAGAAAAAAGCAGGCATTGTAGCGGCGTTGATAGGAAACCCAGAAGTGGTCATTCTTGATGAGCCGTTCGCAAACCTAGACCCCACAACACAAATAAGACTCAAAGGTATTGTAAAAGATTTGGCCGAAACCAAAGGCGTTACCGTTTTAATTTCAAGCCATGATTTGCTACATGTAACCGATGTTTGTGAACGTATTGTAGTGCTAGAAAAAGGAGAAGTGGTAAAAGATTTAGAAACTACCCCAACAACTTTAAAAGAACTTGAAACACATTTCTCTAACTAGCATTTTTTCCAAAAATAGATGCTTATTATAGGTTAATTCAAAAAGATGCTTATTTTTACCACCATATATAATAATAGCAAGAGTTTGTAGTTATTATTTTAGACTAAAAATACCAGCATTTGAGATTATACTTTAAAGCCATACTACTTATTTTATCATCCTTTTTTTTGGTTGTAAGCTGCTCCCGAAAAAAAGACAATTTTGTTAGTAGAAATTATCATGCTGTTACTGCAGAATTCAATGTGCTTTATAATGGATACAATGCTTTAGAAACTGGGCGTAACAACCTCAATGATGCTTATTTTGATAATTATTGGAATATACTGCCCATTGAGCGCATGCAGATTTTTGAAGATATTGTGCTCCCAGATCAATCTAAAAATGAAAACTTTACCAGAGCCGAAGAAAAAGCCGTAAAAGCTATCCAAAAGCATAGCATGAACATTGATGGAAAGGAAAAAAACCCTCAAATCGATGAAGCTTATTTGCTATTGGGGAAAGCGAGGTATTTTGATCAACGTTTTATTCCGGCGCTTGAAGCTTTCAATTACATATTATACAAATATCCAGCCAGCGATAAAATAAATCAAGCTAAAGTGTGGCGAGAAAAAGCAAATATTCGTTTAGACAATAATGAATTAGCCATAAAAAATCTTAAACGCTTGTTAAAACAAGAAGATCTCGAAGGTCAAGATTTAGCTGATGCCACCTCTATCTTAGCACAAGCTTACCTGAACACTAAAGTAATTGATACCGCTATAACCTTATTAGAAATAGCTTCAAATGCCACTAAAAGTAACGACGAACGGGGGCGTTATAGATTTATTCAAGGGCAATTGTATAATGAACTTGGTTATAAAGATAGTGCCAATATAGCTTTTGATAAGGTGATTGAACTGAATAGAAAAACACCAAGAATCTATATGATTACGGCGTATCTTGAAAAAATTAAAAACTTCGATTACGAAAACGGAAATAAACTTGAAGCCACAGAATTACTTACAGAGCTTGAAAAAAATAGGGAAAACCGTCCGTTTTTAGATAAAATCTATCACCAAATAGGCTCATTTCATTTAAAAAACAACGCGGATTCTTTAGCGGTGTCATACTTCAATAAATCATTACGTACAGACACCAGAGATAAGTCGTTAAAGGCCAAGAATTACGAGATTTTAGGAGACATGAATTTTGATGCTTCAATTTATGCCAAAGCAGGAAAATATTATGATAGCACCATGAGTAATCTGGCACTTAACTCTAAGCCGTATCGAGTTATTAAACGAAAGCGGGATAATTTGGAAGACGTTATTTACTTCGAGGCTATTGCCAAAACTAACGACAGTATTTTGCAGCTGGTAAACTTATCAGAAAGTGAGCGCATAACGTATTTTGAAAATTTTGTAGAGAGCTTAAAAGTTAAAGCAGAAGAAGAAAAACAAAAGGCAGAAGTTGCCGAACGCAATAGTGGGTTAGTTACAGTAAACAATATAATTGGAGGCCAAACACCAAGGGGTGTTACACCAAATCAACCCACATTATTCTATTTTTATAACCCAACAACAGTGGCCTATGGCAAAAATGAGTTCAATAAAATTTGGGGAGATAGAGCTTTAGAAGACAATTGGAGATGGTCTAGTAACGCCGTTAGTATTGCAATTAATACGAGCACAAATGATGTTTTAGCATCGGCATCTGAAGAGGAGAAATTTAATCCGCAATTTTACATATCAATAATTCCAACCGAACAAAAAGATATCGATAGCATTTCAAAAGACCGTAATTATGCGTATTATCAATTGGGATTAATTTACAAGGAGAAGTTTAAAGAATACGAATTGGCCAAAAGCAAACTTCTAAATTTATTAAAAAGCAACCCAGAAGAACGTTTGGTTTTACCATCAAAATATAATTTGTATAAAATTTATGAGCTATTAGGTGAAAAAGACGAAGCTTCAATTACTAAAAATGATATTATTTCAACATATCCAGAATCAAGATACGCATCTATTTTAATGAATCCCGAGTTGGTGTCTGGCAGAGACGAGAACAGTCCTGAAAGCTTATACGAAGCCTTATATGAAAAACACGAAAACCAGGAATATGCGGAAGTAATTGCTAAATGTGGAGCATATATTAACAGGTTTGACGGTGAAGCCATTGTGCCAAAGTTTGAGCTGCTAAAAGCAACAGCAATTGGCCGATTATATGGTTATGAAGCTTATGGAAAATCGATAAATCATCTTGCAATTACTTATGCCAATACACCTGAGGGCAAACAAGCCCAAAATATAGAAAGTAATATTTTGCCTAAAGTAGCTAACAAAGAATTTGTGGCCGATGACGATTCATTAAACAATTATAAAGTTGTTTTTCAATTTAAAAACGCAAAGCCTGGTGACGTTGAGATTTTTAAAATAACACTAGATGAGGTATTGGCTAATATTAAGTATTACAATTTAACATCATCAATAGATGTATATAATCCAGAAACGAAACTTGTAATAGTTCATGGGTTTAAAACAGGAACTGTTGCTAGAACTTTTGATCAATTGTTAAAAAAAGAAGACCAGAAAAAAATAAAGACCCCATTTTTTGTAGTAACATCTACAAACTACCAAGTAATTCAAATTCACAAAAATTTGGAAGCGTATTTAAACCTAAACAACAATTAAACTTAACACATTATGTTCTCTGAAAACAAAAAAGAAAAGCAAATGACAGAAAGCACATCTAGCCAAAATAT
>JBMTVT010000057.1:0-14043 GCA_049451635.1 Tamlana sp. | reverse complement strand
CATAATTTATGGTAAATAAAACTTAATACCGTTAAAGGTTGTTAAATCGCTTGACAAATTTACTGTTATTCTTAGTTTGCTAGTAGTTGAGGAGGGGCGTTCCATCGAACAAAACCTAAATTAAGAGGTGGTTATTATTTGCATATCTAATCACAAAACAAAAGCTTTATAGCAACAGGATTTTGGGAGTCTGCTCCATCTGATTTATTTAAAATTCGAAAAGAGTTTGAAATGGATGATACTGAAATTAGAGACATTTTAGCAGATAAAAAATTTAATAGTTTTTGGGGCAATACGTTTGTTGGCGATGAATTTAAAACAGCTCCAAAAGTTTTCAGTAAAGACCATAAAGCCATAGATTTAATTAAAAAAAAGCAATACATTTTTACCAAAAACTATTCAGATAGCGAGGTGTTAGATGAAAATTTTACAAATGAAGTTGAAAAAGCTTTTAAAGCGGTTCGCCCATATTTTGACTATATGAGAGATGTTTTAACTACAGACTTAAATGGCGTTTCATTTATATAATTTCTGTGATGGTATATTTATTTTGATTAAATTCAAAACTAGTATTCACTGTTTTATTTTTTAATAACTGCCCAATAGGCGAACTTAAAGAAATAGCGTAGTAAATTTCATTATCTAGTTCTATTTTGCCTATGCTGGTCGCTATATAAAAAGTCATTTGGCTAGTTTTTACAATACTTCCCAACACAACATCATTGGTATTTGCATTAGTTTTTATTTGTTTTAAATAATCTTTTGTTTTGTAGGCATCGTTTAAATAGGCCATATTTTTTTCAAGATCATTCAATAATTTTCCATTGCCAGAGTCATCATCTTCCGAGTTGCCTCTGTCATTGTTTTCAATGGCATCTTTTATTAAATTAATTTCTTCTTTGTAATCACTAATACGTTTATCAACGCGTTCGTTACAAATTTGCAGGAGTTGTTGCTTAATGGTCATTCAAAAACTAACTATACAGCTTGTAGTACTTTAGGTCTTTCAAAAAGTTGAATATTATTGAGCAATCGCTCTTTTACAATATTCATCATCCGCTTATTTAGAGCTGATGAATTTTCTATATAAAGCAAATATTCTTCAACGGTAAATTGACCAATTACCATACCTTTCATTGAATTTCTAAATTTCATATCTTTTTGAATGGCATTTTCCACATATTCCATTCGCTTATCAACTGTTAAATCGTAAAAAACGGATTTATGCTTAGCTATATAATTTTTAAAAACCTCAATAAATAAGTCGCTTTGCATTTTTATAATTGGACGCAAAACTAAATTCTGAAATCGTTCATCTCTACTCATGTTATCATTTATGGTAACCGTTTCAATAACTGGCCTAATACTTTTTAAATTAAAGTCTCTGGAGTTCATGTCTTGGAGTTTCGATTAAAAGTATAGATTATTAAATGTGCATAACTACCTTCCAAAGTATAATTATTAACCACCTTATTAACAATAAAGATTTTTTATCTTTAAATCTTAAAAACTAACTGATGAAATTTGGAAGCGCACAAAACCCAGAAACTATTGATTTTACTTTACCTGATGACCATCCAGATACCAAACGTGTGCTCAATAAAGTGAAAGATGATAACATCCCAGATATATATGTTGGATGTGCAAAATGGAACAAAGCAGATCTTAAAGGGTTTTATCCAAGGGGAACAAAAGATGAGTTGGCATACTATGCAACACAGTTTAATTCCATTGAGCTGAATGCTACGTTTTACAGAATTTTTCCTGCGGAACAATTTGCAACATGGCATAAAAAAACACCAGAAGGTTTTAAGTTTTTCCCTAAATTAAACCAAGAAATTAGTCACTGGAAACGCTTGCAGGACATCCAAGAAGTAGTAGGAAACTATTTATACAATGCATCAAACCTAAAAGAAAAACTAGGTACAGTATTCTTACAAATGCATAATAATTTTTCACCCAAGGATTTTGATAGGGTGGAGGCTTTTGTTGAAAATTGGCCTAAAGAAATACCACTGGCCATAGAGTTTAGACATACCGATTGGTACAATGACAAAGAGATAGCTGAAAATTTATACGCTCTTTTAGAGGTAAATAATATATCAAATATTATTGTTGATACCGCTGGAAGGCGCGATATTATGCATATGCGCCTTACTAATGTGACAGCATTTGTACGTTACGTGGGGGCAAATCATGAAACCGATTACACCCGTTTAGATGATTGGATAAAACGTATAAAACTTTGGAAAGAACAAGGCATTAAAGAAATAGATTTTTTTATTCACCAAAATATTGAAAAAGAATCCCCTTTGCTTTCGGCCTATTTTATAAAAAAGCTTAATTCAGAATTAGGCTATTCATTAACTGTTCCCAATGAGAGTGGGCAACAAAGCTTATTATGAAATAGTTGAAAATTACCTTTTAAAAATTGTAAACAAACCTATATATATATTGAATAAAATTCAGTTTATAGGGTATCTATTAGTAATTTTATAAAAATTCAATAACACTAGACCTTAAAGTTTTAAATAACTGTAATAAAATATAAATTTGTTCATCTTATGCGCTTCTTAATAAAGAAGCAAATCAATTACCAGCATAAGCTAAACAAAACTAAAATTATTTATGAGCAAAACATTGTTTGATAAAGTATGGGATTCCCATGTTGTAAGAAAGATTGAAGGAGGTCCTGATGTGTTTTTTATAGACCGCCATTTTATTCACGAAGTTACGAGTCCTGTGGCTTTTTTAGGTCTAAAAAACAGAGGATTAAAAGTAATGTATCCAGAACGTACATTTGCAACGGCAGACCACAATACGCCAACTATTAACCAACATTTGCCTGTTGAAGATCCTTTATCTGCAAATCAACTTAAAGCTTTAGAAGAAAACTCAAAAGCGCATGGTATTAGCCATTGGGGTTTAGGGCATGAAAAAAATGGTATTGTTCATGTTGTTGGACCAGAAAATGGTATTACCTTTCCTGGAGCAACTATAGTTTGTGGAGATTCACATACATCAACCCATGGTGCTTTTGGCGCTATTGCTTTTGGTATTGGTACTTCAGAAGTTGAAATGGTATTGTCCACACAATGCATCATGCAACCTAAACCTAAAAAAATGCGTATTAATATTAATGGGCAATTGGGCAAGGGAGTGACACCTAAAGATGTAGCGCTTTATATTATTTCGCAATTAACAACTTCAGGAGCTACAGGTTATTTTGTAGAATATGCAGGCGATGTATTTGAAAATATGACTATGGAAGGGCGTATGACTGTTTGTAACCTATCCATTGAAATGGGAGCTCGTGGTGGTATGATTGCGCCAGATGAAACTACTTTTGCTTATTTGAAAGGCAAACCATTATCTCTAAAAGGAGACGATTGGGACAAAGCCGTAGCCCACTGGAAAACTTTAAAAACTGAAGAAGGAGCAACTTTTGATAAGGAGTTAACATTTAACGCAAGTGATATTGAACCTATGATTACCTACGGTACAAATCCTGGCATGGGAATAGGTATCTCTAAACATATTCCAAATGCCGAAGCTGTTGAAGGTGGTGTTGCTACCTATAAAAAATCATTAGAGTATATGGGTTATGATGAGAACGACTCTATGATTGGTAAAAAAGTTGATTTTATATTCTTAGGAAGTTGTACCAACGGACGAATTGAAGATTTTAGGGCATTTGCATCTATAGTAAAAGGCAAGAAAAAAGCAGATCATATTACCGCTTGGTTAGTTCCAGGTTCACATGAAGTAGAGGCTAAAATTAAAGAAGAAGGTATTTTAGACATTATAACCGAAGCTGGTTTTACATTACGTCAACCAGGTTGTTCGGCATGTTTAGCAATGAATGATGATAAAATTCCTGCCGGAAAATATGCGGTAAGTACCTCTAACAGAAACTTTGAAGGGCGTCAAGGTCCAGGTTCTAGAACCATGCTGGCTAGCCCATTAGTAGCGGCGGCAGCGGCGGTTACAGGCGTAGTTACAGACCCAAGAGAATTACTTTAAACTTTGAATCTTGCAAACAAATAAACTTTAAAATGGCATACGATAAATTCAATATATTAACAAGTACAGCGGTTCCCCTACCTTTAGAAAATGTAGATACCGATCAAATAATACCAGCTCGTTTTCTTAAAGCTACTGAGCGAAAAGGTTTTGGTGATAACCTTTTTAGAGATTGGCGTTATAACAGTGATGGTTCTCCTAAAGAAAACTTTGTTTTAAACAACCCCATTTACAGTGGTAAAATACTTGTTGGAGGCAAAAACTTTGGTTCAGGTTCATCAAGAGAACATGCAGCTTGGGCGGTTTATGATTATGGCTTCCGATGTGTAGTATCTAGCTTTTTTGCTGATATTTTTAGAAATAACTGTTTGAATGTTGGTGTGTTACCAGTTCAAGTAACTCCAGAATTTTCTGAGCAAATTTTTGAGGAAATTTACAAAGATCCCAATACAGAAATAGAGGTAAACCTTCCTGAGCAAACCATTACCATCAAATCTACTGGAGCCCAAGAATCCTTTGAAATCAATAGTTATAAAAAAGACAACATGTTAAATGGTTTTGATGATATAGACTATTTGCAAAATATTAAAGGAGAAATTGAAGAATTTGCTAACGGTTTGATGCTATAAGATAATGGCAACAAGGTATTTAGAAATCATGGACACGACTTTGCGTGATGGTGAACAGACCTCAGGTGTGTCGTTTTCTGCTTCTGAAAAATTAACCATTGCCAAACTTTTACTCGACGAGTTAAAAGTTGACCGTATTGAAATTGCTTCAGCAAGAGTATCGGAAGGCGAATTTCAAGCTGTAAAAGATATTACCCTTTGGGCAAAAGAAAACAACTATTTAAATAACGTTGAAGTTCTCACTTTTGTTGATAATGGTGTATCCATTGATTGGATGATTGAAGCAGGGGCCAAGGTTCAAAACCTATTAACTAAAGGATCACTTAACCATTTAACTTACCAACTTAAAAAAACTCCTAACCAGCACTTTAAAGATATTGAAGAAAACATTTTGCTTGCTAAAAGTAAAGGTATAAAAACTAATGTTTATCTTGAAGATTGGAGTAATGGTATGAGAAATTCTAAAGACTATGTTTTTGAGTTTTTAGCGTTTTTATCAACACAGCCAGTAAAGCGTATTATGCTCCCTGACACTTTGGGTATATTAACACCTTCTGAATCATTTGAATTTATCAAAGAAATTAGGCGTAAATACCCTGTTTTGCATTTTGATTTTCATGCACATAATGATTATGACTTAGGTGTTTCCAATGCTATTGAAGGCGTTCGCGCAGGTGCCAATGGCTTGCACTTAACAGTTAATGGCATGGGCGAACGTGCTGGTAATGCGCCTATGGCAAGTACCATTGCGGTTATCAATGATTTTATGCCAGATATTGAAATTAGTGTGAATGAAAAAGTACTGTATACTGTAAGTAAGCTTGTTGAGAATTTTTCAGGTATTATGATTCCCGCCAACAAACCTATTATTGGCGCTAATGTTTTTACACAAACGGCGGGTATTCATGCTGATGGTGATAATAAAAAGAACCTTTATTTTAGCGATTTAATGCCCGAGCGTTTTGGTAGAAAACGCCAATATGCTTTAGGTAAATCTTCTGGTAAAGCCAATATCCAAAAGAATTTACAGGAATTAGGGCTTCAGTTGAATGATGAGGACTTAAAAAAAGTAACCCAGCGTATCATTGAGTTGGGAGATAAAAAACAAGTGGTTACCAAAGAAGATTTACCATATATCATCTCTGATGTATTAGATAGAACTTATGAAGAGAAAGTAAAAGTGGAATCTTATGTATTGACACATTCAAAAGGGCTGCGACCATCAACAACGGTTTCAATAACTATTGAAAACGAGACTTATGAGGAAAACGCACAAGGTGATGGACAGTTTGATGCATTTATGAATGCTATAAAAAATGTCTTCAGAAAGAAAAAATTGGTATTACCTGATTTGATTGATTATGCTGTAAGAATACCACCCGGTAGTCGTTCAGATGCCTTATGTGAAACCATTATCACATGGAAAAGCCCTGAAAAAGAATTTAAAACCCGTGGTTTGGATTCCGATCAAACGGTATCGGCCATTAAAGCCACTGAGAAAATGCTAAATATTATTACAAACTAAAATAAAGAGATGAAATTTAACATAGCCCTTTTAGCCGGAGACGGTATAGGACCAGAAGTGATTGAGCAGGCAGTAAAAGTGAGTGATGCTGTAGCTGCTAAGTTCGGACATGAAATTAATTGGAAGCCTGCATTAACAGGTGCTGCAGCTATTGATGCTGTTGGTGAACCATATCCTGATGACACACATAATATATGTAAATCCTCTGATGCTGTGCTATTTGGTGCTATAGGTCATCCAAAATTTGATAACGATCCATCAGCAAAAGTCCGACCAGAACAAGGGTTGCTTAAAATGCGTAAAGCTTTAGGTTTATTCGCCAATGTACGTCCAACATTTACATTTCCATCTTTAATTGATAAATCACCACTAAAAAAAGAACGTATTGAAGGTACCGATTTAGTGTTTTTACGTGAGTTGACCGGAGGTATTTACTTTGGTGAAAAGGGTAGAAGAGATGCAGGTGAAACCGCTTATGACAATTGTGTTTACACACGCGAAGAAGTAAAACGCTTAGCAAAAAAAGGGTTTGAGTTGGCCATGACACGTACTAAAAAATTATGCTGTGTTGATAAAGCCAATGTTTTGGAAACCTCACGCTTATGGCGCGAAACGGTTCAAGCTATGGAAAAAGATTATCCAGAGGTAGAAGTTAGCTATGAGTTTGTTGATGCCGTAGCAATGCGCTTGGTACAATGGCCAAATAGTTACGATGTATTGATTACCGAAAATTTATTTGGTGATATTTTAACTGATGAAGCTTCTGTAATTTCAGGGTCTATGGGTTTAATGCCATCAGCTTCCATGGGAAGTGATATTGCTTTGTTCGAGCCTATTCATGGGTCGTATCCACAAGCAACAGGAAAGAATATAGCAAATCCTATGGCAACTATTTTATCGGCTGCTATGATGTTTGAAATGGCTTTCAACTTGCCTAAGGAAGGAAATGCCATTAGAGAAGCTGTTAATAAAGCGTTGGCTGAAGGTATTGTTACCGAAGATTTGGCTGATGGTGGTAAAGCTTATGGCACCAAAGAGGTAGGAGACTGGTTGGCAGCAAATATTTAAAAATTAACGATTAAGTAATAATTTGTGAAAATGGATTTAGTAAACTTTATACTAAATCCATTTTTTTATGAAAAAATATTTCATAAGGTTATTAATTACTTTAATTAACCTAAGCATCAACTCTCAAAATATTGCAGACTTTACATAAGTATTAATCATGAAATAGGTCCTGTCGGAAATACTATTTTGGATATTAATTTTAATGCGAGGAGCAAATTATAGGGAACTGTTATTTCATCTGAAGAATTTTCAATACCCTTTGATAATAACTCTGATGGATATTATGACATTGGCTGGAACATAGAAATAGACCCAGTAACTAAATCTGTATTTAACAATCAAAAAACTATGGACATTGGGAAATTTTGCTCATGAAAATATTACTATTCATCCCAATGAAAGAACTGTTTATCAAGTTGCCGATTCAAACCCCGGCTATTTATACAAGTTTGTAGCAACTAATGCACAAGATTTAAGTAAAGGTAATTTATACGTTTAACAGGTTCAAAAAGCGGCACTGGATCATGAGCTTTAATAAACGATAGTTCTATACCTGCACATAGAAACAACAAGGTTACATTAGCTGCTAATGCTGGTGCAGAAACTTTTGCAGGCATTATATTTTCACAAGATTTTAAATACCTCTTTATGTCCATACAACATCCAGACTTAGGTAATGTTGCCAACCAAAAGGATGCTGCTGGAAACACCGTTAATTTTGATAAAGGAACAGTTTTGGCAATAGCCTTAAATGAAAATTTAGGGTAAGACCAATGGTAATGATGTTGAGTTAAATCTTAAAAACTTACCATCGGGTATCTATTTATTATCAATTAATGGTTCAAATGCCCAAAAAATATTAATAGATTAATACTTGGTGTCAAATAAACACTAAGCTTTAAAGCTAGATTCACTTGGCAGCTCAAAAATTTCCAAATCGAAGTAGGGAAGTGCCGCCATAAGATGATCGAAAATATCAGACATGATATACTCATAATTTTCCCAACGTTTATCACTGCTAAAAGCGTAAATTTCCATAGGGATACCTTGTGTTGTTGGCGCCAATTGGCGAGCCATAATCATCATGTCTTTATTAATGGCTGAATGGTGTTTAAGGTAACTGTCAATATATTTTCTAAAAACCCCAATATTGGTAAGGTTTCTTCCATTTATCAAAATGTTCTTATTAATATTATTTGAAGCATTATAAGATTTGATATCACTTTGTCTGTTCTCTAAGTAACTAGTTATTAATTGAATATTTTTAAGTTTTTCAACATCGGCTTCAGTTAGATGTTTTATTCCAGATTGTTTAATAAACAACGCTCTTTTTATACGTCTACCATCAGAATTGGTCATTCCACGCCAGTTTTTAAACGAATCGGAGATTAAAGCATAGGTAGGAATAGTGGTAATGGTTTTATCAAAATTCTGGACTTTTACGGTAGCCAAAGTAATTTCAATTACATCGCCATCGGCACCATATTTTTCAAAGGTTATCCAATCGCCAATACGAACCATATCGTTAATCGATACCTGGATACTGGCAACAAAACCCAAAATAGTATCTTTAAATACTAAAATTACCACTGCAGATATAGCACCCATTCCTGTTAGGAATTTTAAAAACGGTATACCAGTAACTATAGCAATAGCAGACAATAAGCCACCTACCCAAGCAAAAATCATAAAAACTTGAATGTAGCTATCAATAGGCTTGTCTTTCAGTCTTGGCAATGTTTTAAAATAATCCTTTAGGGTGTTTAAAAGACTTCTAACGATCCATAATATTAAAATAATAGCAAATACTTCAAGGCCTTTTTCAAAGATGTTTTCGAAATAGGGGAAATCAGAAAAAATATCCGGAACAAATTTCAAGGCAATCAGAAAAGGGATAATATGTGCAATATTTCTAGGGACTTTATTGGTAATCAATAAATCATCAAAATTGGTTTTTGATTTTACTGCGAGCTTCATAAAAGTGGTTCTAATTAATTTTCTGATAGCAAAATCAACAATAAAAATTAGTATAAGAAGCGCTATTAAGAGCCCTAACATATTAAGGACCTTGGCCATATCTTCCGAAAGACCTTGAGCTGTTAAATAATCAAAAATGAGGTGTTTATATCTGTCCATTTATTGTATTGCCTTTTTTAAATACTTTCTGTCTATGTAAAAGGTTCCAAAAGGAATGATTGAAGCAAGTAAGATGCTTTTAAATGATTTATTATCCCAATTATAATCTCTACGTAAAGTAAATACCAAAACTATATATGCTATAAACAGCAGACCATGAGGCATACCCAAAATTTTAACATATTGCGGGTCATTAGCTAAATATTTCACAGGGGTAGCTACAAACAGTAATAAAACATAAGAAACACCCTCTAAAAAAGCAACAATTCTAAAAATACTAAAGAATGAAAACATACGCACTTTATTTTATTGTGCAAAAGTAGAACACAAACGCCACAAAACAGAACTTTTTAAGGGATTTTTAAAGCACATTAAAAATAATGAGTCCGTAAATGGCAAAACGCACCAAACGTAAAGAACCATAAAGAACAACACTGTTAAAAGGAAATTTTATAATACCAGCAGCCATACAGGATATAGAAAAGGGTAGTGGTAATAAGGCCCCAACAACAATTAAAAATCCGCCCCACTTTTTAGAGTTTTTTAGCTGTTTTGCCATTTTAAGTTCTAAATAGTTGTGAATAGATGGTGTTTTAGTGATTGAGCGACCCATAAAATAAGCTAAAAGTCCGCCAGTGTATGATAAAATAGCCAAAAGGCTCAAGTAAAGCGAAGGAATGTACATGTTACCAGCCCAAGCAATAAATATTTCTGGTGGTATAAGGCCCAAAAGTGTTTCTGATACAAAGAAAAAGCTTAAAACCCCGTAAGCAGGCAAAATTTCGGTGAAATGAACAAGCGCCTGTTTGATATCAAAAAAGTGATTGACAATGTATATGATGCCAATGGCTACAATAATATAAGGTAAAGCTTTTTTAATGGCATCCCCTACAAACTTGTAAAATCCCGTATAGTTATAATATTGATGTAATAATTGTAAACGTGATTTGTTCACTTTGGGTTTTGGCTTCATAATACATGGGTAAATTGGGCTAGCAAATATACTGCTACAATTTCAATTGTATAAACTATTAAAAGAAATTTAACATAAAAGGGGATAAACATTTAATACACTTAAGTTATTTCAAATGTGACATATGTCATATTATCCTTTGGTTTTTGTAATTAAATTTAATGATTAAATAAAACAACATAAACATCCAACTATTCAGATGTTTTATTTCTTTTAAAACCAATTAAAATCAAGACAGATGAAAATATACGACGAGAAACACATCAAAAATGTTATTTTTGTTGGTGCTCATGGCAGCGGGAAAACAACATTATCTGAAACCATGCTCTTTGAAGCTGGATTGATTAATAGGAGAGGGACCGTTGAAGAAAAAAACACTATTTCCGATTACCATGAAATAGAACAAGAACGCGGTACTTCTGTTTTCGCAACGCCACTACATACCGAATGGCGTAATTACAAAATCAATATTATTGACACACCAGGATTAGACGATTTTATTGGAGAAATTATTTCATCCATTAGAGTTGCAGATACTGTGGTTAATGTTATAAATGCGAGACATGGTTGTGAAATTGGTACCGAAATTATTTGGAGCTACATAGACAAATACCATAAACCTATGCTATTTGTATTGAACCAAATAGATCATGAAAGTGCCGATTTTGAACACAGTTTCAACAGTTTAAAAAAGCTTGTGGGTAATAACGTAGTTAAAATCCAATATCCTGTAACCATTGATGGTGCTCAAGGTATTGTTGATGTATTAAAAATGAAACTCTATAAGTTTAGTTCAGATGGAGGAAAGCCTGAAAAGTTGGACATCCCAGATTCTGAAAAGGAAAAAGCAGACCAACTTCACAATGAGCTCGTAGAAAAAGCCGCAGAAAACGACGAAGCACTTTTAGAACTATTTTTTGATAAAGGCACATTGAACGAAGATGAGATGCGACAAGGTATAAAGGCAGGAATGTTAAATCACGATTTATTTCCTGTCTTTTGCGTTTCAGCCCTCAACGATATGGGCACTGGTCGTCTTATGGGCTTTATTGATAATGTAGCCCCTTCAACTGTCGATTTAAAACCTGAGCAAAGCATTGAAGGCAAACCCGTTGAACATAAAAAAAACACACCAACGTCTCTATTTGTTTTTAAAACCTTCCATCAGCCTAATTTAGGTCAGATTACGTTTTTTAAAGTGAATTCCGGTACGGTAAACATCAACGATAAGTTTATCAATTCCAATAACGGCGAAACCGAAATCATCAACCAGTTGTTTATTATGGACGGTAAAAACCGAAACAGCGTCAATCAATTAACCGTTGGTGATATTGGCGCGACTTTAAAACTAAAATATACTGAAACTGGCGATACGCTTACCGAAAAAGGCTTTGGAGTAACCATGAAACCCATACGTTATCCAGAATCCAGAATTAAAAAAGTGGTTATGGCTACCAATAAAAATGATGAGGAGAAACTAAGTGAAGCGTTGAAAAAAATCCATAGTCAAGATCCAACAGTTATTGTAGAATTTTCGAAAGAAACCAAGCAGTTATTATTGGTTTGCCAGGGCGAATTGCATCTAGCCACTGTACAATGGATATTAAAAAACCTTTACAGCATTGAAGCTGAATTCAAAAAACCAAAAATAGCATACCGGGAAACTGTACAACGTTCATCAACAGCCAATTATCGTCATAAAAAACAATCAGGTGGTTCTGGGCAATTTGCACAAGTACATATAAAAATAGAACCTTGGCACGAAGGTATTGACGAACCCGAAGGCTTTAATATTAGAGGTAAAGAGGTAGTAGAATTACCATGGGGAGGTACCTTGGTGTTTTACAACTGTATTGTTGGTGGTGCTATAGATTTACGCTATTTGCCATCGGTAATGAAAGGTGTTTTGGAAGTTATGGAATCCGGACCATTAACCAATTCCTTTATTCGTGATGTACGCGTTATGGTTTATGATGGTAAAATGCACTCGGTAGATAGTAACGATATTTCCTTTAAAATAGCTGGGGCACACGCGTTTAAGGAAGCTTTTTTAAACTCAAATCCTAAATTATTGGAGCCTACCAATAAACTTACGGTAAAAGTACCCGAAGATATGGTGGGAAATGTGATGACCGATTTACAGAGCAGAAGAGCCATTATTCAAGGGATAGAGAGCGAAGGGCAGTATCAAATATTAAACAGTGTTTGTCCTGCAGCAGAGTTGTATGGCTATTCCACAGCATTACGATCATTAACACAAGGCAGAGCTACTTTTAGTTCGGAGTTTTTATCGTATCAACCAGTGCCATCAAATATACAATCTGAACTAGTAAAACAATCAGATTTAGAAGAAATAGAAGTATAATATTTAAATTTAAGTAACATGCACACAACAATATCATATTTAAGCGACTTAAAGTTCAATTTAGAAACTTGGAAAAGAGAACTACGTTTTCATTTTAATGAAATGGATACGTTTGAAGAAAAACTAGAAGAAATTGCAGCAAGGGAATTTGATATGCGAGCAAGAAAACAAATTGAGCAGTTTCAAAACCGTATAGAGATTGAACGCAACGAAATATCAAAATTGATACACCGTTGTAAAAACAAAATAAAAAATTTAAATGCAGCCAATTTAAACGAATTTATAGATGGTAGTTTGTTGCACAAACAAAAACCATTAAAAGATGATATGCGCCAATACATTAAATTACATTACGACCTTAAAGAGGAAATGATGAATTTCTTTTCACAATGGTTGTAATAATCATATAAATACACATCTCTTTAAATTAAAACCATATCCTTTAAATAGGGTATGGTTTTTTATATATCTAAATTTTCTATTTTACATAATATAAATTATAGTACATTTTAAAGTGTATTACTAAAGCACCTCAGCATTATTTAACCAACGCTGTAAAAGAATATCGTTATGGGAAATAGCTGCAAGATAAAATTTAGTAAAACACTTAAATAAGCGAGATTCTTTTATAGGTTCAATGCAAACTGCTATTGGTAAAAGATAATTTGAATGGATTAAAAATAACTCTCCCTCACGTTTTAAAAGATAACCCACATGTCCCTCATCAAAACCTATAAAATAAATGCCTTCTTTTGTTAAACTATCAATTTCTTCAAAGGCTTTCTCTGGTGTCTGTTGAACAACTTTGTTAATTTCTGAGCCACAACTAATTATTTTAGCTTCATCAATCGGCGATTGTTGAGCCAATTTATAACGATTTATATTTATACCCATATCCCGCAAAGTTGTTGATATAAAATATCCACACGCTATAGTACCTTGCTTTGGTATTGCAGTATGGCCTCCAAAACTCCATGGAGTACCATACCAATGCGGGATAATTTTATCAACTAATTGATTGGTAAAATATGTTTTAACATTGTCAAAAGATATATTGCCCAAACGAAGATCTTCTTTTAAGCGTAAACGAAGTTGATGAGTATTTACCTTAATGCTGGAATAAGAATCAGCCATACTATCTTTATCTTTTTTATAGTTGAAAGATATGCCTTCCTTAATTTCTATGCTTTCCTCTGTTTTCAGAGTGCTTTCAGCAACAAAACTATAAAATGACCCCTTGTTAATTTTAGGTGGTATTTCTTTGGTAAACCCTAATAATGAGAGTAATAAGGAAAAAAATAACATAAACGTTTTTGTAGATTTT
>JBMTVT010000056.1:0-14161 GCA_049451635.1 Tamlana sp. | reverse complement strand
ATGGAAAAACTCCTTATGAAATATTAAAAAACAAACTAAAATAATTAACTTTGAATTCTACGAAGCGATGAAGTACGACAATTACTCTGGTGGTACTGATTATGGTACGTGGTCTGCTACGGGAACTAGAAACAACATAACGGTAACTATTAATATCCCAGATTTACCATACTTTAATAACGATTGGATTTTACATGAAATATCTGATTATTCCGATCCAAAAATCGATTTAAGAGTTGGTGATAATGACAGATTGAGATATAAAAACAATTGTAATTAATAATATTAACCCTAATAAATCAATAAAACCTATGAAAACTAAATTTATTTACGGACTATTAACCATGCTGTGTTTTTCACTAATGTCATCAACCTACTCGTCAGATGATGATGACATAAACATGAATGACAATACAGCAGAGATCAATGAAATAAAAAATATCGTTCAATCTGATAGCTGGATAATAACAAGCTTTATACCTAGGTGGACGGTATAAACTTGGTAAACGCTGGTCTATAAACGCCGATTATGGCTGGCATCTTAATAGAGCCAGCAATTCGCCCTTTAAAAACCCCCTCTCAATAGGATTCGATTTAGAAACTGGAGGTCACGTATTTCAAATGCACTTTACCAATTCCCAAGCCATGAATGTAAATGGCTTTTTGGGACAGGCCTCAGGAGATTGGTCTGACGGAAATATTTATTTCGGGTTTAATTTAAGTAGAACATTTTAGTACTAAATTTCAATAATCATTAATTTAAAAAATTTACGTTATGAATTTTAAAAGTCTTATTTTCACAATTGCCTCAACGGTATTGTTTTTTAATTGCTCTAGTGATAGCAATGAAACCATACCTCAACCAGACCCAGATCCCTCGAACACAGTTACCTATAACGGTACCATAAAAAGTATCATGAGTGCTAATTGCACTTCATGTCATGGAAACCCTACTACCAATAGTGCACCCATGTCATTAACCACTTATTCCGAAGTTAAAAGTGCGGTACAAAACAGAGGTTTAATAAACAGCATTAACAATGCAACAAACCCAATGCCACAGTCTGGATTAATGTCTCAAACCAATAGGGAGTCGGTTCAAAAATGGGTAGATGATGGATTATTAGAAAACTAATAATCATGAAACATATAATTTATTTTATTGCTTTTTTTAGTATAAATATTTTTTCACAAAATAAATATCTTACTAAAACAGGTGTTGTAAATTTCGAAGCCTCTGTTGCCTCTTTTGAAGAAGTTAAAGCCAAAAACGAGGCTGTAACCGCTATTTTAAATACTGAAAACGGTGAATTTGCAGCTTTGATTTTGGTTAAAGGGTTCCGATTTAAAAACGCTTTGATGGAGGAACATTTTAATGAAAATTATGCTGAATCTCATAAATACCCCAAGGCAACTTTCAAAGGAAAAATAGACAATTTTTCTATTGAAGCATTAAAAACAAAATCCGATTTTAAGATTATTGGTGAATTGAATTTACATGGGAAAACAAAAAAAATTGAAGTTGTTGATTTAACAGTATCAAAAACTAATGGCAATATTTCAGTGATAGGAAATTTTAAAGTAAATGCCTCAGATTTTGATATAAAAATTCCAAAGATTGTTAAAAATAAAGTTTCAGAAAGTGTTAATGTTTGGTTTGCTTTTAGTCTCAAATCAAAATAAAAAAAGCCGCTTTAAAAAGCGGCTTTTTTTATTTATTTACTTAGGTACATTTTACGCCTTGAATACAAATCGTAAAATTCATCATCCTTTAAGCTATCAATAAACAGGATACTCTCGCCAGTACTCTTCATTTCTGGCCCCAAACGTTTATCTACATTAGGAAACTTATTAAAAGAGAACACAGGTTGCTTAATGGCATAGCCTTCCAATTGAGGATTAAATTTAAAATCCGTTACCTTTTTAACTCCCAACATTACTTTAGTGGCATAGTTTACATAAGGTTCTTTATATGCTTTTGCTATAAAAGGCACTGTTCTGGAAGCCCTAGGGTTGGCTTCTATGATGTAAACAGTATCATCTTTAATTGCAAATTGGATATTTATTAAACCTACTGTATGTAAAGCCCTTGCTATGGTATGTGTATGATCAATAATTTGCTGCATAACCAAATCTCCTAGATTGAAAGCTGGTAATGTGGCATTAGAATCTCCAGAGTGAATACCACAAGGCTCAATATGTTCCATAATACCTATGATGTATACGTTTCCATCAGCATCACATATAGCATCTGCTTCAGCTTCAATGGCGCCATCTAAATAGTGGTCCAACAATAACTTGTTATTTGGTATTTTACGCAATAAATCTACAACATGTTCAACCAACTCTTCCTTGTTGATAACAATTTTCATCCCCTGCCCTCCTAAAACATAAGAAGGTCTTACCAAGATTGGAAAATCTAATTCGTCTGAAAGTGCCAGAGCTTCATCGGCATTTTCGGCAACTCCAAACTCAGGATAAGGAATATTATTGCTTTTTAACAAGGTAGAAAAACTCCCCCTGTCCTCAGCTAAATCTAAAGATTCAAAACTTGTCCCTATTATTTTAATGCCGTATTTGGTTAGTTTCTCAGCTAATTTTAATGCGGTTTGACCTCCTAGCTGAACAATAACACCTTCAGGTTTTTCATGTCGGATTATATCGTAAATATGTTCCCAAAAAACAGGCTCAAAATATAATTTATCGGCCGTATCAAAATCGGTTGAAACCGTTTCAGGGTTACAGTTAATCATGATAGTTTCGTAGCCACACTCTGCAGCTGCCAACACACCATGAACACAGCAATAATCAAACTCTATACCTTGCCCAATTCTATTGGGTCCAGACCCCAAAACAACTATTTTCTTTTTATCACTTACTACACTTTCATTATGTGCAAAACGTTTACCATTGGCAGTTTCCATATCATTTTCAAATGTTGAATAGTAATATGGTGTTTTTGCCTCAAATTCTGCAGCACACGTATCTACCAATTTAAACACACGCTGAATATTAAACTCATCTCTTTTATTATAAACCTGACTTTCCAAGCATCCTAACATATGAGCAATTTGTCTATCGCCATAACCTTTTTGCTTAGCTTCAAGAAGTAAGTCTCTTTCAATAGTATCTATGGTGTATTTTGATATTTCCTTTTGCAGTTGAAACAACTCTTCATATTGCTTTAAATACCACATATCAATCTTTGTGATATCATAAATCTGGCTCAAAGGAATTCCAATTTCAATGGCGTCATAAATTGCAAATACCCTATCCCAACTAGCATTGGTTAGTTTATCAATAATTTGGTTATAATCTTTGTAGCCCTTACCATCGGCTCCCAACCCATTTCTTTTTATTTCTAAAGATTGTGTTGCTTTATGCAATGCTTCTTGAAAAGAACGGCCTATACCCATAACCTCTCCTACGGCTTTCATTTGTAAGCCTAAAGTTCTATCAGAACCTTCAAACTTATCAAAGTTCCAACGAGGTATTTTTACGATAACATAATCTAAAGTAGGCTCAAAAAGTGCTGACGTAGATTTTGTAATTTGATTGTCCAACTCATCCAAAGTATAGCCAATAGCCAATTTTGTAGCAATTTTAGCAATAGGATATCCTGTAGCTTTACTCGCTAAAGCTGATGAACGCGATACACGAGGATTGATTTCTATGGCAATAATTTCTTCTTTTTCATCAGGGCTAACAGCAAACTGTACGTTACATCCCCCTTCAAAATCACCTATACTACGCATCATCTTTATGGCCATATCCCGCATTTTTTGATAGGTTCTATCACTTAATGTCATGGCTGGTGCAACAGTAATGGAATCACCTGTATGAATTCCCATAGGATCCATATTTTCTATGGAACAGATAATGACCACATTGTCATTTTTATCACGAAGTAATTCCAACTCATATTCTTTCCAACCCATCATCGCTTTATCAATCATCACCTCATGAATTGGTGAGATTTCTAGACCTCTTCGTAATAAAGCATCATAATCTTTTTCATCATGAACAATAGCCGCACCTGCACCTCCTAAGGTATATGATGCCCTAATACATAAGGGAAAGCCAAATTCTTGAGCTATTTCTTTACCCTTTAAAAAAGATGTCGCCGTAGCTTGAGGTGCCATATCAACACCTATTTTACCCATTAATTCCCTAAACTGTTCTCTATCCTCAGTGATATTAATGGCATTGATATCTACACCTATTAATTGAACACCAAAATCTTTCCAAATTCCTTTTTCATCGGCCTCTATACATAAATTCAAAGCGGTTTGTCCTCCCATTGTGGGCAAAACAGCATCTATTTGTGGATGCTCGTTCAAAATTTTGATTATGGATTTTGTATTTAAAGGCAATAAGTACACATGATCTGCCATTGAAGGGTCTGTCATGATAGTTGCAGGATTGGAGTTTATTAAAATGGTTTCGATTCCATCTTCTCTTAAAGATCTTAGGGATTGAGAACCCGAATAATCAAACTCACATGCTTGCCCAATAACAATGGGTCCTGAGCCAATAATTAATATCGATTTAAGTTTTGGATTTTTTGGCATTTTTACTTGTTATATGTTGTATTTTAATTTTTTACAAAAATAGTAATCAGAAGATATAAAAAAAGGCGCTACACTTAAGTAACACCTTTAAAATATCAACAATTGTTAATCATTATTTTTTATGTCTTGGTTCAGATGACACAGATAATCTCTTTCTTCCTTTAGCTCTTCTACGTGCCAATACCTTTCTACCATTAGCAGAAGCCATTCTTTCTCTGAAACCATGCTTGTTTCTTCTCTTTCTTTTAGAAGGCTGAAATGTTCTCTTACTCATTATCTTATATCTTTAATTCTGAATTGTAATTTTTGTCTTGTGGCTCTCTTAAAAACCGAGGGCAAATATACAAAGCCTTTATTACTTTGCAAACCATTTTTAAAAAAATATTATTTATTTTTTTACTGCCATTAAAAAATCATGTTACACCTTTATTTATTTGGGTTAACCATAGTTTTTATTAAAATATTTATAGGTAATTTTTCATAAAAATTTAGTTTCTTTGCAATCTAAATTAACCTTTAAAAGTTCATGTTAGTATTAAACAGAACTTTTTTTTATCACAAACCATACAACATGTACAACAAAATTATAAAACTTATTATTGCTGCTGGAATTATAGCTTATGCTATTTATCAATTTACTGAAGGCTTTATTGGCAATGGTATAATGCTCATTTTATTATCGCTTATTTTTGTTTTTCTTTATTTTAAAAATGAATTTATTTTATTGGCTTTTTTACGTTTGAGAAAGCAAGATTTTGGAGGCGCTAAAAAATGGTTAAACAAAATAAAAAATCCTAAGGCCGCATTAGTAACCAAACAACAAGGATATTATAATTATTTGCATGGTATTATGGTTTCTCAAACCAATATGAATGAAGCTGAAAAATATTTCAAAAAAGCTATTTCTTTGGGTTTATCTATGGACCACGATTTAGCCATGGCAAAACTAAATTTAGCTGGCATAGCTTTTTCAAAAAGAAGAAAACAAGAAGCACAAAAACTACTTACCGAAGCTACAAAATTAGACAAACAAGGCATGCTTACCGAACAAATAAAATTAATGAAAGACAATATGAAGCGTGCACAAATGCCCAACCAACATTATGGAACTGGTGGTTCGCTAAGAGCTCAAAAAAGAGGGCGTTAAATTAAGGGCGACCATAACCTACAGTAAGATTCCTTCAATTTATCGAGTTTGGGGTGCTTTGAATATTCATCATAATCAACTAGTTCACTATCTTTTATATCATCATTAGGCACAAAATATGGTGTTATTATATACACTTAGCCATTTGCAGTAATAATAGCCGTTAAAATAACCTCCATGATATTTGCCCAATCAGTATCAGGGCCACCGGCAGCTATTTGCAGGCCTATTTGATTTTTAAGATTTTTAGATTCGGGGAAATATGATTTATAAATTGTTGGCTTTTCATCAGAAACAAAATTCCAAGTTGATAAAAAATGAATCTGTAGAGATTTAACAGCATCCACTTAATTCTTAAATGTGAGTCTCTCCAAAATGGTTTACTACCTGTATTATTAAGATACTCATCACCAATATTTATACTGCCTACATAACCTATTTCACCATCAATAATAACAATTTTTCTATGATTTCTATAATTCATTTTACCGGTAAACCTTGAAAACATAATTGGCATAAACGGCTGATAAAGTACTCCGGAACTTGTTAATTTAGATTTCATTTTATTTGAAATGCTACTACCTACATCATCATAACTAATCCTAACCTGAATGCCTTCTTTGGCTTTTTCACAAAAAATATTTAGAATTTGGGTGCCAATATTGTCATCTTTAATAATATAATATTCAAGATGGATATGATGCTTTGCAGATTTTATATCTTCTAATAAATACTTAAATTTTATGTCTCCATTTTTAATTAATTCAACATCATTATTAAGTGTTAAAGGCTCATTTTCGTTACTATGAATGAACTTTACCAGTTTTACTTTTTCATCTAAATAACGGTTAACTTTATTTAATTCCCTTTTGTTAAACTCCAGTTCCTCGTTAAATAGATTTATAAACTTTTTTATTTAAAATGGATTTCCTGCTAAAAATTTTTGTTTTTCGGTATTCTTGCCCAGACAAATAATAAACAACAATACCCAAAAAAGGAAAAAAACACTAAAACTATAATATAGGATAGTGTTTTGTTGGATTTATATTTTTAAGAAGCAGCTTGATTACTGCTGATGCAGCCACTATGTAACTAAGTACAATAAGAATGTTCCAAAAATGTTCCTTTATAAAGCCTAACATATCAATTTGATTATTGATAATAGCCTTCTTTTGGAATTTCTATTTGATATAATTTTCTTGATTTGTTATTCAAATATGGTTCTCTCAACCAGGGGTTATGAAGTTTCAATATTTTATAATTGATATTAAAGTTTTGGGCAAATTTTGTGAAATCGGTTACTGCCGTGTCTACTTCTACTTTGTAAGTAGGAATGTTTTCATACAAATCCTTATCTCTAAAGTTAAAACCATATTTGGCAGGATGTGATAAAATTTCTTTTAAAGCTACTATTCTAAATAAATAACGGCCTGTTTCTTCACCTAGTAATAAATCGTAATAACTAGTTACATTTTGTTCTTCAAGGCGTCTTGAAACTCCAGCGTTACCCGCATTATAAGCGGCAGCGGCTAGCGTCCAAGAACCTAAGTCGTCTTTTGATTTTTGTAAATATTTACAGGCTACTTCAGAAGCTTTTTCCAAATGATAGCGTTCATCAACATTATCGTTTACTTCTAAACCATTTTCCCTCCCTGTTGCTGGCATAATTTGCCATACCCCGCGCGCACCAGCTGGAGAAACTGCATTGGTTAAACCACTTTCTATTACAGCCAAATATTTAAAATCGTCTGGTATATTATGCTTTGCCAAAATAGGCTCAATAATTGGAAAGTACTTCTTAGCTCTTTTAAACATTAACAACCCATTAGATTGCCAGTAAGTGTTTACAAGTAACTCTCTATCCATACGCTCAAGAATATCTGGATTTTTTAATGGCATAGGCTCGCCAGCAAAATCTAAATTCTCTGGTAACTGTAAGGCATAAACGTTATAATCGTTTATAAGTTTAGTTTCAAAGTTCTCATCGGTGGGAGCATCTTGTAGGGCATAAATAAATATGGAGCACAAACTTAATAATCCCACAAACGCTAGCACATTTTTTATAGTCTTCATCTTTAAAAAGTTTTGTTTAAAATTAGCAAAAAAATTTGAAATGAATGTGTTAGTCCTTTAAAATAATATAAGGCAGATTCTCATTAAACCATTTGTATTTATTGATAATCATAATATGCGTACCACCTTTTATTGTTATACAGTTTGAAATATTTTTTATAGGAAATATAGAATCATTATCGCCATTTATATGAACGGTTTTTGGATTATATTCAGTTTGATTCCAGCAAATCATATTTTTAATAGCCCAATTTAAATACTTTGGGTTATTAACCGATAAATACATTTTGTATAACTCTAAGCGTTTAGTAATACTGGATCCAAAAGTATACTTTGCTAATACATCAATGTTACTGGCTAGTTTGGTTGGAAACAATTTATAGGCTTTTGTTGCTTTGGCCATAAGCATTCTTTTGGGCAACTCATGCATGGATTTAACACTCGACACTATAATAAGTTTTCTAACTTTAATATGTTTACTTATTTCTTGAACCAAAACCCCACCAAATGAAACTCCTAATAATACAATATTTCTATGCTTAATATTTTTAGAAATTCGTAACGCATAATTACTTAAAGCCTCATTATCAAAAGGAATAATCCATTCCAACAAATGAACTGTAAATTGATTTTCGGGCAATTTTATATGTTCAAATATTTTTGGGCTTGCTGCCATTCCTGGCATTAAGTACAAATGTATGATTTCATTATTATCCTTCATGAAAATTAATCAAAATGCTATGGTATAAAAACAAAATCAATTGCTAATAGTTTATTTTAGAAGAGATTAACTCAAATATTAGCCATTGGTAACGTTTTTTTTGTAACTTTGCATCGCAAACTTATATAAAATAGTCTTCACTATTTTTATCATTCCGCATAATTTAAAAATTTTACACTATGGTTGATGCTGCTGAACTAATTGATAACGATTTTTTACGTCAATTTGAAATAAAAATTGATGACCATTTAGCAAAAATTGAATATTCATTACAAGAGCGAAAGATTTTTTTAACCAAATTAATTATCCCAGAAGAAATAAAGGATGAAGATTTTAAGAAAGAATTTTTAGCTGCTGTTTTTGAACAAATTAATGAAAGAAACTTAAGCATAGTTCCTACCAGTCCTGAAATTGCAAAATTTGTTAGAAGTAATCGCAAATATAAACGTATGCTTCCAGTGGGCGTTAGAATATAATTTAAAACTTAGAAAATATAAAATCCGAGAACTTAAAAATGTTTTCGGATTTTTTTTATGAAGCTAATTCTTTAAAAAATTCAAATCTAACCAAACCATCATCATCAATTTTGGTTAGCTCAACCTCATGTAACGTGTTTACTAGTTCGGGGTTCCAGGGTGCTTTTACTTTTACATAGTTTTCAGTAAAACCATGTATGTAACCTTCTTTATTTTCACTTTCAAACAAAACGGTTCTAGTGGTTCCAATTTGGCTTTCGTAAAATGTACGTCGTTTTTTAACTGATAAGCTTCTTAACATTTTACTGCGTTTATTTCTCACATTTTTTGGCACCACACCATTCATTTCAGCAGCTTCGGTGTTATCACGTTCTGAATAGGTAAACACATGCAAATAAGAAATATTGAGCTCAGTCAAAAAATCATAAGTCTCTAAAAAGTGTTCATTAGTTTCACCAGGGAAACCTACTATAACATCAACTCCAATACACGCATGGGGCATCACTTCTTTTATTTTTTCAACCCTATCTACATACAATTCACGCATGTACCGACGCTTCATCTTTTTTAGAATATCATTACTTCCACTTTGTAAAGGCACATGAAAATGCGGCACAAATGTTCTTGATTTAGAGACTAAATCGATAGTTTCGTTTTTCAGCAAATTAGGTTCTATTGACGAAATACGTAAACGCTCTATCCCTTCTACTTTATCCAATTGGGTAACTAAATCCAAAAACGTATGTTCGTGTTTTTTATTGCCAAATTCACCTTTGCCATAATCGCCAATATTAACACCAGTTAAAACAATTTCTTTAATATTTTTTTCTGAAATTTCTTTAGCGTTCTTCAAAACATTTTCCATGGTATCACTACGTGAAATACCTCTAGCCAAAGGAATGGTACAGTATGTACATTTATAATCGCATCCATCCTGTACTTTTAAAAATGCACGGGTTCTGTCCCCTATGGAATAACTACTAACATAAAAATCGGCTTCTTCAATCTCACAGGAGTGTACTTCACCAAAATCATTTTTTGAGAGATCGTTTATATAATCGGTAATCTTAAATTTTTCGGTTGCTCCAAGCACTAAATCCACACCATTAACATCTGCTAATTCCTGAGGTTTTAATTGAGCGTAACAACCAACTGCTGCCACAAAAGCTTCAGGGTTTATTTTCCGCGTTTGTTTTACAATGGTTTTAAAACGCTTGTCTGCATTTTCGGTAACCGAACACGTATTAATCACATAGATATCTGCTTTTTCAGAAAAATCGACTCTATCAAAACCTTCATCATGAAAATTTCTGGCAATTGTAGAGGTTTCTGAAAAATTCAGTTTACAACCTAATGTATAAAACGCTACTTTTTTCTTCATTATTTTGTCATCCTGAGCTTGTTTCAGGATTTTTTAAAATTTATCTTTACAGCTAAAAGACTGCAAATTTACAACTATTAAGTTATATGATAAAACCTTATTTAAAACAAATAATTAGCTATTTATCAATTAGTTGTATTGTTTTTCTATTTTTTTCCTGTGTAAATGGCTCCAATGCCCATAAAGACCATTTGGTCTTCCGTTATAACGAACATGCCAACATAAATACATTAGACCCTGCTTTTGCTAGAACTTTGCAAGATGTTAGAATTGCAAACCAATTATTCAATGGACTGGTTCAAATGGATAGTGCCTTAAATATTTTACCCAGCATAGCAAAACGTTGGACTATTTCTGAGGATGCTGTTAGCTATACGTTTTACTTGCGCAACGATGTCTATTTTCATAAGCATGAATTGTTTGGCAAAGACTCTACCAGATTGGTAAACGCTAAAGATTTTGAGTATAGTTTAAACCGTTTAAGAGACGAGAAATTGGCTGCCCCAGGAAGCTGGGTTTTAAACAAAGTTGATGATTTTAAAGCCGTAAACGATAGTACTTTTCAAATTACGCTTAAACAACCTTTTCCTGCCTTTATTGGTTTGTTAAGCATGAAGTATTGTTCGGTTGTTCCAAAGGAAATTGTTGAATATTATGGTAATGAATTTAGATCGCACCCCATAGGAACGGGGCCATTTAAATTTAAACGCTGGGAAGAAAACATTAAGCTTGTTTTTAGAAAAAACCACCACTATTTTGAGAAAGATAAAAAAGGCAAACAATTGCCTTATTTAGAAGCAGTTGCGATAACATTTTTACCTGACAAACAAAGTGAATTTTTACAATTTGTACAAGGCAATATAGATTTTTTAAACAGTTTGGATGCCTCTTATAAAGATGAATTATTAACTAGTGATGGACGGCTTAGAGACAATTATGATTCAAGTATAAACATGATTCGTGGGCCTTACTTAAACACGGAATATTTAGGCTTTTATTTAGATTCCAAAACTCCAGAAATACAATCCAAACTTATTAGAAAAGCCATTAATTATGGTTTCGACAGGAAAAAAATGATGTTGTATTTACGAAATGGCATTGGCAATCCTGCAAATGGCGGTTTTATACCTTTGGGTTTAAAAGGTTATGAGAGAAGTATTGGTTTTACCTATCAACCTGAAAAAGCTAAAAAGTTGATTGAACAGTTTAAAACTGAAAGTGGCATAAGTAATCCAGAAATCAACTTAACTACCACCAGCAACTATTTAAGTTTTTGTGAATTTATACAACGTGAACTACAAAAAGCTGGATTAAAAATTAATGTTGACGTGATGCCAGAATCCTCTCTAAGATCAGCGCGTTCCAATGGAAAAGTAGATATGTTTAGAAGCTCATGGGTTGCCGATTATTTAGATGCCGAAAACTACCTATCCATTTTTTACAGTAAAAACTTTACCCCTTTTGGCTCCAATTATTTTCATTTTAAAAATGACACAGTTGATAGCTTATACAATAAGGCATTCACAATTACAGATATTGAAAAACGTAAACATTTATATACCACTATTGATTCTTTGGCTATGAACCATGCCATTATGGTGCCTTTATACTATGATGAAGTGGTACGCTTTACCAGAAAAAATGTGACAGGTTTAGGTATTAATCCTGTTGATATGTTGGATTTAAGGTATGTTAGAAAACATTAATTATCTTCAAGTTTTTTAACAATATCATTAATTTCATCTTTTACTAAAACAACCGATTTTTTCCATCTATTATCAAGTAAAATATAAAAAAACCAAACAGCCAATAAGCTAACTGGCAGACACAATAAATTGATACCAAAATTATTGTCCCAATCTATTCCCCAATTAAAAACATATAAATCTAAAATTGCCAATATAATTCCAAAAACAAAACCAGCAGCATAATAAATAATTACACTCAAAATGGCATATAACCACTAGTTTTGATTATGCTCAACAGACAAATCAAAAAAACGTTTTCCAATAAAGTAACTAAGTAAAATCCCTAACATAAGTTTATGTTGTTGGTTAATCTCGTCTAAATTTTTTGGTTTCCTCAAAAACATGTTCCAAAATGGCTTCGTCTTGCTTTGAAAACTCCATATTCCGCCTACTCATAACAACTTTGGCCACTTCAAAAGCTTTTTTGGTTAAATAGGTTGTGAAACCACCACTGCCACCCCAACTGAAACTTGGCACAAAATTTCTTGGGAAACCGCTACCAAAAATATTGGCACTGACGCCAACAACAGTACCCGTATTGAACATGGTATTAATGCCGCATTTACTATGGTCGCCCATCATGAGCCCACAAAACTGTAAACCTGTTCGAGTAAAACCTTCCGTATTGTAATCCCACAAACGAACTTCAGCGTAATTATTTTTTAAGTTTGAATTATTGGTATCTGCTCCCAAATTACACCACTCTCCCAATACGGAATTCCCCAAAAAGCCATCATGCCCTTTATTCGAATACCCAAAAAGCACCGAGTTATTTACCTCTCCACCCACTTTACTGTGAGGTCCAACCGTAGTAGGCCCATAAATTTTAGCGCCCATCTTTACAGAAGCACTTTCACACAAAGCGAAAGGGCCACGTATAACTGAACCTTCCATAATTTCAGAATTTTTTGCAATGTAAATAGGTCCGCTAGTGGCATTAAGTGTTGTAAACTCTAAAATTGCCCCTTCTTCAATAAAAATATTTTCTGGAGCTATAACATTATTACTTGATGGAATAGGTTTTGATTTTCTACCATTAGTTAATAAGTTAAAATCCTCTTGTATAGCCTCACCATTTTTAGAAAAAATATCCCAAGTGTGCTCAATTTTTATGATATCATCATTAAATTCCAAAGCATCAAATGCATTAAAATCAATATTATCTTGTGCTTCTTTGGTAAAAAAGGCAATCACGTCTTCATCTTTGAATATCGCTTGATTTTCCCTTAAATCCCTTATCATCTCTACTAATTCCAAATTTGGAAGATAGGATGCATTAATCATCACATTGTCATCCATTTCTACCATTGGGTATTTATCAGAGAGGTAATCTTCAGTAATTGTTGTAGTAGTTGTATCCAAATAAGTCTCCCACTTTTCACGTATAGTTAAGATACCCACACGAATGTCGGCAACTGGCCTTGTATATGTAAAGGGTAATAGATTATTTCGTGACGGACCATCAAAAAGAATATAATTCATGAGGAAACTAAAAGTTAAAAGTTAAAAGTTAAAAGTTTTTACGCTCTAGACTTTTAAACTTAGGTTTTAACAAAAATAGATGAATTGTATATAATAAAAAAGCCTTTCAACATTGAAAGGCTTTATAAATTATGGCATACTCTAAATTATTTTTTGAATTTAGAGTATTTGTTTTTAAATTTATCAATACGACCGGCAGTATCTACCAATTTAGATTTACCAGTGTAATATGGGTGCGATGTTCTAGAAATCTCCATTTTAATTAATGGATACTCAACACCGTCAACTTCAATAGTTTCGTTAGTATCAGCAGTAGATTTTGTTAAAAAAACATCGTCGTTAGACATGTCTTTAAATGCAACTAATCTATAATTTTCTGGGTGTATACCTTTTCTCATCGCTAAATGCTTTTATTCTTTTCGATTTTGGAAGTGCAAATTTACGTAATTTTTACAATTCCGCAACTCTTTTTAATATTTTTTATTTTAAAGTTTTATGTAACGATTTGTTATATTTGAATACTAACTAAAAACCTAATCAAATTAAATATAAAATTATGGAA
>JBMTVT010000055.1:0-14472 GCA_049451635.1 Tamlana sp. | reverse complement strand
GTATTTCTTATAATATCAATAATTTCCGAATAGACATTAATAATTTTAATACAACATATGAAAATCCAACTATAGATCCTTATGTGACTGATGACAGACGTACAACAAACCATAATTTTGATGTTGGAGCTTTGTTTAGGTTAAAAGGATTCTTTTTAAGTTTAAACTTAAACAATTTACTAGATAAAGATTTTGATGGTTCATCAAGGGTTTTTGAACCTAATTTGCTTTTAAACTACCAAGTTTATTCTGGATATACTTTTAGAGGACCGAAGAATAGTGGGTTAGAATTTGAGCCTTCCATTTTTTATCAAATGTTCACAAGCGATAAGCGTTCAGCTACTGATGTAAATTTTAAATTTAGAAAGTATAACAGGAATGAAGACTATTTTTGGGGTGGAATTTCATATCGCTTTTTGAACGACCAGTTTTTTAAGCCTTTAAATATAGGTCCCATGGCTGGTTTTAAAAAATCCATATTTTACTTTGGCTATGCGTATCAAGTAACGAAAAATGATTTATCTGGTTTTAACTCTGGTACACATGTGGTTACTATTGGTATTGACTTTTTACAAGGTATTAGTAATTGTCCATGTACACAAAGTCCTGTACATTAAACTAACATTCTTCTAATAACAATTGAAAATCAACTTCAATCTCGTTATCTACTTTTATAATCCCCAATAGTTTTTTGGGTGGTTCTAATTTAAAATCACAAATATCTACTGCTAGTTTGCCTCTTACAAATAGGTTTTCTTTTTCTGCTTCTATTTTAACAGGTACTTTATAAGGTATAGTTATCCCAGCGATTTCCATGTTTAAATGTACCATTAAAGTTGCTTTGTCTGTATTTACATTCTCTAATTCTTTTATTCTGAGATATATTTTAGGGTGTTCCCCAGTTTTTAAAAGCTCTCTAAAGTCTTTGTTCATAGCTTTGTTGTCACAATCAAAACAGTCATTTTCAAGTACTAGATTTGTTTCCTTAAAAAACATTTTGCCTTTTTCAACTGTGTAAAATACGGGTATTGGGTTTTTTAAATTAAGAACATCAAAAGAGCAATCAAATGTATTTAAATTGGTTTTGCCTTTTATAATTAAATTACTCTCTGGCTTAATAATGATAGCGGTTTGTTTTAAGTAATTTTTATACGTAAAACCTAACATAAATAAAACGGTAACAAATAATAGAGCCTTTTTCATCTGTTTAAATTTTATTGTTTTTTATTGGCAGGTGTAATGTGCTAAAAACCATTTCAGTTGGTATCAACTTATTGTTTTGGCTCATTTCATCACAATTTTTTTAATGGAATAAGTCTTAATACTATTTATAAATTTAATAAAAAAAATCTATTTGTTTTCTAGTATTAAGACTTATTGCCTTGTAAATAGGTAGTTAGAAACTTATTGCAGCTTCTATCATCAAACCATGGAATTTACCATCTTCCAATATGTTCCCAGCTGCATAACCATCATAACTTTGCGATACGTACTCAACTTTGGCAAGGATGTTTTTGGTCATGAACCAACCAGCACCCAATTGGAATCTATCAATATCAACATCACCAAATGATTGTTCAGAAGACACTTTATTATACCTTGCTCCAAGGTAAAAGTTTTCAGTGCTACCAAAACGGTATAACAATTCACCTGCAAATTGAGTAGTTTTTCTATCTGAAGACTCAGATGAAGAACCACCATTTGCAAACTCCAAGGTTCCAAAGAATTCCAATCCATTGTATTTCAAGAATGGATTAATCATAATAGCTGTAATTCTGTTTCTGAATCCTGGATCAAAACGTCCTGTTCTAAATGTATTAGTTGCGGTTGTAGTTACTGTAGCCCCAGATCTGTCAACAAAAGTTGGAGGTACTAACACAGAATAATATCTTGCTCCAGCTCTGTCAGCTGTATATAGATAGTTGCTTGGAACAAATCCCGTATTATATAATGAACTTGATAATCTGAATCTTAAATCATCAGATAATTGTTTGTCATAACCTAGTTTCGCTAATAATGAAGCCCCACCTGTTTTACCATTAGAGCCCTCAACAACAGCTTGATTTAATTTACCATTGGATAATCCAATCATCCATAAAACCCCATTATTTTGATAATACAACTCTGCCCCAACTTCTGTAGTGAAGGCATCCATGATTAAGTTACCAACAAATGGGTTATAAATGGCCTGGGCATTATCAGTTCTTCTAAAGTGGGCATCACCATAGTTATTCTCCATATGTCCAACTTTTAATGTTGCATGTTTCATAAAGTCTTCTAAAAGACCTTCACTGATAAAGTCTAAATTATCAATTTGAAAATAACCACCTTTTACATATGGTTCTGGGTGGTGGCGAGAAGATAAATAGGTTCTTAAATGCATTCTCACCCCTTTAGCTAAAGCTACGTCTAAGTCTAAGTTCGCAGTTGCCAAATTAAAGTTATAACCTATTTCCTGTAAAGCGACCGCTCCAGAGTTTTCATGGTCTAGTGCCTGGTATTGTAAGGTTGAAGCTCCTCCAACTCTTACTTTAACACCATCAAAAGTTGATACGCTGTCTTTTGGCGCTTCAAATACATTAACACCTCTTTGGTCGGGTTGTCTGTAATTATCCAGATCTCTTTGAGCATACAGACTAAATCCAGCTAATATAGCTACTAATACTATTGATTTTTTTAAAGTTGATTTCATAAGTTCTATTTTTTAAGGTTTGTTATTTTATTTGAATATTGATTTAAATTTTATAGTTATTTCATCTCCAGTGGTTATGGTTCCTAATAAAGCTTTTGGCGGATCTATATTAAAATCGGTCATTTTTATTGTTTTTTCACCTGTTAAACTTATGGTATTACTTAACGAAGTGTCAGCGATAAAGTCAATAGAAATGGCTTTTTTTACGCCAGTTATCGTTAAATTTCCTTTAGCGTTTACTAAAAGTTTTCCATTTCCTTTACTGGTTACTTTGTCTACGCTTGTTAGTTTAAAGTTTATGGTTTTATGAGCATCGGTTTTTAAAGCTTTGTAAGTGTTTTTGTCCATTGATTTTTTGCCGCTTTTCAAGCTTTCAGATGTTATTGATATATCACACGCTTTAATATCACAAGTAGTTATATCGTTTAGCAAAATATTTCCATTGTAATTTGTAGTGGTGATATGCCAATCATGCAAACTTGAAGTCCCAAACAAACTCATTGTAGACTCATGACTGCTTAAATTGAACTGTTGTGATATGGCAAAATTTGGAATAAGCAAAAAAATCAAACCAACGCCTATTGTTTTTCTTATTGTATTGATTGATAATAACATTTTTTGTAGAATTAAAATTATACTACAAAGGTCAGTTGAAGGCGGATATTAAAATATGATTTTTGTCATATATGTAATAAATGATACAAAAACTCTTTATATTTTTAAATATTATTATTGGTTTTCAATTTAGGTCTAAATATTTTCACAATACAATTTAATATAGCTAGTATAAAGTTTCTTAAAATATTTAAGTAAATTATAACTTTTAACTGTTTATATATAAAACTACTTTTGTTTAGTTTTGCATAACTAAATTTACATATTGTAGCCGTTTTAAAATGCACATTAGAGGTTGCTTTTTTTAATAATCACAGTAATTAATAAACTTAATGAATAAAATATTTTTAGTCTTAGCTTTCCTTTTTGTAACATTAGGGCACTCTCAAATATTTGAACCAGTAAAATGGTCAACATCAGTTGAAAAAATATCGGATACGGAATACAATTTAATTTCAAAAGCTACTATTGATATAGGATGGCACTTATATTCACAAACGGTACCAGAAGGTGGCCCAATTCCAACTACCTTTACTTATGAAGATTCTGAAGCTAAGGTTGAATTTCTGGGAAATACCTTGGAGGAAGAAGGACGTACTGTTGATGATCAAGTTTTTGAAATGAGAATCAAATTTTTCGAAAACACTGCTAAGTTTACACAAAAAATAAAAGTAACGAGTGGGGTTACTACTGTAACTGGAACAGTAGAGTTTATGGCTTGTGATGATGAACGGTGTACACCGCCAACAGAGGCTGAATTAATTTTTAATCTTGGTAGCACAACCACGAATAATGACGTTACAGAAACGGTTGTAGCTGTTGATAATACTGAGCTAAACACTTCGCTTTATGGATTTTCGCCCGAGGATGTTAATAAGTCATATATTACCTGCGAAGGTGGAGCAACCATAACCACCAACAGCGATAATAACGGAAAATCACTATGGAGTATTTTTGGACTTGGTTTTCTAGGAGGTTTGTTAGCCCTTTTAACGCCTTGTGTGTTTCCTATGATTCCTTTAACAGTAAGTTTTTTTACAAAGAAAAGCGGGCAAAGTAAAACCTCAGGTATATCAAAAGCTTTGCTTTACGGATTTTTTATTTTTGCAGTTTACATTCTATTAAGTGTACCGTTTCATTTACTGGATTCTGTAAACCCCGATATTTTAAACGAAATATCTACCAACGTCTGGTTAAACGTTATTTTCTTTGCCATATTTTTATTTTTTGCTTTTTCATTTTTTGGATATTATGAACTGACTTTACCTGCAAGTTGGACTAACAAAACCACACAAGCAGAAAATGCGGGTGGATTGATAGGAATCTTTTTTATGGCACTTACATTGGCCATAGTATCCTTTTCATGTACCGGCCCCATATTAGGGTCGTTACTAGCTGGATCTTTATCTGCTGATGGTGGTGCGTGGCAGCTTACAGCTGGAATGGCTGGTTTTGGTGTGTCGCTAGGATTACCTTTTGCGCTCTTTGCGATGTTCCCTAACATGATGAATGCATTGCCAAAATCGGGTGGATGGTTAAATACTACCAAGGTTATACTTGGGTTTTTAGAGTTGGCATTGGCGTTTAAATTCCTATCAAATGCCGATTTGGTAAAACATTGGGGGGTTTTAAAAATTGAACCTTTCCTAATTATTTGGATTGTTATTTTCGGTGGACTAGCCTTGTATTTATTTGGAAAGATTAAATTTCCTCACGATTCGCCCATTAAAAAATTATCATTCTCTAGAATAGCTGGAGGTATCTTGGTGGCATCATTTGTTGTTTATTTGGCATCTGGCTTTAGGGTCAATAACGAAACCAATACGTTTACTTCGTTAACAGTTTTAAGTGGATTGGCACCACCAGTTGGATATAGTTTTTTATATCCTCAAGATTGTCCTAATAATCTTGAGTGTTTCAAAGATTTAAAAACAGGTATTGCTTATGCCCAAAAAGTAAATAAACCCATAATATTGGATTTTACAGGTTATGCCTGTGTAAACTGTAGAAAAATGGAAGAGCACGTATGGTCTAAAAAGCGTATTGATAAGTATTTAAGAGATGATTATGTGCTTATTTCACTATATGTTGATGATAAAAAAGAATTACCTGAGGATGAGCAAGTTTTGGTAAACCGTATTAATGGAGGCACAAGACAGCTCAAAAACTACGGACATAAATGGGCCAATTTTCAAACGCAGTTTTTCCAAACTAATTCGCAGCCTTATTATGTGTTGTTAAATGCCGATGGTACTAAAATTTTAAATCAACCAGTGGGTTATACACCAGATGAAGAAGCATATGCCAAATTTTTGGAGTGTGGGTTAGGGGTATTTAAAAGTTTTAAATAGACTCATTTTTCAGTAACTTCAACCTCAAAAACTTTATCCCAGCGTTTACCTGTTACAAAAATAGTTTTGTTAGTTGGGTTGTAAGCTATGCCGTTTAGTACATCTAAACCTTCGTGCTGTGTTACAAGCTTTTTAAGAGGGGAGAAGTCTATAACGCCGATTACTGCACCATTTTTAGGGTTTATGATAGCTACGCCATCTTTTTGATAGCGGTTTGCATAAATATTGCCCTCAATCCATTCCATTTCATTGATGCCAACTATTTTTCCTTTATTGGTGTAAACTTGTATAAAATCTTCCTCTACCAACGTGTCCGGATTTAAGAGCCATATTTTTTCAGTGCCATCACTTTTATAAAGCGTTTTGTTATCATTGCATAAGCCCCAACCTTCCTTACTATTGCCATATTTAAAACTGCTTAGTTTTTCAAAAGAGTTTACATCATACACAAAACCAGTGCCTTTTTGCCATGTAAGCTGGTACACTTTGTTTTTTAAAATGGTTAGGCCTTCACCAAAATATTCATTGGCTAAATCAATATTTTTTATAATCTCTCCAGTTCTGTAGTTTACTTTTCTAAGTTTTGATTCTTTATACTGTCCAGTACTTTCGTAAAGCGTGTCATTTAAAAATTCAATGCCTTGGGTATAAGAGGTTATATCATGTGGGTATTCATTAAGTATTTTATAACCATAAACTTTTGGTGACTCATTGTTTAATATGGTAATTACCGAAGTAACAATTTCTTTTCCATTTCCAGTATATACTGTAGCTTCAATAGTTTGCTTTCCTAGTTTGAAAGATTCTAAAACAGTCGTTTCATTAATTTTTTGTCCGCTGAGCGTATAAGAAACCGAATCAACAGGAAGATTTTTCTTGTTATCTAATGATAGTTTTAAGCTTGCATCATTTGCAATATTTACTTTGTCAGCGTTTGTTATAATTGAAAAATTATTTTTTTTATCACCAGAGTTGGATCCGCATGAAACTATTAAGATGCTTAAAAATATGATTGTTAGATGTTTGAACGTTTTCATTTGTGAATGTAAATTTAGAGCAAGATATTTATTTAAAATCAGTTTGAAAAATCATTGTGATAATTTTAAAAGATTGTATCTTTGCACCGGGCAAGTCCTACACAACCAGCTCCTGTTGAATCCTCCAGGTCGGGAACGAAGCAAAGGTAAATGGTCGTAGCGGTGTGATGTAGGTAGCTTGCCTTTTTTTATGCCTTTTTGTTTGGTAATTCTTTCTATATTTAAACTCTAATTTTATAATATGTCTAAAGTTGTATTAATTACAGGCGGCTCTTCTGGTTTAGGAAAATCTATAGGCGAATTTTTGATTAAAAAAGGTTTTGTAGTTTATGGAACGAGCAGGAATCCGCAACATTACAAAGACAGCAAATTCCCTATTATCGCTTTAGAGGTAAAAAAAACGGAGACTATAAAACAGGCCATTTCTGAGATTATTTCAAAAGAAAATCGATTGGATGTTTTAATCAATAATGCAGGGGCAGGCATTACTGGACCAATAGAAGAAATACCGGAAAGTGAAATTAAAAATAATTTTGACACCAATTTTTTCGGGCCAATAAATGTGATAAAAGCAGTGTTGCCCCAAATGCGAAAGCAACAATCTGGTCTAATTGTAAACATCACATCTATAGCAGGTTACATGGGTTTACCTTATCGAGGAGTTTATAGTGCAAGCAAAGGCGCTTTAGAACTTTTAGCAGAGGCTTTAAGAATGGAATTAAAAGATTTTAATATAAAAATGACCAATGTGGCCCCTGGTGATTTTGCTACCAATATTGCATCTGGTAGATACCATGCACCACTTCTAAATGAATCTCCATATAAAAAGCCATATGGCAATACTTTAAACTTAATGAACACGCATGTTGATAATGGAAGTAACCCTAATATTATGGCTAAGGCGGTTTATAAAATTATAAATAATCCAAACCCCAAGGGGCACTATAAAGTAGGTGCATTTATGCAAAAATTCTCAATTGTTTTAAAGCGAATTTTACCCGATAAGGTTTATGAAAAGCTTTTAATAAAGCATTACAAACTCTAACAAATAGTTTTGGTAAAATACTTGATTGCTATGGTTTCATAAATTTATAGGATATGAAGTATCCTTTGGCAAAATTTTCAAACCAATCTAAGTGGTTTATTGGGATATTACAATTGACCTATGAAATCAAAAAACAAATAGATGAAACGACTTATACTTTCATTATTACTTATTTCATTTTTTGCATTAACCAATTGTGAAAATGTTATTGACTGCATTATAAATGTAAGACCAGAATTACATGATGTAAAACTAGAAGTTGGCTATGTAGACAAGTATTATTTTGATAAGATTACTGCTGAAATAAAAAATGAACCAAGTGACAACAGCTATGATTATTATTTTGATGTTGTTGGTGAAATACCAAATGGCATTGAAATTATTTATGATTACAGAGAAGTTATTTTAGAGGGTGTCCCAACAGAGTCTGGTAGATTTACTTTTAGAGTGTATTTAAATGTGGATCCACATGAAGATTACTATTATGATGACGATGGAGATTTAATTTATGATGATGCTTTGTGTACTGATAGTACATCAAAACAATACACACTTTACGTTAAGTAGTTTATTTGTTAAGTAGACCTAGTAACTCTTCTTCAAAATGTATCGAAAATATATTTGTATTATTAGTAACAATTTTTTTGTTCTTATCAACAACAATAGTTTTTGTTAATGGGTAAATAGCCAACATCTCCATGGCGTCTTTTGGATACTTAAACTTATATTCATTCTCAATACTATAGCCATGATTTAGCAATATCGTTTTTGGTTTGTCAATTGGATAGTCATCAATATTTATTGAGATGAAATCAATTTCAGGATACTTTACCATTAACTCTTTTATTTTTTTGTGGCTATCATTAAAATGATCGTAATAAGATTGTGTCCAAAAACAAATAACGGTTGGGTTTTTAAAAATCGAATTGATGTCAAATTCATTATTGTTGTAATCTAAAACAGTGATTTTTGGTAATTTAGACCCTTCTTTTAAATTTTTTAAAGATTGATTGATGCGATGCATCATGATTTTGCCTTTTTCATTTTCACTTTTATCCAAATAGGATTTTAAAATAGCATCATTATTTTCAATGTTTTGACTTTTTGTTAAATAGCCTATTGTGTAGTTGTATAGCAATTCGTCTTTAATAGTAGTATTGGTAACGAGGCTATCTATTAAATGTAATCTATCTAAATTATAGCAAATTGAATTCCAGTCAAATACATCTTCCTTCGAGTGTTCATCATGAAATTTAAGTGATAAGTTGTTAAAAACATTTCTTAAAAACGTATTGTAGTAATAGTAATTGCTGAAAAAAGTATCATTATAGTTAACATCTTTTCGGTAATCATAAAAGTCTTTCGGTAAGGAATTTAGAATTGCAGCTTTATTTTTTCCGTAGTGTATAAATGGATAGACTTCCTTGTTGGAGTAATAGCTAAAATCTATATTCGACTTGGCAATTTTCTCAAACAAGGGCGATATTTTGTATTTGCTTTTAAAAGTTTCAAGACCATTTAGCTTAATCGCGTTTATTGAGTCTATATGCTTTTGGTAATTAGAAGGATTTAATTGACAAAGCTGAAATATGTATTTTTTCTCTTTTTCGCTTTCTAAAAAATCATTGATTAAATAATTGTTCTTTTTATCTCCTTCTCCTGTAAAAACCAGCGATTCATCAAAATCCAGGGTATTTAGTCTAAATAGGATGCTGTCTTTTGGTTCAAGCAATATCATTTGATATTCTCCACCATGTCTGAAAGAATAAAAGCCTTCGTTTAAATTATCAATTTTATAAAGAAATCTGTTTCTGCCATCAAGCTTAACAGTATCAATAACGGTTTCATCTTTGTACAATACTACAAAGTTAGTATTAGGATTAATAATTTCACCCCCTACGTATGCATAATTACTATCAACTTCTTTTGCATCTTGTTTACAACCTAATAAAGTAATAGCAATTAGTAAAAATGAGAAATATAACTTCATATATAGGTCTTGAGAGTATTTCATAATTTAGTAAACAAAAATATAGTTTGTTATCGTAAAGTCTTGTTAATGCGTTGTTAAATATTATCTAATAGCAAAACTTAGCTAAAACCATTAAATAGCTAAAAATAGACCAGTTAAGTTTCATGTTTTACCGTTCATTTTTCTACTTTTGCAAAAAATTTAAGTAAACTTATGCTATCAGTATCAAATCTTTCGGTTCAATTTGGAAAACGTATTCTTTTTGATGAAGTAAATACCACCTTTAATAATGGTAATTGCTATGGTGTGATTGGGGCAAATGGTTCCGGTAAGTCCACTTTTTTAAAGATTATTTCTGGAAAAATGGATCCAACCTCTGGTCGTGTGTCATTGGAAACTGGTAAGCGTATGTCGGTTTTAGAACAAAACCACAATTTATATGACGAGCGTACGGTTTTAGAAACCGTTATTATGGGTAATAAGCCGTTATTTAAAATTAAAACAGAAATTGATGCTCTTTATGCTGATTATACAGATGAGAATGCTGAAAAAATAGGAGAGCTGCAAGTTGAGTTTGAAGAAATGAATGGCTGGAATGCCGATAGTGATGCAGCAGCGTTATTATCAAATTTAGGTATTAAAGAAGAGCACCATTATACCAAAATGGCTGATTTGGATGGAAAACAAAAAGTACGCGTACTTTTGGCACAGGCCTTGTTTGGAAATCCTGATGTGCTAATTATGGATGAGCCAACTAACGACCTGGATTATGAAACCATTTCGTGGCTTGAAAACTTTCTTGCTAACTACGAAAATTGTGTTATTGTCGTATCTCATGACCGCCACTTTTTAGATGCCGTTTGTACACATATTTCTGATATAGATTTTGGTAAAATAAACCACTATTCTGGAAACTATACCTTTTGGTACGAATCTTCACAATTAGCGGCACGCCAGCGTGCTCAACAAAACAAAAAAGCCGAAGAAAAGAAAAAAGAATTGGAAGAATTTATTCGTCGTTTCTCTGCCAATGTTGCTAAAAGTAAACAGGCAACCAGTAGAAAAAAGATGATTGATAAGCTTAATATTGCTGATATAAGGCCAACAAGTCGTCGTTATCCTGCTATTATTTTTGAACGTGAGAGAGAAGCTGGTGATCAAATTTTAAATATTGAAGGTTTAGCAGCTTCCATAGATGGCGATGTGTTATTTAAGGATATTGATTTAAACTTGGCAAAAGGAGATAAAGTTGTTGTTTTTTCAAGAGACTCTAGAGCAACCACGGCATTTTATCAAATTATAAACAATAACGAAAAAGCTGATGCCGGAAAATTTGATTGGGGAGTTACTACTACACAATCGTATTTGCCACTTGATAATAGTGCATTTTTTAATAGCAACTTGAGCTTAGTAGATTGGTTGCGCCAATGGGCAAAAACCGAAGAAGAAAGAGAAGAGGTTTACATTAGAGGGTTTTTAGGTAAAATGATTTTTAGTGGAGAAGAAGCCCTTAAAAAATGTAATGTGCTTTCTGGTGGTGAAAAAGTACGTTGTATGTTAAGTAGAATGATGATGATGAGGGCCAATGTATTGATGCTCGACGAACCTACCAACCATCTTGATTTAGAGAGTATCACTGCATTTAACAACTCCCTTAAAAACTTTAAAGGCACTATACTATTTACAACACATGACCATGAGTTTGCGCAAACTGTTGCCAATAGAGTAGTGGAGCTAACTCCTAATGGCGTTATAGATCGTTATACAACGTTCGATGAGTATATGCAGGATAAGAAGATTAAAGAATTGCGCGACAAAATGTATGCCGTTACCGCTTAAATTAATTTTGTAAAGTAGAAGTAATATCTTCAACTATTAAAACAGCTTTGTCAAGTTCATCTTTGTGAACATATACTTGTTGGAACCCAGGAAAATTTCCGCCACCAAAACCAGCTAATCGTGCAGATTCTGTTTGGTCTTTCACCACAGGAATGATATCTTCCTTTTCTAACTCAGAAACAATACGCTGAACAATTATAAAATCCCCAGTGTAAATTTTTACATAATTAGACTCAGACATAATAATAAGATTTAGAAAAATGCTTATTAAATATACAAAATTTTAAATAAAAAAGCCAGCTCAAGCTGGCTTTTAACATTGATACTTTAATTATTGTTTACCTTAATTCTGCACCAAGTTCGTTTTCAAAGCTTTCTTGCAGTTTGCCCATAATTTTATCAATCTGTTTATCGGTAAGCGTTTTGTTTTCATCTTGTAAAGTAAAGCTAACTGCATAACTCTTTTTGCCTTTTGGCAAGTTTTTACCTTGATAAACATCAAATAAATTCACGGTTTTAAGCAATTGCTTTTCACTTTGCTTAGCAATCTTGTAAATAGATTCAAAAGTAACGCTATCATCCAATAACAATGCAAAATCACGCTTTACTTCAGGGTATTTTGCAATAGGTTTAAATGTGATTTTGTTGCGTTTTACAAACTCTAAAATAGCATCCCAATTAAAATCTGCAAAAAGGGCGTCTTGTGAAATATCAAAATATTTAAGGATAGGTTTTTTTATTAAACCGAAGTCCACCAAACTGGTTTTTCCTAAGCTTAAATTAACACCTTCACTAAACACATCGTTTTTTGTTGGCGTTTCATTGTAACGCGAAATTCCCAAACGATCTAAAATGGCAACAATGCTTCCTTTTAAATAGAAGAAATCACTCTTTTTGCCAGTTGATAACCAACTATCTTGCGATTGGTTTCCGGTAGTAAAGAGAGCCAAATGTTTAAACTCTTCACGTTTATCGCCATAACCATGATAGGTTTTTCCAAATTCAAAAAGTTTTAAATCACTACGTTTCCTATTGATGTTGAAAGACACCGCCTCTAATCCAGAAAATAATAAGGACTGGCGTAAAACAGACAGATCATTACTTAAAGGGTTAAGCATGGTAATATTGTGTTCTTCTTTTAATTGCTCGCTTAAGGCAGCATAGTTTGGTGTAGTAAGCGAATTGGACATGATTTCATAAAAACCTTGCGATACCAATTGATTACCAACAATATTCTGGATTTTGAAATCCTCAAACTTGGTTGTGCTAGAAATAGAAGCATTCAATTTTTTGGTTGTGGCTATATTGTTATACCCATAAACGCGTAAAATTTCTTCTATAATGTCGGCTTCACGTTCTACATCGTTTCTAAAAGCGGGCACGGTTAAACCTAAACCAGCTTCAGTAACATTATTAACTTTAATATCCAATGAAGTAAGGATACGTTTTATGGTTTCTTTCGGAATTTCTTCACCAATTAATTTTTTAGCGTTTTCAAAACTCAAACGCACTTCAAAATCTTTAATTTTATTGGGGTATAAATCCACAATATCACTGGTTATTTCGCCTCCAGCCAATTCCTGAATCAATAATGCAGCACGTTTTAAAGCATATTCGGTAATATTAGGGTCAATACCGCGTTCAAATCTAAATGAAGCATCGGTATTCAATCCATGGCGTTTCGCAGATTTACGAATACTAACCGGATTAAAATAGGCGCTTTCCAAGAAAATACTTGTAGTACTTTCAGTCACACTAGAGTGAATGCCACCAAAAACACCCGCAATACACATAGGTTTTTCGGCATCACAAATCATTAAATCATCTTCATGTAATTCGCGCTCAACACCATCTAAAGTGGTGAATTTAGTACCTGCTTTTAAGGTTTTAACGTTTATTTTATTGCCCGAAATTTTTACGGCATCAAACGCATGTAAAGGCTGCCCCAGTTCATGCAACACATAATTGGTAGCATCAACTACATTATTTATTGGGCTTAACCCTATAGCTTTTAAACGATGCTGCAACCAAGCGGGAGATTCTTTTACTTTTAACCCAGAAATGGTTACTCCGCAATAGCGTGGTGCCAAATCTTTATTAATAACATCAACATCCATTTTTAAGATGCGACTATCTATACGAAACGCACTAACTGATGGTGTAATAAGTTCCAGGTTTATTTCTTTTTGGATTAAACCTGCTTTTAAATCGCGGGCAACCCCTAAATGGCTCATCGCATCGGCACGATTAGGTGTTAACCCAATTTCAAAAACCTGGTCGTTTTCTACCTCAAAAATATCAGAAGCTGGTGTCCCCACTTTTAAATCGGCATCCAAAACCATAATGCCTGCGTGCGAGGTTCCTAAACCTAGTTCATCTTCGGCACAAATCATACCGTGGCTTTCTACACCTCTTATTTTACCTTTTTTAATAGTCCATGCTTCACCTTCAGGTGAGTATAAGGTTGTTCCTATGGTTGCTACGGGCACTTTTTGTCCTGCTGCCACATTGGGTGCGCCACAAACAATTTGTACAGGCACATCGTTACCAATATTTACGGTAGTTAATTTTAATTTATCAGCATTTGGGTGTTTTACACAGGTTAAAACCTCGCCAACAACCACACCCTCCAGTCCGCCTTTAACCGATTGATAAGCGTCAACACCTTCAACCTCTAGTCCTAAATCTGTAAGTAATTCGCTAGTTTGTTCTGGTGTCCAATCAATTTTTAAAAATTGCTTAAGCCAGTTGTAAGAAATCTTCATGTATCAATATCTTATTTAAGGTCGTAAAGATAAAATAATGGTGCTAGTATTCAAACAAAGGATTCCAAATTGTTATTTAAAAGACGATTTTTGTTAGTATTTTGCCTTAAATTCTATTAGTACATTTTAAAAGCATTTTTATGAAACCTATTTTTT
>JBMTVT010000054.1:0-14632 GCA_049451635.1 Tamlana sp. | reverse complement strand
AAAAAAATGCCCGACTTTTTATTGCAAGTCTAGTACCTTGTCATCGCGTTATTGGAACAGATGGAAGTTTAACAAGTTATGCCGGAGGGCTTCACAGAAAACAGTGGGTATTGGAGCATGAAAACCCTTATAAACAACAATGGTTGTTTTAGTAGAATTGTAGAATATTTTCCTATATTTAAATCAACTAAACTTATTGAAATGAAATTTCTAAAAAAACTCCTTAAATGGATTGTTATTATTTTTGGGTTATTAATAATTGTGCTCTATATCACGGACACCGATTACCTTATTAAAGCAGTAAGAACTATTTATCTGCAAGGTTATACTACGGCTTATTTAGAGGATTATAAGAAATTTGATAATATGGTTGTAGAAAACGGAATACCTCAATCTTGGCCCAATCACAAAAATTACAATTCGGTTAAAGAAACCAAAGCGCTTGATTCCATTAACAAAGCCAACAGAACTATTGCCTATGTTATTATAAAAAATGATAGCATTTGGTTTGAAAATTACTATGATGGTTTTAACGAAAATTCTCAGACCAACTCTTTTTCTATGGCGAAAAGTTATGTGTCTGGACTAATGGGGAAAGCCATTGAGCAGGGTTATATTAAAAGTTTAGACCAGCCAGTAAGCGATTTTTTACCGACTTTTAGTGACGGTTTAGCAGCTAAAATGACAGTTGGCGATTTATCAAGTATGGCGTCAGGAACCTCATGGGAAGAGAAATATTATTCTCCATTTTCAATTGTTACGCGTGCTTATTTTGATGATAATTTGGAAAAGGTAATGCTTGGTTTAAAGGAGGTTGATGAACCCGGACAGGCTTTTAAATATTCCAGTGGCGACACCCAATTGCTTGCTATGGTTATTGAAAAAGCAACAGGCAAAAAAATGTATGATTATTTAACCGAAACCTTTTGGAAGCCTTTAAATTCTGAAAACCCAACGCTTTGGCAAGTTGATAGTGAATCGCATGATTTGGTAAAAGCTTACTGCTGTATTGCTAGTAATGCTAAAGATTTTGCCCGATATGGAAAACTATTCAAAGATCACGGAAAATGGAATGGCAAACAACTTTTAGACTCTACTTTTGTGGCAAAATCCATAACACCTCGTTTTCCTGAAAGTCCAGAATACGGCTACGGTTGGTGGATGAAAGATATTGATGATAAACATTTTTTTATGATGCGCGGGCATTTGGGACAATATGTAATTGTAGAACCCAACGATAATGTTATTATTGTTAGATTGGGACACTCTAAAGGTAACAATAAAGAAGTGGGGGCTTTTACTGCCGATATAGACTCCTATATAAAAGAAGGCTATAAAATGTTGGCTAATGATTAGTAAACTCAATCTTGAAGATATCTTATTTCTAGACATTGAAACGGTTCCTGAAGCCCAATATTTTTCTGATTTAGATGAAACAAAGCAAGCGTTATGGGAACATAAATCGCAATACCAGCGCAAAGATGAATTTACATCCGAAGAGTTTTATGAGCGTGCTGGCATTTGGGCAGAATTTGGTAAAATAATCTGTATTTCGGTGGGTTATTTTAATTTCCAAGGAGATATTAGAAAATTCCGAGTTACGTCATTTTATGGTGATGAAATCAAAATTTTAAAGGATTTTAAAAATCTTCTTATATCACACTTCAGTCAATCCAAACATTTATTATGTGCCCACAATGGCAAGGAATTTGACTTTCCGTACATTGCACGCCGTATGATTATTAATGATATTGAATTACCAAACAAGCTCAATTTATTTGGCAAAAAACCTTGGGAAGTGCCACATTTAGACACCTTAGAATTATGGAAATTCGGCGATTATAAAACCTATACATCATTAAAGCTATTAACCAATGTTTTAGGTGTTCCATCTCCTAAAGATGATATTGATGGCAGTGAAGTGTACCGCGTTTATTATGAAGACAAAGAAATTGATAGAATTATAACCTACTGTGAAAAAGACACGATTGCCGTAGCTCAAGTATTTTTAAGGTTACGTGGCGATGCACTGCTTAACCAAGATGAAATTCTGCATGTATAAATGAAAGTTGATTCCATTTTAAAAATTGATAACCTAGCCATTTCTTTTGGTGAAAAAGAAGTTATCCATAACATTTCCTATGTCTTAAATAAAAATGAAATTTTAGGTATTGTTGGCGAATCTGGTTCTGGTAAATCGGTGTCTTCTTTGGCTATTTTAGGATTGCTTCCGCAGAAAACATCAAAAATCACATCGGGTTCAATTTTATATAATGATGAAGATTTAGCAACACTTTCTTCAAAAGCACTACAAATCATTCGCGGTAAAAAAATTGCCATGATTTTTCAAGAGCCCATGAGTTCTTTAAACCCTTCTATGACCTGTGGTAAACAAGTTCAAGAAATTTTGCTACAACACACAAGTTTATCAAAAAAAGAAGCTTTAAACGAAACTATTTCGTTGTTTGAAAAAGTGAAGCTCCCAAACCCAGAACGCATAATAAATGCTTACCCACACGAAATTTCAGGAGGGCAGAAACAACGGGTTATGATTGCCATGGCTATTGCCTGTAAACCCGATATTTTAATTGCAGACGAACCTACAACAGCGTTGGACGTAACCGTTCAAAAGGAAATTATAAAACTTTTAAAAACGCTTCAGGTAGAAACCAAAATGAGCGTAATTTTCATCACTCATGATTTATCGTTAATCTCTGAAATTGCCAATAGAGTGTTAGTAATGTATAAAGGCGATATAGTTGAGCACGGTACTACTTCAAACATTTTTAAAAACCCTCAGCACATTTATACCAAAGCATTAATTAATTCGCGTCCATCTTTAAATACCCGATTTAAAGTACTTCCAACCATTCAAGATTATTTGAACGATTCAACTAATAATGATATTATAACCTCTGAAGAACGCGCGCTAAAACATAAAAAACTGTACAGTAAACCGCCTTTATTGGAAATAATAAATGTTGAAAAAGAATATATTTCAAAAAGTGGTTGGTTTAGTAAACCCAGCAAATTTAAAGCAGTAAATAATGTAAGTTTTAAACTTTATGAAGGTGAAACTTTAGGTTTGGTCGGCGAATCGGGTTGTGGAAAAAGTACACTTGGAAATGCTATCCTTCAATTGGATAAGGCCACTTCAGGGCAAATTCTATATAAGGGTACCGATATTACAAAGCTCCCAAATACTGAGATTAAAAAACTTAGAAAAGATATTCAAATTATATTTCAAGATCCGTATTCTTCATTAAACCCCAGAATTCCTGTTGGTAAAGCCATTATGGAACCCATGCAAGTACATAATCTTTATGGTTCTGATGAAAAGCGAAAAGAAAAAGTCATTGATATTTTAAATAGAGTGGGGTTGGGTGAAGATTATTTTAACCGATATCCCCATGAATTTTCGGGCGGACAAAGACAACGCGTTGGTATTGCCAGAACCATAGCCTTACAACCAAAATTAATTGTTTGTGATGAATCGGTTTCGGCCCTAGATATTTCAGTTCAAGCACAGGTTTTAAATCTACTTAATGAATTAAAAGAAGACTTTGGCTTTACCTATATTTTTATTTCGCACGACTTAGCAGTTGTAAAATATATGAGCGACCAATTATTGGTAATGAATAAAGGTAAAATTGAAGAATTGGATGATGCTGATGTGATTTATAAAAATCCTAAAAAAGACTACACCAAAAAATTAATTAAAGCTATCCCGAAAGGTTTATAAACATTGATTTTCTGCAAAAAAAAATCCCGTAAATTATCGGGATTAAGTTTTTTAAATATTTAAGCATTTATAGCATAAATATTTTTTTGGTCAAATAAAGCAAACTCTTTAAAAACTGTAAATTTTCTCTTAAAGTGTCTTTGAATTTGCTTTCATCATTTGTAGGTAGTTCAGGTAGATTTGTTGCAATATTCATAAGCTTAAAGTTTATAGTAGATTTGGGGAAATCTATAAATTATTTTGGTTTATTTGGGGACTGCTAATATAGAAACATTTTTTTAAATAATCGTTTAAAAACATAAAAATTCGATGAAATGCATAAATTTTTAAGTTTTTTCATCGATTTAGCTTGAGTTTTTGCTTTTCATTTTAGTTTTTACCCATATTATTTAATTATATTTAGGCTATGAATTACAACCCACTTTGGGCACCCCCAAAATCATTTATAGAAAACAGCCATTTAAGCGCTTACAAATCATGGTTGCTTAAAACTCGTAAGCTTAATTTTGAAAATTATGAAGCGCTATGGGAATGGTCAACCAACCATATTGAAGATTTTTGGGAAAGTATCTGTGATTATTTTGGTGTTAATTTTCATTCGCCCTATACAAATGTTATTTCATCACAAAAAATGCCAGGTGTAAAATGGTTTGAAGGCGCAACTTTAAACTATGCTGAGCATATTTTTAAAAATTATGATGATAATAATCTAGCCATAATTTTTGGGCATGAATCAGGATCCATTAACCATATTACCTGGAAAGAACTTAAGCTTAAAGTAGCCTCCATGGCTGCCTATTTAAAAGCTTTAGGAGTAACAAAAGGCGATAGAGTTGTAGCCTTTTTACCAAATATCCCAGAGGCAACCATTTGTTTTTTAGCAGTTAACTCTCTTGGTTCTATTTGGTCTAGCACCTCTCCAGACTTTGGCTTGGATAGTGTTATAGATAGGTTTTTTCAAATTAATCCAAAGGTAATAATTGCTGTTGATGGCTATTATTATAACAATAAACCATTCGATAAAACAGAAACTGTAAAAGATATGGTTTCAGCATTGCCCTCTTTAGAAAAAGTTATTGTTTTACCTTATTTAGATAAGAATGCTATAAGTAAATTCCCGAATGATTATGTAAGCATGAATACCATTTGGCAAAGCGATCCACCTGAACTAACTTATGAAGCTGTGGCATTTAATGACCCTATTTGGATATTATACTCCTCTGGAACCACGGGCTTACCAAAACCCATCGTGCAATCGCAAGGAGGTATTTTGTTGGAGCATTTAAAATACATGGCATTTCATAACGATGTTCATAAAGGTGAGCACTATTTTTGGTTCTCTACTACTGGATGGATGATGTGGAATTTTGTTCAGGCAGCTTTACTCATGGGAGCAACCATTGTGCTATTTGATGGTAGCCCTTCTTACCCCAATTTAGATTCCTTATGGAAATTTTCTGAAACTACTAGTATCAACCATTTTGGGACAAGCGCCCCTTTTTTGGTAACAAGTATGAAAAACTCCATCACACCAAAAACAACTTATAATCTTTCTGCTTTACGCTCTATTAGTTCAACAGGTGCACCATTGCCACCTGAAGCATTTCAGTATGTTTACAACTCAATTAAAGAAGATGTTTGGCTCTGTTCTATGGCTGGAGGGACCGATGTCTGTACTGCCTTTGTGGGTGGTTGCCCTGATTATTCAGTTTATGAGGGTGAAATTCAATGTCGTGCGCTAGGTGTTTCCTTATTTGCTTATAATGAAAATGGTATTCCTGTTGAAGATGAATTGGGAGAAATGGTTATCGATAAACCTATGCCCTCAATGCCAATTTGCTTTTGGAACGACGAAAATAACGCCCGATATAAAGCCAGTTACTTTGAAGATTACCCCGGAAAATGGCGACATGGCGATTTTATAAAAATTAACTCCAAAACGCAGGGGCTGGTTATCTATGGTCGATCTGACGCCACGTTAAATCGACACGGCATTAGAATTGGAACCGCAGAAATTTATAGGGCCGTTAATAAAATAAAAGTTATTGAAGATGCTTTAATCGTTAATCTAGAGCTTGAAGGCGGCAGGCATTATATGCCATTGTTTGTGAAAATGAAGCCGTCAATTGCATTAAATGATTCTATAAAAACTCAAATAAATAATCAATTAAAAAAAGAATATTCACCAAGGCATGTGCCTGATGAGATTATAGAAGTTCCTGATATTCCTTATACCATTAGTGGGAAAAAAATGGAAGCCCCTATCAAAAAAATTTTATTAAAAATGCCTTTTGAAAAATCAATAAATATGGATGCAATGAAAAACCCAGAATCGGTTGATTTCTTTGTTGAGTTCGCTAAAGGTATAAATTAGCTTCCCGTTAGTTAAAATCCAAATCATCTGGAACACCACCCTTATCATCGATTACTGTTTCTGATCCGGTAGAACAATCAATATTTATGGAAAGGTTTTCAGGAGCAACAAAATCTTCCTCAGAAATATTTAAGGTCTCATCGGCATAACAACTCTTCATATAAAGCCCCCAAATAGGTAATGCCATAGCAGCTCCTTGCCCATAAGTAATGGTTCTAAAATGCACCGCTCTTTCCTCTCCACCAACCCAAACGCCAGTAACTAAATTAGGTACCATACCCATAAACCAACCGTCACTTTGGTTTTGTGTAGTTCCTGTTTTTCCAGCAATAGGGTTTGTAAATTCGTAAGGATAGCCTGTTATTATTTCTCTGTAATCGGCTCTGTAAGCATCGGCACCTTTACCTCTTAACCTCATACCAGAACCACTTTGGGTAACACCTTCCATCAACTTAACTGTAACATAAGCGGTTTCTTCACTTAAAACATCACGGGTTTCTGGCTTAAATTGATATAAAATAGTGCCGTTTTTATCTTCTATATTAGTTACCATAACTGGTTTAGTATAAACCCCTTGGTTTGCAAAAGTTGCATAAGCTCCTACCATCTCGTAAACACTAATATCAGGGGTTCCTAAAGCAATAGAAGGCACAGGTAACATCTCTGATTCAATACCCAATTTTTGTGCTAAATCTACAACAGTTTGTGGTCCTACTTTATCAATTAATCGAGCCGTAATAGTGTTTACAGAATTTGCTAAGGCATCTTTTAAAGTACGCTGTCCTCCATATTCCTCTCCAGAATTTTTAGGGCACCACTCTTCTGGGTTCCCAAATTTTCCTGCTTCAATACAAAAAGGTGTATCTGGATATTTATCACATGGTGATGCATGTAATTGATCGATGGCGGCAGTGTAAACAAATGGTTTAAAGGTAGAACCTATTTGGCGTTTTCCTTGTTTAACCATATCATATTGAAAATGACGATAATTCATGCCACCAACCCATGCTTTTACATGGCCTGTTTGTGGATCCATAGACATCATGCCTGTTCTTAAAAATGATTTATAATAACGCATGGAGTCGATAGGTTTCATGATAGTATCAATCTCGGAAGGCTTGCCGTCTATCCATGCAAAAATGGACATTTGTGTAGGTTTGTTAAACGATTCTTCAATGTCTTTATCCTCCTTTTTTAAATCATATTTCATGTGCCTCCATCGCTCTGATTGTTTCATGGAGCGCTTTAGTAAATCATTTATTTCGCTTTGATCTAACTCTAAAAACGGTGCTGTTGGATTTTTATCTGGTGTATTTTGATGGAAAAATTCTGCTTGCAACCTTGGTATATGCTGCCCTACAGCATCTTCAGCATATTTTTGCATTCTCGAATCAATGGTGGTATAAATTTTTAATCCATCGTTGTACAAACTCCATTTGGTGCCATCGGGTTTAGGATTGTTTTTAATCCAATCTTTCATGAATTCCCTTAAATATTCCCTAAAATAGGTAGCCATCCCTTCACTGTGCGTTTCTGGAGAGTAATCTAAATCTAGTTCTGTGCTTTGAAGAGAATCTTTAACGGCCTCGGTTATAAAATCATATTTATACATTTGTGCCAACACAACATCTCTTCGGTTTTTTACACCAACAGGATTTCTCCTTGGGTTATATAATGAAGAATTTTTAAACATCCCTACCAGCATAGCAGACTCCTTAAGCGTTAACTCTTTGGGCTCTTTGTTGAAGTAAATTCTTGAGGCACTGCGAATACCATCGGCATTGTTTCCAAAATCATAAATATTAAAGTATTGTGATACAATTTCTTCTTTTGTATACTGACGTTCTAAACGAATTGCTATTATCCATTCTTTGGCCTTTTGTAAAATACGCTCAACAATATTTGGAGAGCCTTCACCGTGAAATAGTTGTTTAGCCAACTGCTGGGAAATAGTACTTGCTCCACCTCCACTGCCCAATTTTATCATAGCCCGAAGTGTGCCTCTTGCATCAATCCCCGAATGCTCATTAAAACGTGCATCTTCAGTTGCTATTAGGGCATCTACTAGGTGTTGTGGCAATTCATCATAACTTACTGGAGTTCTATTATCATTGAAGTAAAACTTACCTAAGGTTTTTCCGTCTGAGGAAATAATTTCGGTTGCTAAATTGGTTTTTGGGTTTTCTAAAACCGTATGGTCTGGCATTTCACCAAATGCGCCCCATGAGGCTAATAAAAACACTAGTAAAATGGCAAAAATACCTCCTAAAAATAACATCCAGAACCAACGAACGTACTTAGAAAAATCTTGTTTTGTTTGTGTTTCTTTTTTTGCTTTTGCCATATCAAGTGCTTAAATATTTGAAGTATAAGTACTTAAAGTTAATTGTTGCTAATTATTGGCTTTTCAACCCTAAAGCCTATATCTGTAATACCCTCAAGTTCAACCACACCATTTACCTTGCCATTTTCTCTCATAGCATGCTGAATATTTACCATATAAACCCCCACTTCTTTAAAAACCACCTCTTCTTTATACCACAATTTATTTTCCTTAACATCGGTATATCCTGTTCCTAAAAGCTTACCATTAGGTTCAGCCATTTTGTATTCTAAAGTGTCTTTTATGGTTTTACCATGAGGAAAAACCATTTCTACAATTAAAAATAAGTTATTGTACTTGTAGGCATTGGTATTTCTTAAATTTACAAATAGATTATAGGCATTTGTTGAGTCTGGTGGGTTTACCTTAAAACTAACAATAGAATCTTTATGCCATCTATTTGGAACAGGTTTATAGGTATCGAAAACACGATTAGAATCGCAAGACACTAAGCCTATAAAAGAAAAAATAAAAAGTAATAATTTTACATTACTTCGTGCCATTATTAGTTTTTTGAGATTTTCTTTTTTTATTGTTTTTGTTTCTATGGTTCCTGCTCCTGTTATTTTTACGTTTATTTGAGCGTTTTGGACTATCAAACCTTGTTAAACTATCTTGACCTACAACATTTTCAAACTCAGTTTTAGTATCTTCAACAATATTTACAGCAAATTCCTCTAAGCTTGCAACTTTTTTATTTTTCTTGTTCAGTTCAATAATTTCATTGGCTTGTTCTGTAGTTATTTTATGCCAATTCATCCATTCACCTTCATAAGCGTACCATAAGTGCCCTTTAAAAATATCTGTTTTCTGGCATACTGCCGTTCCTTTTTCGGTTTGGAGTTTAGTATCAGTTTTAGGAAAACCCTTTAGTGCGTCTAGGTAAGTATCCAGTTCATAATTTAAACAGCACTTAAGTTTGCCGCATTGTCCAGCTAATTTTTGTGGATTTAATGATAATTGCTGATAACGGGCTGCCGAAGTACTAACCGAACGGAAATCTGTTAACCAAGTGGAACAACACAATTCTCGCCCACAAGAACCAATGCCCCCCAATCTTGCGGCTTCTTGACGAAAACCAACTTGTTTCATCTCAATACGTGTTCTGAACTCGCGGGCAAAAATTTTAATAAGCTCCCTAAAGTCTACACGGTCTTCGGCAGTATAATAAAAAGTGGCCTTACTGGCATCCCCTTGAAATTCAATATCAGATATTTTCATCTGCAATTTCAAATCTATGGCAAACTGCCGCGCTTTAACCTTCATAGGTTCTTCTTTATCGCGTGCATCAGACCAGATATCTATATCTTTTTGTGTGGCTTTTCGGTAAATTTTTAAGGCATCTTGCGTGTCTTCAGGAATATTTTTACGTTTCATTTGAACACGTACCAATTCTCCTGTTAAGGTTACTACCCCTATATCATGACCTGCTTTTGCTTGCGTAGCTACAACATCTCCTATGCTTAATGTTAAGTTTTCAGAATTAAGATAATATTCTTTTCTGCCATTTTTGTAGCGTACCTCAACCCAGTTAAAGGGTTTTTCGCCATTAGGGAGAGACATATTTGCCAACCAATCAAAAACGGTTAGCTTATTGCAACTGTCTGTTCCACAAGTACCATTGTTTTTGCAGCCCTTTGGAGAGCCGTCTTTTGTTGAGCAACTTGCGCAAGCCATAAATTTTATATATTGAATTCGTTAATAATTAGATTATTACGAATGGAGGTTCATAACTGTGTTTTGTTTTGTAAATATATGATTATTCTCAGTACTTAAAAAAGAAGAATACAATAATATAAATTGATAGTCTGTTTTATTGGATACTTTTTGAATGCTTAAACTTGTTTTACAGATATAATTTTTACTGGACATGCTTTTGCGGCATTACCACAATGATCAAAAATTAGCTCGTCGTTAGATTTTAATGTGAAAAAGCCTTTTTTATCTTCTGAATTAAGTAAAACCGTTTTCCCGTCTTTTTTAGACATTTGAAACTGGTTTGGAGCCAACTCTACACAATAATTACAGCCTATGCATTTTTTTCGTTGTAATGTAATAACTACCATCAAGCATCAACTTTATTTTCAACAATTTTGTATAGTTTGTCTGATTGTCTAATTCTAAAAGGTAATTTAAGGGTAATCAAATCGCCTTTTTTGCCTTCATTTAATTTTTCGTCATTCACCATCATATCATCAACCAATAACTCTTTTGCACCAGTTGTAGGGCCTGTTATTAAAATGGTGTCGCCTACATTTATGTTGTAAGCTTCAATTTTAAATTCACCAACATTTGCTTTGGGAAAAAAGTGAGTGCCCTTACCAATGTAAACTTTTTTTTGTGTTGCATGAGAACCTGAACTATAACTCCATTCACCTAGTTTTTGACCTAAATAATAACCGCTCCAAAAACCACGATTGTAGACTTTTTCTAACTCTTGCATCCAACCAATTACTTTGTCTTTATTGTAAGTGCCATTTTCTACACTATCAATTGCATCTCGGTAACATTTAATCACTCTAGCGACATATTCCGGTGCACGACCACGACCTTCAATTTTTAAAACTTTAATTCCTGCGTCTGCTACTTGGTCTAAAAAATCAATTGTACAGAGGTCTTTTGGCGACATAATATACTCGTTATCCAGTTCCATTTCAAAACCAGTTTCTTGGTCGATAACGGTATATTTTTTTCGGCAATTTTGTTTACAAGCACCACGATTTGCAGACGAGTTTTGCGAATGTAAACTCATATAACACTTACCAGAAACCGCCATGCACAATGCACCGTGACCAAATATTTCTATCTCTAACAAACGACCTGATGGTCCTTTGATTTGTTCTTTTTCAATTTGCTCTGTGATATGTTTTACTTGGCGTAAACTAAGCTCGCGACTTAATACCATTGTATCTGCAAACATGGCATAAAACTTAACTGTTTCGATGTTTGTGATATTAATTTGTGTTGAAATATGAACTTCCATACCCAACTCTCTAGCCACAGCAATTACCGCTTGATCCATGGCTATTAAAGCTGTAATATTAGTTTCTTTCGCTCTTTTTACTAACGTTTTTACAATAGATAAATCGTGATCGTAAATAATGGTATTTAACGTTAGGTAAGTTCTAACATTTTTGGCTTGACAACGTTTAGAGATTTCTTCTAAATCGTCTAAAGTGAAATTAATAGACGCACGCGCACGCATATTTAGTTGTTCTACTCCAAAATAAACCGAGTCTGCACCATTATCTAAAGCAGCTTGCAAAGATTCAAAATTGCCTGCAGGCGCCATTAATTCTATCTTTTGCATTGTGCTAGTCTTGATTTACTTTTAAAGTTTCAAAAATATTGCGCAAATCTTTTTTGTAAGGCAAGTGGTCCGCACGCCCTTTTTTGAAAATATCATTGCTATTGCCTTGTCCTTTGCGCAAAGCTTTTTGCTCTTCGTAAGGCAATCTGTTTATTTCCATACAGGTTGTAGAACAGCAGTTTTCCATTTCGGCTTTACAATCATCACATTGTATAAATAATAAATGGCAAGCATCATTAGCACAGTTAACGTGTGTATCGCAGGATTTTCCACATTGATGGCATTGCGCAATAACATCATCACTAATTTTTTCAGCACGACGCTCATCAAAAACAAAATTTTTACCAATAAATTTATTGTCTAATTGTTTTTCATTGACTTGACGAGTGTATTCTATAATTCCACCTTCTAGTTGATAAACATTTTTAAACCCTTTATGTTTAAAATACGCACTAGCTTTTTCGCAACGAATACCCCCTGTGCAATACATTACTAAGTTTTTTTCTTCTTTATGGTCTTTTAAATCTGCTTCAATAATATCTAATGATTCCCTAAAAGTATCTACATCTGGCGTTATAGCATTTTTAAAATGCCCTATTTCGCTCTCATAGTGATTTCTCATGTCTACCAAAACAGTGTTTTTATCTTCAATAAGCGTATTAAATTGTTCTGCATTTACATGAATGCCTTTGTTGGTAACATCAAACGTGTTGTCGTTTAAACCATCGGCTACAATTTTATCACGCACTTTTACTTTTAGTTTTAAAAAGGACATGTTATCTTGCTCTATAGCTATATTTAATCTAATACCTTTTAAAAAGTTTATTGAATCAATATGATTTTTGAATTCGTTAAATCTGTCAGCTGGTAATGACAATTGCCCATTAATGCCTTCTTTAGCGACGTAAATACGCCCTAAAACATCTAAGTTCTCCCAAACTATAAATAGCTGGTCTCTAAACTCCTGAGGGTTTATTATTTTGAAGTATTTATAAAAAGAAAGTGTTAATCGATCTTTACCTGTCTTCTCGATTAATTCTGCTCTTTCTTTTACGCTTAATTTATTGTACAGTTGCATGCTATACTAATTTTTAAGGTTAAAGCCGCATAATGCGGATTAGAGATTTATTTTAAGTAGCAAAAGTACAATTTTTAAAAGAGACTACAATTGATGCCATAAAAAAAGCACTTTAGTAACTAAAGTGCTTTAGTAATTAGTTTGAGTTAGTCGTGTTTTCAAACCTTTTTAGGGGAAATTTTATAATCTTTTCCATAGCAAAATTTTCCACTACACTTAATAGATGCAAAAAGTTTAAAAAGGTTGCGTGATAAAATTGTATTGTGAAAAAAGTTATAGTATTTTAGCATCCATACTTCAGAAAAAAATAAAGAAAAATGAGTAGCGAAAAAGAAGCAAAATTAAAAGCACTAAAACTTACATTAGACAAACTAGATAAAGCATACGGAAAAGGGACCGTAATGAAAATGAGTGATTCTGCCATTGTAGATGTTGATGCTATCCCATCAGGTTCTCTTGGTTTAGATATTGCATTAGGCGTTGGTGGATACCCACGCGGGCGTGTTATAGAAATTTATGGCCCTGAATCTTCAGGTAAAACCACTTTAACCTTACACGCCATAGCCGAGGCTCAAAAAGCTGGTGGCATTGCAGCATTTATTGATGCAGAACACGCATTTGATAGATTTTATGCTGAAAAATTAGGCGTAGATATTGATAATTTAATTATTTCACAGCCTGATAACGGCGAACAAGCTTTAGAAATTGCCGATAATTTAATTCGTTCTGGGGCTATCGATATTGTCGTTATAGATTCTGTTGCGGCCTTAACACCAAAAAGTGAGATTGAAGGCGAAATGGGAGATTCAAAAATGGGATTACATGCGCGTTTAATGTCACAAGCTTTAAGAAAGCTTACTGCATCTATCAGTAAAACCAATTGTACTGTTATATTTATTAACCAGTTACGTGAAAAAATTGGCGTTATGTTTGGCAACCCAGAAACAACAACAGGTGGTAATGCTCTTAAATTCTATGCTTCCGTGAGGTTAGACATACGTCGTTCTACACAAATAAAAGAAACCAATGGCGATGTTACCGGTAATAAAACCCGAGTTAAAGTGGTTAAAAATAAGGTCGCACCTCCTTTTAAGACTGCAGAGTTCGATATTATGTATGGTGAAGGCGTAAGTAAAGTTGGAGAAATATTGGATTTGGCCGTTGATCATGAAATTATTAAAAAAAGTGGGTCGTGGTTTAGTTATGATGATACCAAATTAGGGCAAGGGCGCGATGCTGTTAAAGCATTGATTAAAGACAACCCTGAACTCATGGATGAGTTGGAAGCCAAGGTTAGAGAAGCTGTAACCCAAAAATAATTTAAAATCCCGTTAATTCGGGATTTTTTAATTTTGTACGCAACCATTTCTTTATATCTGCATCTACAAAGTGCAAACATGTATTTAACCCAAATTTATTTGCTATGAAAAAAATTATTGCATTTTGCTTTATTTTTTTATGCCTAGCATCATGCAGCACAAACAATGATGATACGAGTTATAGTTTTGAAGTTTTACCTGTAGAGAGCGTTGATATCCCCAGTGAATTTACACTTGGGATAACCTACCCTATTACGGTAAATTACTTTAGGCCTTCAACATGTCACTCCTTTAAGGAATTTTATTATCTTAAAGAAAACAATATTCGTACTGTTGCACCAGTAACTTATGTGCTTAACAATAATAATTGTGAAGCACTTACAGACGAGCTGGTTTATACAACTTTTAACTTTATAGTTACCAGTA
>JBMTVT010000053.1:0-15118 GCA_049451635.1 Tamlana sp. | reverse complement strand
AAAGCCCTTAACTCTGCGGCTACCATCATCTTAATTAATAAAGAAGTAGATTGCCCCAGTGGGAAAGCACTTTTAATTAGTGATGACCCTTTCAGGGATTTCAATAAATTAACTGATTATTTTAAACCTTTTAAGGAATCCAAAAACGCCATTTCTTCATCAGCAAAAATTGGCAAGCATACCATTATTCAACCTAATTGTTTTATAGGTAACAATGTGGTAATTGGAGATAATTGTATAATTCATTCAAATGTAAGCATTTATGATGATGCTATTATAGGTAACCATGTAACCATACATGCAGGAACTGTTTTAGGTGCCAATGCTTTTTATTATAAAAAACGTCCTGAAGGCTTTGATAGGCTAAAATCTTGCGGACGCGTTGTCATTCAAGATCATGTTGATATTGGTTCAAATTGTACTATTGACAGAGGTGTTACCGGAGATACTACTATAGGTGAAGGTTCAAAACTTGACAATCAAATTCAAATAGGTCACGATACTTTGGTTGGAAAAAAATGTTTAATAGCCTCTCAAGCAGGTATTGCTGGTTGTGTAATAATTGAAGATGAAGCAACTATTTGGGGTCAAGTTGGCATGACAAGTGGCATAACAATAGGTGAAAAGGCCGTTATTCATGCACAATCTGGTGTTAGTAAATCACTGGAAGCAAATAAAACCTATTGGGGAACTCCAGCCCAAGAAGCCAGAGCAGAAATGAAAGAAATGGCCAATGTTAAAAGAATTCCTGAGATTTTCGATTTGATAAAATCAAAAAAATAATTTTAAAACTATAAAGTAACTTCAAAAAAAGTATTTTTGCACAAGCTTTTTTTAAAAATAAAAAATAAACAATGAGTGTTTTAGTAAATAAAAATTCAAAAATTATAGTTCAAGGTTTTACAGGTAGTGAAGGCACATTCCATGCTAGCCAAATGATTGAGTATGGAACCAATGTTGTTGGTGGAGTTACACCAGGTAAAGGTGGTCAAACGCATTTGGATAAACCAGTTTTTAATACGGTTGAAGATGCTGTAAAAGAGGTAGGTGCAGATACAGCTATCATTTTTGTGCCGCCAGCTTTTGCTGCCGATGCCATTATGGAAGCTGCTGATGCTGGTATAAAAGTTATCATTACAATTACTGAAGGAATCCCCGTCGCTGATATGATTACGGCTTCAAATTACATTAAAAACAAAGATTGTCGTTTAATAGGTCCTAATTGTCCAGGTGTTATTACTCCAGGTGAAGCAAAAGTTGGTATTATGCCTGGTTTTGTTTTTAAAAAAGGAAAAGTAGGAATCGTTTCTAAATCTGGAACTTTAACTTATGAAGCTGCAGACCAAGTGGTCAAACAAGGTTTGGGTATAACCACAGCCATTGGTATTGGAGGTGACCCCATTATTGGAACAACCACCAAAGAAGCTGTAGAGCTTTTAATTAACGACCCAGAAACGGAAGCCGTTGTTATGATTGGTGAAATTGGAGGTCAGTTAGAAGCCGATGCAGCAAATTGGTATAAAGCGAGTGGAAGCAAGAAACCTGTAGTTGGTTTTATTGCTGGTGAAACTGCTCCTGCCGGACGTACTATGGGGCATGCTGGTGCTATTGTAGGAGGAAGCGATGATACGGCCCAAGCTAAAAAGAAGATTATGAGAGCTTGTGGTATTCATGTAGTGGATTCACCTGCCGAAATTGGGAAAAAAGTAGCTGAAGTTTTAGCTTAAAAAATAAAAGTAACAATATTAAAACCTTACAAATCTTGTAAGGTTTTTTATTTGAAGCCATTTGTATTTATTATATTTGATATCATCAACAATAACATTAAACTAACTGATAAATAAATGAAATTATTAGAAGGAAAAACAGCTATTATCACAGGCGCAAGCCGAGGTATAGGCAAAGGTATTGCCAAAGAATTTGCTAAACAAGGTGCCAATGTTGCATTTACATATAGTTCTTCTGTAGAAGCTGCTAACGAGCTTGAAAAAGAATTAGTTGCGCTAGGAGTGAAAGCTAAAGGATACAAAAGTAATGCTGCAAGTTTTGAAGAAGCCCAAAAATTAGCTGATGATGTGGTTGCAGAATTTGGCAACATTGATGTTTTGGTTAACAACGCAGGCATAACAAAAGATAATTTATTGATGCGAATTACCGAAGAAGATTTTGACACGGTTATTGAAGTCAATTTAAAATCGGTGTTTAATATGACCAAAGCTGTACAGCGTACTATGTTGAAACAACGCAAGGGTTCTATCATTAATATGAGCTCTGTGGTTGGTGTAAAAGGAAATGCAGGACAGACTAATTATGCAGCGTCAAAGGCTGGTATTATTGGATTTTCTAAATCTGTAGCATTGGAATTGGGGTCAAGAAATATTAGAAGCAATGTAGTAGCTCCTGGTTTTATTGAAACAGAAATGACTGCTAAACTTGATGAAGAAGTTGTAAAAGGATGGCGATCTGGCATTCCTTTAAAGCGAGGTGGTACCCCTGAGGATGTTGCAAATGTTTGTGTGTTTTTGGCTAGTGATATGAGCGACTATGTAACAGGACAGACAATAAATGTTGATGGAGGTATGTTGACCTAGTTATAGATTTACGAATCACGGTTTTAGAATTTTAAAATCGTTAATCAAAAATCGTCAATCGTAAATGCAAAAAGAAACTTTATTATATATCATAATAGCTGGAATTTTGGCACTATTAGTTGCAATTTTACAGTATTATAAAATATCAAAAAGCATGTCTAAATTAAACATGCTTTTTACCTTTTTAAGATTTATTACGTTCTTTTCAGCGTTGTTGTTAATTATTAACCCTCAATTTGAACAAGTAACATTGTCAATTGAAAAACCCAATTTAGTAATTTCCATAGACAATACTAGTTCTATAAAATATCTTGAACAAGAAGAGAAGACCATTAATCTTATTGATAAATTATCAAATAGTAATGATTTAAATGAAGCATTTAATCTAGAATTCTATACGTTTGGTGAAAGATTAAAACCTTTTGATTCACTATCATTTTTGGAAAAGCAAACCAATATCTACAGTGCATTTAGCCAACTAAACCAAGTATATAAACAAACTATATCTCCAACAATAATGATTACTGACGGTAACCAAACCTACGGTAATGACTACCAATTTATTACAAACTTTTATAAACAACCTATTTACCCAATTATTCTTGGTGATACCACAACATACACCGATTTAAAAATTGAACAACTAAACGTTAATAAATACGCCTATTTAAAAAATAAATTTCCAGTAGAGGTAATTTTAGTATACAATGGGAATGATGATATAACTTCAAATTTTGTAGTAAAAAAAGGGAATACTACGGTGTTTTCTAAAGCCATTACTTTTTCAAAAGAAGATAATTCGGAGGTAATTACGTTTACATTACCTGCAAATACAGTTGGAGTGAGTAACTATAAATCTACATTAATACCTTTAAAAAATGAAAAGAATGTAGTTAATAACTCTAAAAATTTTGCTGTTGAAGTTATTAGCCAGAAAACAAAAATAGCCATTGTTAGTGATTTTCCACATCCCGATTTAGGTGCATTAAAGAAAAGTATTGAGAGTAATAAACAACGTCATCTATCGTTTTTAAAACCTAAAGATGTATTAAATCAAATAAATGATTTTCAATTATTTATACTATATGAACCAAATAATAAATTTAATGATATATTAAAGCTTCTACAAGCAGATAACAGAAACACATTTGTTGTAATAGGCACAAAAACCGATTTGGATTTCCTGAATTCAATCAATAATGATTATGATTTTGAAATAACAAACCAAACTGAAAATTATCAACCAACACTAAATGTTAATTATTCGTCCTTTTTAATTGATGACATCAATTTTGAATCGTTTCCACCTTTAAAATCTAATTACGGAAGTGTCATTTTTTCAGTGCCTTTTGAAACTATTTTATTTAAAACAATCAATGGTGTTTCAACAAATGAACCCTTAATGGTAACTTTTGAAAAAAATAAAAAGAGAGAAGTTGTTTTGTTTGGTGAAAATATCTGGCAATGGCGTGCTCAAAGTTATCTTAATAATAAATCTTTTAATGAATTTGACAACTTCATAGGTAAGCTTGTGCAATATTTAGCATCTGATAATCAAAAAAGTAGATTAATTATTGATTATGAATCATTTTATAATGGCAGTAGCAACATTGTAATTAAAGCGGAGTTTTTTGATAAAAACTATGTTTTTGATACTCGTGAAATGCTTAACATAACTATAATTGATAATATTTCAAAAGAAACTAAAATTTTTCCATTAATTTTAAAAAATAACATCTATCAGGTAGATTTAAGTAATTTACCGCCCTCGAAATATTCATTTATCATAAAAGCTACAAACGAAAACCTATCCAAATCTGGTAGTTTCCAAATTTTAGAATATAACGTAGAGCAGCAATTTTTAAGTGCCGATGTAACAAAATTGAGAAAAGTAGCTACTAATAGTAATGGCGTATCATATTTTATTGATGATACCGAAAACTTAATTCAAAATTTATTAAACGATAATAGATATGCTACAATTCAAAAAAGCAGTAAAAATACCATATCTTTGATAGATTGGAAATATCTGCTCGTCATTATAGCTTTAAGCTTAGGAGTTGAGTGGTTTTTAAGAAAATATAACGGATTAATTTAAAAAAAAACATAATGGAAAGATTACCAAAAATTGCATTGCCTCTAATTATAACAGGAATAGTATTAATAGTTTTATTGGCAAAATCTGCTATAACTATCGACTCTGGTGAAGCTGGAGTTTTATTTAAAACCTTTGGAGAAGGTGTCGTAACCGATGAACCTCCAATGGGAGAAGGGTTTCATCTAGTTGCCCCTTGGAATAAAGTTTATATTTACGAAGTACGTCAGCAAGAACTTTTTGAAAAAATGAAAGTGTTATCATCTAATGGATTGGAAATTCAAATTGATGCCTCAGCTTGGTACGAACCTGTTTATAATGATCTTGGAAATTTACACCAATCGCTTGGTCAAAACTATTTACAACGTGTTATACAACCTGCCATCCGCAGCGCAGCGCGTAGTGTGGTTGGTCGTTATACACCAGAGCAATTGTACTCCAGTAAACGTGATGCTATTCAAGATGAAATATTTTTGGAAACTAAAAAGATTTTAGAAAAGCAATATGTACAATTAAATGAAGTTTTAGTGCGTGATGTGACTCTACCAAATACTATAAAGGACGCTATTGAACGTAAATTAAAACAAGAACAAGAATCGTTGGAATACGAATTTAGGCTAGTTACAGCTGAAAAAGAAGCAGAGAAAGTTAGGATTGAGGCTCAAGGTAAAGCCGATGCCAATAAAATACTGAGTGCTTCCTTAACCGATAAAATTCTGCAAGATAAAGGTATTGATGCTACCCTAAAACTATCAGAGTCGCCTAATAGCAAAGTGATTGTTATTGGTTCTGGTGATAGCGGATTGCCAATTATTCTTGGTAATCAATAGCATCGGGAATAAAATAATTCAGCCATTCATTGATTATTTTAAATTTTAAACAAAAAAATGGAGTTAAAATATATAATTTTCAAATGTTACAATAAATCCATTTTTAATTTGGAATTATAAATATAAATTATAGATATTTGTACAAACAAAAGAAACTATGAACTTTATTCAATCACATCATCATTTTCATACTTGCTCTCAAGCGAACTGAAAATGTATTGAATAAATTCAACATATATTTTAAACCCGTTTGAGACAATCAAGCGGGTTTTTTAATTTAAACTTGATTATCTCAAACTCATAAAAACAAAAACAAAAATGAGTAAATTAAGAATAGCGGTTCAAAAAGCTGGTCGATTAAATGAAGACTCGATGCAACTTTTAAAAGATATCGGCATTAATATCGATAATGGTAAAGACCAACTTAAAGCTTCAGCAAAAGGTTTTCCGGTAGAAGTATTTTATTTAAGAAACGGCGATATTCCACAGTATTTAAAAGATGGGGTAGTGGATGCTGCCATCATAGGCGAAAATGTTTTAATTGAAAAAGGAAACGGAATCAATATTGCAGAAAAACTTGGATTTTCAACTTGTAGAGTATGTATTGCAGTACCTAAAGCCAATAAATATAGTGGGTTAAAAGATTTGGAAGGTAAGCGCATTGCAACTTCTTATCCCAATACTGTTCATGATTATTTAACTAAAAACGGTATCCAAGCCAATTTGCATATTATCAACGGATCTGTTGAAATTGCCCCTAACATTGGATTGGCAGATGCCATCTGCGATATTGTTTCAAGTGGTAGCACGTTATTTAAAAACAACTTGAAAGAAGTAGAAACCATATTGAAGTCGGAAGCGGTTTTGGCAGTTTCACCGCTTTTATCAGATGAGAAACAAGCCATTTTAGATACCATCCTTTTCAGAATTAAATCAGTATTGAAAGGGCGACAATCAAAATATGTATTACTAAATGCGCCAAATGATAAGCTTGATAAAATAATAAGTATTTTGCCAGGTATGAAAAGCCCAACAGTACTTCCTCTTGCCGAAAAAGGTTGGAGCTCAGTACATTCAGTAATCAGCAAAAATGAATTTTGGGATGTAATTGATGAGTTAAAAGCTAATGGCGCACAAGGGATTTTAGTTTGTCCAATAGAAAAAATGGTACTGTAATCATGCAAATTATAGATAAACCAAATAAAAATCAATGGAAGGACCTTTTAAAGCGTCCTACACAAACTGTTGATGACATTGAAACAGTTGTAAATGTCATTTTTAAAGATGTTAAAAAAAATGGTGATACAGCCATTAAGCAATATACAGCAAAATTTGATAAGGTGACTTTGGAGTCAAATTCTGTTTCAGAATTGGAAATAGAAGAAGCTATTAAAAGTGTTCCAGAAAACCTTAAGAATGCTATAAAACAAGCCAAAAAAAATATTGAAGCCTTTCACCTGGCACAAAAAACAACAAAAGTATATGTTGAAACAACCAAGGGTGTTGCATGCTGGCAAGAAAAAAGGCCCATACAAAAAGTAGGGTTGTATATTCCTGGTGGAACAGCACCCTTGTTTTCAACAGTTTTAATGTTGGCTGTTCCTGCCCAAATTGCTGGTTGTAAAGACGTTGTTTTATGTTCACCACCAAATAAGCAAGGTAAATTAGCTCCAGAAATTCTATTTGCAGCTCAATTATGTGGGGTTACAAAAATTATAAAAGTTGGTGGGATTCAAGCTATTGCAGGATTAACTTTAGGAACAGAAACCATACCACAAGTTTATAAAATATTTGGTCCAGGAAACCAGTATGTAACGGTTGCTAAACAATTGGCAACTAAGTTCGGTGTTGCCATCGATATGCCTGCGGGACCTAGTGAACTACTTGTTGTTGCAGACAAATATGCTAATGCGTCTTATATTGCCTCTGATTTGTTGAGTCAAGCCGAACATGGAGTTGATAGTCAAGTGATTTTAGTTTGCACATCAAAGAATAAAATCAATGAAGTGGCAAATGAAATTGAAAAGCAACTTAGTGTGCTTCCACGAAAAGTTATTGCAGAAAAAGCGATTAACAACTCCAGGTTAATTTATGTGGAAAATGATAAAATTGCTTTGGAATTAATCAATGAATATGGTCCAGAACACTTTATTATTTGTACGGAGAATGAAGACTTTTATGTAAATGGTGTTATTAATGCTGGTTCAGTTTTTATTGGTGATTTTACACCAGAAAGCGCAGGTGATTATGCCTCTGGAACCAACCACACATTACCAACAAATGGTTTTAGTAAAGCGTATTCGGGGGTTAATTTAGATAGCTTTCTAAAAAGTATGACCTTCCAAAAAATATCAAAAGAAGGTCTTTTAAATATTGGTGAAACTATAGAGTTAATGGCAGAAGCTGAAGGTTTACAAGCCCACAAAAATGCTGTATCAATTAGATTAAAGGATTTAAAGCCATGAACATTCAAGATTTAATACGCCCAACAATTAAAGCTCTAAAACCTTATTCATCAGCAAGAGATGAATATCAGGGTAATAGCAATAGGATGGTGTTTTTGGATGCCAACGAAAATCCTTTTGAAAATGGTGTTAATCGCTATCCTGATCCACAGCAGTGTACTGTTAAATCCATTCTATCTGAAATTAAAGAAGTTTCAGTGAAAAATATCCTTTTAGGAAACGGCAGTGATGAAGTTTTAGATTTGATTTTCAGGGCATTTTGTGAACCCTATCAAGATAACATAATAACCTTACCACCAACTTATGGTATGTACAGTGTTTTGGCCGATATCAATGCTGTAAATCAAAAAAGTATACAGTTAAATGAAAAATTTCAACCTAAAGTTGATGAAATTTTAAATGCAGCTGATGCAAACTCTAAAATACTCTTTTTATGCTCACCAAATAATCCTTCAGGCAATAGCTTTGAAGCCATTTTAATCGAAAAATTGGTTAGAGAATTTAAAGGTATTGTGGTCATAGATGAGGCTTATATAGATTTTTCGAATGAAGAAAGCTGGTTACAAAGATTGAAGGAATTCCCAAATTTAATAGTTACCCAAACACTATCAAAAGCCTATGGAATGGCAGGCATTAGGCTAGGTGTTTGTTATGCTTCAGAAGATATTATTTCAGTTTTAAATCGCATTAAGCCACCATATAATATTAATGAACTTACACAACAGCGTGCCATAGAACAATTGAGTTTGAAAGATTTGACTAAAAATCAAATTAAAGATATTTTAAATGAAAGAGAAAGTTTAGTTGAAAATTTAAATTCTGTTTCATTTGTTTCAAAAATATACCCAACAGACGCTAATTTTGTGTTAGTTAAGGTTGACGATGCCACAAAACGTTACAACCAGTTGATTGAAAAAGGAATCGTCATTAGAAATAGAACATCACAACCAGGGTGCGAAAATTGTTTGAGGTTTACAGTTGGTACTCAAGATGAAAATGCGAAGTTAATTGATGTATTAAATAATTTAAGTTAGTTTGTCATTCCGCACTTGATGCGGAATCCAAAATCAAAGTAATAATTAAATAGATTCCTGCCTTCGCAGGAATGACAAAGAGATGAAAAAAGTATTATTTATAGACCGAGATGGCACCCTAATTAGGGAACCAGAAGACGAGCAAATAGACTCTTTTGAAAAGCTTGAGTTTTACCCTAAAGTTTTTCAATATTTAAGCAGAATTGCAAAAGAACTGGATTATGAAATCGTCATGATAACCAATCAAGATGGTTTAGGAACAGAGGTATATCCAGAACATACATTTTGGCCAGTTCATAACTTCATTATAAAAACGTTTAAAGAAGAAGGTGTTATTTTTGAAGAACAATTTATAGATATAACTTTTGCAAAAGATAATGCACCAACAAGAAAACCAAATACAGGTTTATTGACCAAATATTTTTCTTATGATTACGATTTAGAAAATTCCTTTGTAATAGGCGATAGGCTAACCGATATAGAGTTAGCAAAAAATCTCGGGGCAAAAGGCATTTATATTAATGATGAAACCCATTTAGGCACTGATGAAATTACCGTAAAACATGAAGAATTAGATGCTTATATTGCTTTAGAAACTAATGATTGGGCTAAAATTTATGCGTTTTTAAAAGCTGAAGAACGTTCGGGCGGCATTATACGAAATACCAACGAAACCAAAATTGCCATTCAACTCAATCTTGATGGAACGGGAAAAAGTAAAATTGATACGGGTATTGCATTTTTTGACCACATGTTGGACCAAATTGCGCGCCATGGCCAATTAGATTTAAATATAAAAGTTGATGGTGACTTAGAAGTTGATGAACACCACACTATTGAGGATACCGCAATTGCTTTAGGAGAATTGTTCCATAAAGTTTTAGGTAACAAATTGGGTATTGAGCGTTATGGTTTTTGCCTTCCCATGGACGATTGTTATGCGCAGGCAGCCATTGATTTTGGTGGTAGAAATTGGTTGGTTTGGGAAGCTGATTTTAAACGTGAAATGATTGGTAAAATGCCTACCGAGATGTTTTACCATTTCTTTAAATCTTTTACCGATGGCGCCAAATGCAATTTGAATATAAAGGCAGAAGGCACAAACGAGCACCATAAAATTGAAGCTATTTTTAAAGCATTCGCAAAAGCAATCAAAATGGCTGTGAAACGCGATACTGAAAAAATGATTTTACCGTCAACAAAAGGAATGCTTTAATGAAATTAGTGATTATAAATTATGGAGCTGGTAATATAAAAAGTATTCAATTTGCTTTCAAACGTTTAGGTTATGATGCTGTTTTGTCAAACAATCTAGATGAAATTTTAGCAGCAGATAAAATCATTTTTCCAGGGGTTGGTGAGGCAAGTACCGCAATGAAAATGCTTATTGAAAGCGGATTGGATAAACTCATACCCACTTTAAAACAACCTGTTTTAGGCATTTGTTTAGGCATGCAGCTATTATGTAAATACTCTGAAGAAGGTAATACAAAAGGACTTGGGATATTTCAAACTGATGTGAAACGTTTTTCTAATGAGTTAAAAGTTCCACAAATGGGGTGGAATGTTATAAAAAACCTTAAATCCGATTTATTTAATGGAATAAAGGAAAATGAGTATATGTATTTAGTACACAGTTACTATGCCGAGCATTGTAATGAAACCATAGCAGCTACGGACTACGGTATTAATTATGCATCGGCATTACAGCATAATAATTTTTACGGTGTACAATTTCACCCAGAAAAGAGTAGTTTAGCAGGAGAACAAATTCTAAAGAATTTTTTAGAGTTAAAAGTAAAAGGTTAAATATTAAATGTAATGAAAAACGAAATATTGAACAGAACTAAACAATTTGCTTTAGACTGCTGGAATTTTTGTTTTGAAGTTCCTAAATCGAGGGAATATAATGCTTTTGTAAATCAACTAATAAGAAGTTCTAGCTCAGTTGGAGCAAACTTTAGAGCTTCTCAGAGAGCAAAATCAACAGCGGATTTTATTAATAAACTAAAGATAGTTGAAGAAGAAGTAGATGAAAGTATTTATTGGTTAGAGATTTTTGGGGAATTACTTCATGAAAATAAAGATGAAATATTAAAACTTCAAAGAGAAGGAAGCGAACTATTAGCAATAATGGTTGCTTCAATTAATACTACAAGGCGCAATCAAAAATAATAAACAACTTCTAATATTTTATATCTCAATTTTAATACTAAACAAATGAGAATCATACCAGCCATAGATATTATAGACGGAAAATGTGTCCGTTTAACAAAAGGTGATTATGGAACCAAAAAAATATATAGTGAAAGCCCTTTGGAAATCGCCAAAGCTTTCGAAGACTCTGGTATTCAATATTTACATCTGGTGGATTTAGACGGTGCCAAAGCAAAACATATTGTCAATTATAAAGTTCTTGAGCAAATAGCCTCAAAAACAAGTTTGAAAATCGATTTTGGTGGTGGTTTAAAAACCAATGAGGATTTACATATTGCTTTTAATTCTGGTGCTAAACAAATTACCGGCGGCAGTATTGCCGTTAAAGATCCTAAAACTTTTGAAGGATGGATTTCAAAATATGGTGCCGCTAAAATTATTCTAGGAGCTGATAGTGATAAAGGAAAAATATCAATAAGTGGTTGGATGGAACAAAGCGAGGAAGATGTTATTCCATTTATTAAATCATATCAAAAGAAAAGCATACAATACGTTATTTGTACCGATATTTCAAAAGACGGTATGCTTGAAGGTCCATCAATTGATTTATACAAACAGATCATTTCAGAATGCACAAATAGTAGCAGTGGTCAGTCTATAAAATTAATTGCATCAGGGGGAATTTCGGATATTTCTGAATTACCTATTTTAAAGCAAATAGGTTGTGAAGGCGTTATTATTGGAAAAGCTATTTACGAAAACAGAATCAGTTTAAAACAATTAGAAAAATTCGTATAATGCTAACAAAACGAATCATACCCTGTTTAGATATCAAAAACGGTCGTACTGTAAAGGGTGTCAATTTTGTTGATTTAAGAGATGCTGGCGATCCTGTAGAACTTGCAAAACAATATGCCAATGTAGGGGCTGATGAATTGGTTTTTTTAGATATTTCGGCAACTTTAGAAGGTCGTGCAACCACTTTAGACATGGTTTTACATGTAGCAGAACAAGTAAATATTCCTTTTACTGTTGGTGGAGGGATTTCGTCTGTTGAAGATGTTGATGCGCTATTAAAATGTGGTGCTGACAAAGTTTCCATTAATTCCTCAGCAGTAAAAAGACCTGAGTTGGTTAATGAATTAGCAGAAAAATTTGGTAGTCAATGTGTAGTGGTTGCTATTGATGCAAAACAGGTTGACGGACAATGGAAAGTGCATTTGGCAGGAGGTAGTATTCCAACAAATATTGATTTATTTGAATGGGCAAAAGAAGTTGAAAACCGAGGAGCGGGGGAAATCTTATTTACCTCCATGAACCATGATGGCACTAAAAACGGTTTTGCAAATGATGCTTTAGCTAAGTTATCTTCAGAATTGAATATTCCAATTATTGCATCAGGTGGAGCCGGAAACGTGCAACATTTTGTTGATACTTTTGTTGAGGGAAAAGCCGATGCAGCCTTGGCAGCAAGTGTTTTCCATTTTGGTGAAATACCTATTCCAGAATTAAAAAAAGAATTAAAAAAGTATAAAATAGAAGTGCGATTATGAAAGTTAAATACGATTCAAACGGGCTTATTCCAGCTATCATTCAAGATGCAGTTACAAAAAATGTCTTGATGTTAGGTTATATGAATGAAGAAGCTTACCAAAAAACCTTAGAGATTAAACAGGTTACATTTTTCAGTAGAAGTAAACAACGTTTATGGACAAAAGGTGAAGAAAGTGGCAATTTTCTAAACCTTGTGGATATTAAAAATGATTGCGATAACGATACACTTCTTATCCAAGTAAATCCTGTTGGACCAACGTGCCACAAGGGAACAGATACTTGTTGGGGAGAAGAAAACGAATCAAATTATGGTTTTTTGTCAACATTAGAACAAATTATTTCAGAGCGCGTTGCTAATAAGGACACTAACAAATCTTATGTGGCAAGTTTATTTGACAAGGGCATTAATAAAATAGCCCAAAAAGTTGGCGAGGAGGCTGTTGAAACTGTTATTGAAGCCATGGATAATAATGATGACTTATTCTTATACGAGTCAGCAGATTTGATGTTTCACTATTTAATGCTATTACAAGCTAAAGGTTTCACGTTAAAAGATATTGAAACAGAACTAAAAAGCAGGCATAAATAATAGTGAATAAAATAGGTGCTAGATATCAATACAGCATTACTGTTACAAAAGAACACATTGATGATTTAAATCATGTAAACAATGTGGATTATGTTAAATGGATTAATGATATTTCAGAAAAGCATTGGCAACTATTATCAAATCCTGATATAGATTCAAAATATTTTTGGGTCGTTTTAAGACATGAAGTAGATTATTTAAGACAGGCTAAAATAGGTGATGAATTAACAATAAACACCTATGTTGGTGAGAGCTCTGGAGTAAAATCTATTCGCTATGTCGAAATTTTCAAAAATGATAAATTAATTGTAAAAGGAAAAACAACTTGGTGTTTGATTGATAAAAACACACAAAGGCCCAAACGTATCGATGACGATATTCTAAAAGTTTTATATCACAATTCATAAAAAAGGCTTTTGATTAACAAAAGCCCTTTTTATGAATAATAGGTTATGTTTATGAAATCCAACCTTTGGACATAGAACTTTTAGCATACCAAACAAGAAATAAGCATACAATAATAACTATTACTGGCATAACAATACTTGGCATGTCAACATTCATAAATAAATACACATGTTGAACAATAGTTGCAATAGCAGATAAAACAAACAAAGCATAAGCCCATTTCTTTTTAATTAACAACGAAAGAGCACCCAAAAAACCACAGAACACAGCAAGTGCAAAAGCAGCTGTATACCAAGTGGGATATTCTCTTAAAAATTCAACTTGTTGTTCTTCAGGTAATGCTGCTATCATTTCATCGGTTATAAAAGCCCTAGTGAGATAAGCCATTACGCCTAATCCATTCCAAATAAGTGCGATAACACTAATTATCCAAAACAAAACAGGTGGTTTAGTAGTTGATTGATTACTCATAAAATATTGGTTTAGTTGGTTTATAAGAATACAAGTTATAAATTTTTTGCCACAATTAATAATTAACTTACATTCCGCATTCATTTAATAATAGAAATGAAAAAGTATTTTTATCTCATCTATATTCAATATTTAGGTTATCGGTTTCACGGTTGGCAAAAGCAGCCCGATGTAAAAACATTGCACCTAATGGTGGACAGAACATTGAATTTCATATTAGAAGGAAAGCCATTCAAAAGTTTAAGTTCTGGAAGAACAGACGCCATGGTTTCAGCTGAAAATGCTGCCATAGAATTGTTTTTACAAGAACCTTTGGAGGATTTAGAAAGTTTTTTAGAGATTTTCAACTACAATTTACCACAAGATATTAGGGCTTTAAACATTAAAGAGGTAGATAAAACATTCAATATCATTAACCATTCTAAACTTAAGGAATACAACTACCTTTTTACTTTTGGAGAAAAGTGCCATCCTTTTTGTGCACCCATAATGACGACTATTCTAGATGATTTGGATATTGAACTAATGAAACAAGGCGCTAAACTTTTTGAAGGTGAGCATTATATCAAATCATATTGCTATAAACCAACTGATAATGGCATATATACCCGTGAGATTTTAACCTGCGAAATAATTGAAAACAATTTATATTCTGCTAATTTTTTTCCAAACAAGACATATATACTCCGCGTAAAAGGTAAAGGCTTTATGAGAAACCAAATACGATTAATGATGGGTGCTTTAATAGATTTAGGAAAAGGAAAACTATCACTCCAAGATATTAAAGTAAGCTTGCTTCCTGGCAGTGATATAAAAATGGAATATATAGCTCCTGCATCAGGATTAATACTTAAAAATATTGATTTTCAATAAATTTAAAAGGCATTCTCTTCATAATTTTTTTAACATTCCTTTATTTATTTA
>JBMTVT010000052.1:0-15142 GCA_049451635.1 Tamlana sp. | reverse complement strand
ATAATTTACTGGTTTTTAACCATTAAAATTTTTCCAGCCTTGGGCTTTTATTGGAATTTTTGTTTCAGCCCTTGTAACTAAATGTAAACCTTCTTTTTCTTCCTTTATATATCCAATAATACTTAAATTAGGGTTTGCCTTGATTTTTAGATAATCTGCTTGCGAAATTGTAAATAGTAATTCATAATCTTCACCTCCATTCAAAGCTACTGTTGTACTATCAATATTAAATTCTTCACAAACAGAAATAACTTGAGGATCTAGTGGAATTTTACTTTCATGTATATCGCAACCAACATGGCTTTGCTTACATAAATGAATTATTTCTGATGACAACCCATCGCTAATATCAATCATAGAGGTTGGTTTAACACCTAGATCACTCAATAATTTTACTATGTCTTTGCGCGCTTCAGGTTTTAACTGTCTTTCAATAATATAGGTGTATGGCTCTAAGTCTGGTTGATTATTGGGGTTTACCTTAAATACTTCTTTTTCGCGTTCAAGTATTTGCAACCCCATATAAGCGGCACCCAAATCGCCACTTACAACAAGTAAATCATTAGGTTTTGCACCATTTCTGTAAACAACGCTTTTGTTATCAACCTCCCCAATGGCAGTCACAGAAATTAACAACCCCGTATTTGAAGATGTGGTATCACCACCAACAACATCAATGTTATATATGTTAGCTGCGGTTTCAATGCCAGCATATAACGCTTCCAAAGCTTCTAATGGAAATCTATTGGATACTGCTATAGAAACCGTAATCTGTGTTGCAAGGGCATTCATGGCATACACATCAGATAAATTTACAATAACTGCCTTGTATCCCAAATGCTTCAAAGGCATATAACTTAAATCAAAATGAACCCCTTCAACAAGTAAATCTGTAGTAACTACAATATTCTTTTTTTTAAATTCCAAAACGGCAGCATCGTCCCCAATTGCTTTAATAGTTGATGCTAGCTTTGTTTTAAAATTTTTTGTTAAATGGTCAATAAGCCCAAACTCTCCCAAATCACTTAGTTGGGTTCGTTGTTGATTTTTATCTTCTATCATGCTGCAAAAATAAGAAGCTATTTTTGTTTTTACTATCTTTATACTAAAACATAACCTATTTAGTTATTAATAAAACTTTTGCTATGAAATCCCTACGAATTGTCCACACCATTTTGTGCTTGTGTTTTTTATTTACTTTCTTTCAATCTTGCAATACAGAACCTGTTGAAAAACCGACTTTAATTGATCCTGATGGTGATGGTATTGGGGAAACCCAAGATAATTGCCCGTTCATTTCAAACCCAAATCAAGAGGATAATGACAGTGATGGTATTGGTGATTTATGTGATGACGATGATGATAATGATGGTGTTTTAGATGAAAATGATAACTGCCCATTAATTGCAACCCCAAACCAAGAAGATGATGACAATGATGGCATAGGCAATTTATGTGATGAAGATTATATTGATCCTAACACTCCATTAGCAGCATGTATTGATGGTTTTGCAGATATTTATCCTTGTAACGATTATGATTTAATGGGATTTGTTCCTATTAACGATTTAGGGGGAGCTGGTTCATCTGGAAACGACTGTTGGGGATGGGTAGACCCAGAAACCCAAAAAGAATATGCTTTGTTTTGTTCAACTTCCGGGGTGGCTTTTGTTGATATTTCCAAACCAAACGAACCCATCATAGTTGGAAAACTACCTACTGCAACTGTTAGTAGTTCTTGGCGAGATATAAAAGTATTTGAAGATTACGCCTTTATTGTGGCCGATAATGCTGGCAGCCATGGCATGCAAGTTTTTGATCTAAAAAAATTAAGAGCCGTAACAACCCACCCTGAAACCTTTACAACTGATGCCCATTTTACTGAATTTGGTAGTGCCCATAATATTATAATAGATGAAGAAACTGGCTATGCATATATAGTGGGCACAGGAAGAAGCAGCATTTACCAAGGAGGTACTATTTTTGTAGATATTAAAAATCCTTTAAATCCTATTAATGCTGGCGTTTTAAGTGGGTATTCCCACGATGCCCAAACTTTAATTTATGATGGGCCAGATACAGAACATTTAGGTAAAGAAATTTTTGTTGGCAGCAATGAAAATAAAATTGTTATCGTTGATGTAAGTAATAAATCAAATCCCATTCAGTTATCATCAATAAGTTATACCAATTTAGGTTATACACATCAAGGTTGGTTTACCGAAGACATGAAATATTTTATTCTTGGTGATGAGCTTGATGAAATAAACTTTGGAGGTAATACCAGAACAATAGTTTTTGATTTTACAAATTTAGATAACCCAACATACCACATGGATTATTTTGGACCCACAGCTGCAATAGACCATAATGGATATGTAAATGGCAATTCATATATCCAAGCTAGTTATACATCGGGCATGAGAGTGCTTGATATCTCAGGTATAGAAAATAAAATAATTTCAGAAATAGGTTATTTTGATACCCATCCAGCAAATAACAACGCAGCTTTTAACGGTGCTTGGAGTGTTTACCCATATTTCCCAAGTGGAAGTATCCTAATAAGTGATATTAACAGAGGCTTATTTATAGTTAGAAAAAGCAAATTATAATCAGTTGTTTTATGAACTTCAATAAACATACTTTACCCTTAGTATGGATATTTTTTATTGTTTTGGGCTGCTCTCCAAATAATGAAATCACAAATACCACCAAAAATATTGAAGTTGATTTTATAAAAACGCTTGGTGGCACAAAAAATGAAAGTGCCACCGCCATTGTAAAAACTCTTGATGGTGGTTATGCTATACTTGGTTACACACAAAGTGCTGATGGTGACATTGAAAATAAAACCAATGAATCTTTTGATTATTGGTTGTTAAAATTTGATGCCAACGATAACCTTCAATTTCAAAAAATCTATGGAGGAACGAATGATGACAGAGGTAGCGATATTATTCAAACCAACGATGGTGGTTATGCAATTTTTGGATATAGTAAAAGTAATGATGGTGATGTATCAGAAAATTTAGGCGACCAAGATTTTTGGATATTAAAATTAGATAACGCTGGAAATATTGATTGGCAAAAATCATTTGGGTTTTCAGGAACCGACAACGGAATTTCTTTAATTCAAACCAACGATAATGGATTTCTATTAACTGGTGTCTTAGATGTCTCTGCATCTGGTGGTGAAGGAAATAGCAAAAATAATGCTGTTAAACATGCTGGCGGCGACTATTGGGCAATTAAAATTGATGATCTTGGAAATAAGCAATGGAGCCACTATTATGGTGGTGCATTTACCGATACACCTTATGATGTGATACAAACCGAAAACAACAATTATTTAATTATAGGTTCTTCTGATAGTAATGATGTTGATATTTCAGCAAATAAAGGATCTTATGATTTTTGGGTTGTTAAAATTTCAGAAACAGGAACGCTCATTTGGGAAAAATCTTATGGCGGTTCAGAAATTGATGAAGCACGAGCGGTTGTAAAATCCAACGATGGTAATTATATCATAGTGGGAGATACTAGAAGTAGTGATATTGACGTTTCAACAAACCAAGGAGCAGCCGATTTATGGGTGATTAAAATATCGCCCGATGGAAATTTAATTTCTGAAAAAACCTTTGGAGGTAGTAGTTTTGATGTGCCCCGTTCTATTTCAAAAACCCAAGATGGTGGTTTTATAATTTCGGGCAGTTCAAGAAGTGCCAATGGTGATGTCACTATTAATCAAGGACAAAATGACGCTTGGATTTTAAAAATTGATGGCTATATTAATTTAGAATGGCAAAAAACTATTGGGGGCTCAGATATTGATTTTGCATATGATGCCATTGAACTCGACAATAAAACCATTATAGCCGTTGGGGAATCGAATAGTAACAATTTTGATGTTACCGAAAATAAAGGATTTTCAGATTTGTTAATTATAAAAATAGAATAAAACCCCAATGAAAAAAACAATCTTTTTATTAGTAATCATGTCAATTATCTTTTCTTGCACCACAGATAAAGATGATACTATTTCACAAGCAAATATTTCTTTCAGCTTCAGTCATAACTGGGATGGAACGCCTGTAAGCAATTCAAATTTCAATACTATACAATACACCAATGCAAACGGTGAAGAACTCAGTATTTCAAAACTTAGATACCTTATTTCAAAAATCACTTTTACAACAGACATAGGTGAAAAACTGGTTTTGAATGGTTATAATTTGGTTGACGTTACGAACAACGAAAACCTAACGTTCACACCTTTAAATACAATTCCAACAGGCACTTACAGCAATGTGTCTTTTACTTTTGGATTTTATAATGATGAAAATTACAGCAACCATACCGATTTAAATTCCGCAACTTGGAATGTTCCAGAAATGTTAGGAGGGGGCTATCATTACATGCAGTTAGAAGGAAAATTTATTGACAATAACGCCACTGAAACTGGTTATGCTTATCATGCTATTAGAGCAGCAGATACTACTAAAAACCCACTTAAATTTCAAGATACTTTTATAACAGTAACTTTAGGTGCAGTAACCATAACAAAAAATGCGACTTTTAATGTTGAAATGAATATTGCCGAATGGTTTAAAAACCCAAACACTTGGGATTTGAATACCCTAAACAATATGCTTATGCCTAATTATGAGGCTCAAATTATGATGTATGAAAATGGCCAAAATGTTTTTAGTTTAAAATCTATAAATCAATAATTTACATTGAAAAAAGAGCTGTTTTATATTAGCTTGTTTTTTACGCTCACTTTTACATCTTGTAAAACTGAATCTGTAGAAAATTATGTTAACATCCCTACTCCAAGCCCTTTGAAAATTCCAAAATTGTTTGAGGACAATATTTTAAACCCTATTATTCCTATCAATAATTTACAAACAGTTGAAGGTATTGCTCTAGGTAAAAAATTGTTTTTTGACCCCATTTTATCAGGCAACAACACTCAAGCTTGTGCCGATTGTCATGCACCAGAAAATGCCTTTACAGACTCCTCTAGGTTTAGTGATGGCATTGATGGTGTTTTAGGAAAACGAAACTCTATGCCACTTTTCAATCTAGCATGGAATTATGATGAAAAATTCTTTTGGGATGGCGGTGTTTTTAGTTTGGAACACCAAGCCTTTATTCCTGTTTCAGACCCAACCGAAATGAAAAGTTCTTGGACGCAGTTAGAACAAGAACTTCAAAACCATCCTCAATACCCTAACCTATTTCAAAAAGCTTTTGGCACTTTAACCATAGATTCAACTCTGGTTACCAAAGCTATAGCTCAGTTTGAGCGTACTTTAATTTCTTCAAATTCAAAATTCGATAAATACCTTTTAGGTGAAACAGAATTAACGCCTGAAGAACTTGAAGGTTTTAATGTATTTATGGACGAAACCAGAGGCGATTGTTTTCATTGCCATGGAAGTGATAAAAACCCATTATGGACAGATAATATTTTTCACAATAATGGTTTAGATGAAACCTTTACCGATTTAGGTTTAGGTGCAATAACAGGCGATCCTGCCGATAATGGAAAATTCAAATCGCCATCACTCCGAAATTTAGCTTTTACCGATCCTTACATGCACGATGGCAGATTTACCACTTTAGATGAAGTTATAAATCATTATTCTGAAGGCTTAAAAAACTCATCAACAATCGATCCTTTGATGAAAAAAGTCTCACAAGGCGGTGTACAATTATCAGCCCAAGATAAAGCCAATTTAAAGGCCTTTTTACTCTCGCTTTCAGATTATGAATTCATAAATAATCTAGACTTTACAAATCCATAATAAAAACCTATGAAACTATATGCTAATATAATGTTAGGTTATGTGGAAATCCATGACTTATATTGTATATTTGCACTCTATTTAGAAACTGTCTTAATAAATTTTCGTTGAAACATTTCTAAATTTAATTAATAGAATATGATAAAAGTTTCTGAAACAGCTAAAAAAAAAGTCATCGAACTTATGCAAGATGATGGCTATAACCCTACCACAGATTATATTCGTGTTGGGGTAAAAAGTGGTGGTTGTTCTGGTCTGTCTTACGATTTAAAGTTTGATAAAGAAAATCAAGAAGACGATAAAGTTTTTGAAGACAATGGAGTAAAAATTATTGTTGACAAAAAAAGCTTTTTGTATTTGGTAGGGACAACGCTTGAATATTCAGGAGGTTTAAACGGCACAGGTTTCGTGTTCAATAATCCAAACGCCAACCGAACTTGTGGTTGTGGCGAATCATTTTCATTATAAAAAAATCAAGAAAGCATTATGTCCAAGTATACTGAAGATGACTTACGCGAAGAGCTTAAAACCAAGGAATACGAATATGGTTTTTATACCGATATAAAATCGGACACCTTTCCTGTTGGTTTAAACGAAGATATTGTTCGTGCCATTTCAAAAAAGAAAGAAGAGCCGGAGTGGATGACTGAATGGAGACTCGAGGCTTTCAAAGCTTGGAAAGAAATGACCGAACCAGAATGGGCAAACGTGCATTATGTAAAACCAGATTTTCAAGCCATTTCTTATTACTCAGCACCAAACAGCAAACCAAAATACGATAGTTTAGATGAGGTGGACCCAGAGTTATTGGAGACCTTTGCAAAGCTTGGCATCTCGCTAGATGAGCAAAAAAAATTAGCCGGTGTTGCCATGGATGTTGTGGTTGATTCGGTCTCGGTAGCAACCACATTCAAGAAAACATTGGGTGAAAAAGGTATTATTTTCTGTTCTATAAGTGAAGCGATAAAAGAACATCCAGAACTTGTAAAAAAATATATTGGTACAGTTGTGCCACAAAAAGATAATTTTTATGCAGCATTAAATAGTGCGGTCTTTAGTGATGGCTCTTTCTGTTATATTCCTAAAGGGGTAAAATGCCCCATGGAACTATCTACCTATTTTAGAATTAATCAAGCAGGTACAGGACAGTTTGAAAGAACTTTGGTAATTGCTGACGAAGGTAGTTACGTAAGTTATTTGGAAGGTTGTACTGCACCAAGTAGAGATGAAAATCAATTACACGCAGCGGTTGTAGAATTGATTGCCTTGGACAATTCTGAAATAAAATATAGTACCGTACAAAATTGGTACCCCGGAAACTCTGAAGGTAAAGGTGGTGTTTACAATTTTGTTACCAAACGTGGGTTGTGTGAGAAAAATGCAAAAATTTCTTGGACACAAGTTGAAACAGGTTCTGCCGTAACTTGGAAATACCCTTCTTGTGTATTAAAAGGCGATAATTCTGTTGGTGAGTTTTACTCCATTGCTGTTACCAACAATTATCAACAAGCTGATACGGGTACGAAAATGATTCACCTTGGAAAAAACACCAAATCCACCATCATTTCCAAAGGGATATCCGCTGGAAAATCACAAAACAGTTATCGTGGTTTGGTTCAAATAAACTCCAGAGCAGAAAATGCCCGTAACTTTTCGCAATGTGATAGTTTACTCATGGGCAACGAGTGTGGCGCACATACTTTCCCATATATTGAAGCTAAAAATAAAACGGCAAAAATAGAACATGAAGCCACGACTAGTAAAATTGGCGAAGATCAAATATTTTACTGTAACCAACGTGGTATTGATACCGAAAAAGCCATAGCCTTAATTGTAAATGGTTTTAGTAAAGAGGTTTTAAATAAGCTACCAATGGAATTTGCTGTTGAAGCACAAAAATTATTGGAAATTAGTTTAGAAGGAAGTGTTGGATAAATTAGTATTGATTTCAAAAATGAAAAAAATAACCATTCTACTTTTATGTATTTCAGCTTTTTTGAGTTGCAAAAACGATAAAAAAGCTGAGCAACTTGAAGAAACCATTTCTATTGAAAATTCTGAACGCACCGAAAAACAAAGAGATGGCTTAACCTTACTTAAAGGTGAATTTGTTTACCATGGTGACGCTGCAGTTTTACAAACACACGCCGAAATTTATGGGGTTTTTGTAACCGATAAAATGGTGGAGTTAAACAACATGGCAGAAAAATATAAAAAAGAACCAACAGATATGGTTCAAGTGGAAATAAGAGGACAAGTAAGCAATAAAAAAGATGACAAAATTCTTTGGGAAAATAAAGTTGAAATTATTGAAATATTAAATGTTTTACCCCCAAAGGGAAACAATAACGTTGTAAAATTAGGACAATAAATAGTATGTTAAAAATTGATAATTTACACGCAAGTGTTGAAGATAAAAGTATTTTAAAAGGGATTAACCTTGAAGTTAAACCGGGAGAAGTTCATGCCATAATGGGACCAAATGGCTCAGGTAAAAGTACGCTTGCATCGGTAATTGCTGGTAAGGAGGACTATGAAGTAACCAAGGGGAACATACTTTTTGAAGGTGAAGACATTGATGAATTAGCTGCTGAAGAGCGCGCCCACAAAGGCATCTTCTTATCATTTCAATACCCTATTGAAATACCAGGTGTTTCTGTGACCAATTTTATTAAAACGGCCATTAACGAATCTAGAAAAGCCAAAGGGCTCGAAGATATGCCCGCTAAAGACATGCTAAAATTGATTCGCGAAAAAGCGGATTTACTAGAGATTGATAGAAAATTTTTATCTCGATCTTTAAATGAAGGGTTTTCAGGAGGAGAGAAAAAACGTAATGAAATCTTTCAAATGGCTATGCTAGAACCTAAATTGGCTATCCTTGATGAAACCGATTCTGGATTAGATATCGATGCCCTTCGCATTGTAGCAAATGGGGTTAATAAACTAAAAAGTAAAGACAATGCTGTGGTAGTAATTACCCACTACCAACGTTTATTAGATTATATAGTTCCCGATTTTGTACACGTACTTTATAACGGTAAAATTGTAAAATCGGGCACTAAAGAATTGGCACACGAACTTGAGGAAAAAGGTTATGACTGGATTAAAGAAGAAGTGAATGCTTAACACCAATCAAATGGATTTAAAAGAAAAATTATTATCATCGTTTATGGTTTTTGAAGATCATGTAGATAACTATACTTATGTCCACGATATAAGAAACGATGCTATTAAAATATTTGACGAAAAAGGCTTCCCTACAAAAAAAGAGGAAGCTTGGAAATACACATCCTTAAATAAAATTTTAAAAGAAGATTACAGTGTTTTTCCAAAACAGGAAAACGCTATAGAATACCGTGATGTAAAAAAATATTTCATCCACGATATTGATACTTATAAAATTGTATTCATAGACGGTAAATATTCATCGCACTTATCACAAACCACACATGATGGTATGGATATTTGTTTAATGTCTGCCGCCTTTTCAAAACCTAAATACCGTTTAGTTATTGAAAATTATTTTAATAAAGCCGCTTCTAAAGATAGCTTACCGTCTTTAAACACGGCATTTTCAAGCGAAGGTGCTTACATTCATATTCCTAAAAATAAGCTAGTTGAAAAACCGATTCAAATTATTCATTTTTCAACAGGAAATGAATCAGCCATCTTGTTACAACCACGAAACCTCATTGTAATTGATGAGAATTCACATGTGCAAATTATCGAACGTCATCAAAGCTTGACAAATAATGCAGTTTTAACAAACTCTGTTACCGAAATCTTTACAAACAAACGCGCCATTGTTGATTATTATAAAATCCAAAACGATACTTTAAATGCTTCGTTAATAGATAATACCTTTATTAAACAAAAACAAGAAAGTGTTGCCTCAGTTCACACTTTTTCGTTTGGTGGAAAATTAACCCGAAACAACCTTAATTTTTATCAACATGGTGAACGTATCGATTCAACCCTAAAAGGGGTAACTATTATTGGCAACAAACAACATGTAGATCACAACACGTTGGTTCACCATATTGAGCCAAATTGTGAAAGCCATCAAGATTATAAAGGCATTTTTGATGAAAACTCAACGGGTGTTTTCAACGGAAAGGTAGTGGTTGAAAAAGAAGCTCAAAAAACCAATGCCTTTCAAGCCAACAACAATATTTTAATAAGCGATAAAGCCTCCATAAACACCAAACCACAACTCGAAATTTTTGCCGACGATGTAAAATGTTCTCATGGTTGTACCATTGGCCAGTTGGACGAGAGTGCACTGTTTTACATGCAATCGCGTGGTATTCCAAAAAAGGAAGCAAAAGCACTGTTGATGTATGCGTTTAGCAATAATGTTTTGAGTTCGGTTAAAATCCCTGAAATGAAACAACGCATCACAAAAATTATAGCCAATAAATTAGGTGTTAATTTAGGCTTTCATTTGTAAAATATTTTGAAGCTATTTCCCGCTATTCGCTTTATCTTTTTTTTCAAAAAAGGATACCGCTTCTATCGGGGCTAAATGTAAAACCATGTTTAAAGTAGAAGATATACGAAAAGATTTTCCCATACTTTCACGTAAAGTTAATGGTAAACCTTTGGTATATTTTGATAATGCTGCAACCTCACAAACGCCACAACAAGTTATTGACGTTATTGTAGATTATTATTCAAACTACAACGCCAATATACACCGGGGCGTGCATACGTTAAGTCAAGAAGCTACCGATTTATACGAACAAGCTCGACAAAAAATCCAAAAACACTTTAATGCTAAGTTTTCACACGAAATTATTTTCACATCTGGAACTACCGATAGTATTAATTTAGTTGCCAATGGCTTTTCATCATTCTTAAAAAAAGACGATGAAATTATAGTGTCAGCCTTAGAGCACCATAGTAATATTGTGCCTTGGCAAATGCTTTGTGAACGCACTGGAGCTACTTTAAAGGTAATTCCTATGAATCTTGAAGGCGAGTTGGAAATGAATGAATACGACAAACTGCTTTCAAAAAACACCAAACTGGTTTTTGTTAATCATGTATCCAATGCCTTAGGAACCATCAACCCAATTGAATATATTATTGTTAAAGCCCATAAAGTTGGAGCAGCTGTTTTAATTGATGGTGCACAATCTTCTCCACACATTAAAACAGACGTTCAAAAATTAGATGTCGATTTTTATGTTGCATCTGCCCACAAAATGTGCGGGCCAACAGGCGTTGGTATGCTATATGGAAAAGAAGAATGGTTAAATAAACTACCTCCTTACCAAGGCGGTGGCGAAATGATTGCCGAAGTAACATTTGAAAAAACAACTTATGCGCCTCTGCCACATAAATTTGAAGCTGGTACACCCAATATTTGTGGTGGCATTGCTTTTGGAGCCGCTCTAGACTACATGAATGCTATCGGTTTTGATGCTATTGCGGCTTATGAACACAAGTTGTTGGAATATGCTACAAAAAAGCTTTTAGAAATCGAAGGTTTAAAAATATATGGTACTTCAAAAGAAAAAACATCTGTTATTTCCTTTAACTTAAAAGATATTCACCCATACGATGTGGGCACTATTTTAGATAAATTGGGTATTGCCGTTCGTACTGGTCATCATTGTGCACAACCTATTATGGATTATTTCAAAATTCCAGGAACCGTTAGGGCATCTTTCTCTTTTTACAATACAAAATCTGAAATTGACACCTTAATAGAAGGTGTTAAAAAAGCAAAAATGATGCTTTCTTAAGATTTCTTTTCTCTTTCTTTTCTTATTTTTTGTGATGTTAATTATTTAACTCCATAATTCTTTTTATCGAATAGTTAACACATTTTTTATGAAATTGTAAGGTATTTTCTAAAAAAATATATCTTTCATATCGACTAATTCACATTTTTATTACAAATGAAAAAATTATTTTTAAGTATGACAGCTGTGGCCTTATTAGTTACAGCATGTGATGATGAAAAAAACGAAATCGCTCAAGAACAAGAAATTGACATGAGCGATTTTTATGTTCGCACAGATTTCTCCGAAGATTTAAGCTCAAAAGTTGCTAGTTCAAAAGAAAAATTAAAAACATGCTACTCTAGGATGTTTTAAACAAACAACTTGACGCAAATCCAGTATTAGCACAAAAAATGTACGATGTTGAGTACCAAACCAGAAAATTCATTGCTGCTAAAGGTAATGGAAAAGGTAAACCAGGTGACGGTAATGGCAGTGGCGGAGACACTGACGTTGATGTGCTTCCAATTAACGATGGTTTAGGAACCATAGACATTCCTGTATATGTGCACATAATTTTGCCTAATGCAAATGATGTAACAAATGGGCAAATAAGTTCGCAAATGTACTAAACGACGATTTTAATAGTGCAAATACAAATTTACTGCCTTCTGGAGCAACAAATTTTGTTAATGATGCTACAACTACTGATATCACTTTTTCATTAGCTGGAACATTTAGACATAATGATTCTAAAGCTTCATGGGGAACAAACAATTCGGTTAAATCTGCTTATCCTCCAATTACACCAGAAACACATTTGAATATCTGGGTATGTAATATAGGTGGTGGTATTTTGGGTTATGCTCAGTTCACTGGTGGAAATTCATCAACCGATGGTGTTGTATTATTGCACTCAAGTTTACCAGGTAGTTCTGCTGCACCTTACAACTTAGGAAGAACAGCGACTCACGAAGTTGGTCACTATTTAAACTTACGGCATATTTGGGGTGATGGTAGATGTAGACAAGACGATTTTGTTGCTGATACACCAAGTTCAGATGGCGCAAACTATGGCTGTCCTTCTTATCCAACAATCAACTATCAAACAACAGATATGACCATGAATTATATAGATTATACCGATGATGCTTATATGTATATATTCACTGATAGGCAAAGAAATAGAATGCGTGCTATTTTTGCTTTAGGTGGTGCTAGAGCAACCATGGCTGGAAACTAATACTTTCTTAATTCAATAAAATTTTAAAAGACGCCAACTTTGGCGTCTTTTTTGTATCTTAATTTTAAAATTAAATAGATGTCAATAACAAAATTTATAAGTATAATCTTTACAGTATTTTTTCTACAGTCCTGTAAATGCCAAAAAGAAACATCAAATATGCAAAATGATATAGAACAAGCAGGTGAAAATGAAACATTATCTGGAACATATGTTATTTCATCAATTGGTGCTAATAATAAGCTTCCGAATAATTTAACTGTAAAGTTTGATGATGCTAACAACAAAATATCTGGCTTTGCTGGTTGTAATTGTTTTTTTGGTAATTATAGCACAGATTCAAACTCATTGAAAATAGAAGTATTAGCATCAACAAAAATGTATTGTGAAAATCTTATGGATGTTGAAGATGAATTACTTAAAACATTAGGAAAGGTGAATGTCTACTCAATTGACCAAAATCAAATTAGTTTGAAAAGCGAAGATCTTATTTTAATTGAAGCCTTTTTAGAACCATCTGATACTGAACAATCAAAGAAAAATTATATTATTGAATATTCAGCTTCTTCTAGAGGTGTTTACAACCAAATAATTATTAATGAAAAAATAATTTCAAGCTCTCAAAAAAGAGGTGGAGAGCCTAATCGCAAACCTTGTGATGAAAAAAATTGGAACACTATTATAGAAATGTTGGGATCTATAGATATAGAAACCATATCAACTTTAAAAGCCCCAAGTAAAGCTTTTCAATATGATGGAGCAGCCATTGCTCATTTAAAAATAACAAAAGGTGACAAAACTTACGAGTCTGCACCTTTTGATCATGGAAATCCACCAGCAGAAATCGCAGAACTTGTTAAAGAAATCTTATCAATTTCAGAAAACATTGAATAGCAATGTTTGATGTTGTATTTTTGTATAAAATTAGTTATTGTGATTATAGAAAATATACAGGAAGAAATAATTGACGAGTTCTCAATGTTTGAAGATTGGGAAGAGCGCTATCAATATATGATTGATTTAGGGAAAGATTTACCTCTAATTGACGACCAATACAAAACTGAAAGCAACATCATAAAAGGTTGCCAAAGTAAAGTTTGGGTACACGCAGAAATGAAAGACAACAAAGTAATATTTACAGCAGATAGTGATGCCATTATTACAAAAGGTATTATTGCTATTTTAATTCGTGCGTTTTCAAATCAACACCCAAAAGATATCATTGAAGCCAATACCGATTTTATTGATAAAATAGGTTTAAAAGAACATTTATCACCTACAAGAGCCAATGGCTTGGTGAGCATGATAAAACAACTTAAAATGTATGCGATTGCATATCAAACACAACTTAAATAGTTAAGTTGTTTGTTGTAAAACCTTTTAGAAAACTTAACAACAAACACCTCAACAACAAACAATAAAGAAATGAGCGACACAACCATTGATACCAACGAATTAGGTGAAAAAATAGTAAACGTTTTAAAAACGATTTACGACCCAGAAATACCTGTTGATATTTACGAATTAGGGTTAATTTATGATGTGTTTGTAAACGAAGACTACGATGTAAAAATTTTAATGACGCTTACAACACCCAACTGTCCCGTAGCAGAAACCTTGCCTTTAGAGGTTGAAGAAAAAGTAAAATCTTTAAACGCCGTAAAAAGTGCTGAAGTAGAAATTACTTTCGATCCGCCATGGACGCAAGAACTCATGAGTGAAGAGGCAAAGTTAGAACTTGGTATGCTTTAATTAATTCATGTCAGACGAAATCATAAATCGCGTAGCGAATAGTAAGCTAGTTCCCGTAAATCTTGAGGATTATTATCCTAAAGGTTATCGTGTATTGTTTGATATTAAAGATTGGCTTTTTGAAGGTTTTGTGTTACGCGAAAAAGACTTTAGAAAACAGGTGTCTGAATTTGATTGGTCAAAATTTCAAGATAGCTACGTAGCCTTAACATGTAGCAGCGATGCCATCATACCAGGTTGGGCTTTTATGCTTTTATCTATTCAATTAGAACCTTATACAAAAAAAACTGTCATTGGAAATTTAGAAGCTTTAGAAACAGCAATTTATCAAGATGTTATAAATGATTTAGATGTTTCAGAATTTGCAGATAAACCCATCATCATTAGAGGGTGTTCTAAAAAACCCGTACCACAAAATGCTTATATCATGTTAGCAACAAAACTAAAGCCCATTGCAAAATCTATTATGTATGGTGAAGCTTGTTCTTCTGTTCCTCTTTTTAAAAAGAAATAATTTCAATCAAAATAAAATCTTACAAAAAAGTCTAATTTCTACTATTTGCAACGTATAAATTTTTAGAGGTCAGTAGATAAATTCATAACTT
>JBMTVT010000051.1:0-15279 GCA_049451635.1 Tamlana sp. | reverse complement strand
GACCCTCAACAGTTTTCAAGACTGCCGCATTCGACCACTCTGCCATTTCTCCTTGAGTGCCTCATCAAGCTATTTGCTTGAATGCGGGTGCAAATATAGAACCCTTTTTTAATTCTTTCAAATAAAACATCAATTTTTTAAAATAAATTTACACAAACAATTTTATCATTTTTATAATACAAAACATCCTCTCAAGTATTATTTTTGCAAAGTATTATTAGTTATATGGATATTATTAAACAGTTACAGTGGCGGTATGCTACCAAAAAATTTGACGCTTCAAAGAAATTAACAGCATATCAAATCAATACACTCAAACAAGCTTTTAATTTAACGGCAACATCCTTTGGCCTTCAAACTATTTCACTAGTAATAGTTGAAGATAAAAAGCAAAGGGAAGCACTTGTAAAAATTAGCTACAACCAAAAACAAGTGTTGGATGCGTCGCACCTTTTGGTAATATGCATTCAAAATGATATTTCGGAAGAAGATGTCGTTGCCTATTATAACAATATAAAAAGCATACGCAACACCTCAGAAATCATATTAAAGCCTTACAGGGAAAGTTTGATAAAAACCATCGAAAATATGTCTGTTAATGAACGCTTACAATGGTCAAAAAACCAAGCCTATATTGTACTTGGAAATTTAATGACTGTTTGTGCAGTAGAAGGTATTGATGCTTGCCCCATGGAAGGATTCATACCAGAAAAATTTGATGAGTTGTTAAATTTAAAAAGCAAAGGTTTGCAGTCCGTTTTGCTATTACCAGTAGGGTTTAGGGCACATGACGATATGTTTTCAGAATTTAAAAAAGTTAGAAAGCCTATTAAAGAAACCATTATAGAATTGTAACATTAATATTAGGGCGTTAACCTCCCGATAACTATCGGTAGGGTCGGGCTTTTCGCGTTACATGGTAACTCGCTACAATCCCGAACGCAAACATAAAACATAATTATGCCAGGATTTGAACTATTTAGTGAAACCGAAAAAAAAGAAGTAAACGATGTGTTAGAAAATGGTGTGCTTATGCGCTACGGTTTTGACGGTATGCGCAATGGCCATTGGAAAGCCAAAGCACTAGAAACCGAATTGAGTACAGTATTTAAAACCAAATACGTACAATTGGTTTCTAGTGGTACTGCAGCCGTTTCTGTTGCTTTGGCCTCCGCTGGCGTTGGAGCTGGAGATGAAGTCATTATGCCAACATTTACGTTTGTAGCAAGTTTTGAAGCCATTATGATGTTAGGAGCCATACCTATTCTGGTTGATATTGATGACACCTTAGGCTTGTGTCCGAAAGCAGTTGAAACTGCTATCACACCAAAAACCAAAGCTATTATGGTTGTACAAATGTGCGGTAGCATGGCTAACATGGATGCGTTAAAAAGCATTAGCGATAAACATAATTTACTGTTAGTTGAAGATGCATGTCAAGCTATTGGTGGCACCTACAAAGGAAAATCCTTGGGTAGTATAGGCGATTTAGGCTGCTTTTCTTTTGATTTTGTAAAAACCATTACCTGTGGTGAGGGTGGTGCTGTAATAACCAATAACAAAGACTATTATACCCATGCCGACCATTATAGTGATCACGGTCATGATCATATTGGCAATGATAGAGGTGCTGAAACCCATCCATTTTTAGGTTATAACTTTAGGATTTCAGAGTTGCATGCTGCGGTAGGTTTAGCACAGGTAAAACGTTTGCCAGAGTTCTTGGAAATTCAAAAAAGGAACTTTAATATCTTACGAAAGGCATTGTCTGAAATACCTGAAGTTACATTTAGAACGGTTCCAGATGGAGGAGAAGAAAGTTGTGCTTTTTTAAACTTTTTTTTACCCGATGCCGTTACTGCTGATAAAGTATCAAAGGCATTTTCAGTGAATGGAATAGATGCCTGTTGGAATTATTTCAACAACAATTGGCATTACATCAGAAAATGGGAACATTTAAAAGATGTAAAATCATTATACCCACTTTCCGAAGATGTTAAAAAAAGTCTTTCAAACCTTAAGAACAAAGACTTTTCGAAATCAGATTATTATATATCACGAAATATATCTTGTTTGATAAAGTTGTCTTGGACTGAAATTGAGGTTAATGAAAGGGCGCAGAAAATGGTAAATGCAATAAAATCTATATTATAAGTGCTTTATTAGCAGGCATTCATACTTATGTATGGTTTTTGTTGTGGTTAAAGATAATAACACGCGAGTTTAATGCGGAATTTAGTGGCTGTAACTCTTGATATGAAATGAGCCATAACAAAGAGTTGATACCAACCGAAATGTTTATTGGCAAATTACATCTGACGAATAAAAACAATAAAATTTAAACAGATGAAAGAAATATAACTACTATTTTTACTAGCCTTTAATTTTTTTATTTTTTCAATATCCCATTCTCAGCAAATGCCTCTGGATTTTTATAGCTCATTACAAACTTTTAATGTTTGGTGCGGTAGCAGTTTCTCTAGAGTACAATCTCCCACAGATTCTAATAATACAGTTGGTCTATTTTTTCATGCAGCTTCTGCTGCTGAACAAGGATTTTATATTGATTTAACGCGTCCCATAGATTTAGATTTTCAAAGTACAATAACACTAGCCTTTTACGCTTTTTGATTCAACACAGCATAGTGTTGGTTTGAAACTAGATAGTGGTGATAACACTAACATTCAAATAACTACCAATGTGACCTCGCGAAATACTTGGGCTACGTTATCATTTGATTTTTCAATAATTGGTGGATATGGTAATTATAGCAGATTAACAGTTTTGATTGATATTGGAAACGATGCATCAGGAACTTTTTTAATAGATGATATAAGCGATGGTTAATGGTAAATACAGACTTTGTTTACTCTAGCACAATAAAAGTTGAAAAGGCTAAAAAGGAAAAATTATTTGCTAAGAGTTATTAATCCAAATCTAGAAATTACAAATACATTTCTTACATTTAAGCAGTAAACAATAAATATGCTTAAAAAAGTTTTTGGAAGCGCCGTTTTTGGTGTGGAAGCAACAACCATAACGGTTGAGGTTAATGTCGATTCTGGTATTGGGTATCATCTGGTAGGATTGCCTGATAATGCTATAAAGGAAAGTAATTACCGCATTGCTGCGGCGCTTCAAAATAACGGTTACAAAATTCCTGGAAAGAAAATTACGATTAACATGGCTCCTGCCGATTTACGCAAGGAGGGAAGTGCCTACGATTTAACTTTAGCCATTGGTATTTTGGCGGCATCCAAACAAATTGAAGCACCTGATTTGGAAAAATACATCATTATGGGCGAACTCTCGCTTGATGGTAGTTTACAGCCCATAAAAGGCGCGTTACCCATTTCGGTTAAAGCTAGGGAAGAAGGTTTTAAAGGGTTTATTTTACCAATGCAAAATGCCAAAGAGGCAGCCATTGTTGATGGATTGGAGGTTTATGGTGTTGATAATATCAAGCAAGTTATTAATTACTTCGATAAAGGCGAACCCATTGGGCAAACCATTATAAATACCCGAGAAGAATTTTATAAAAATCTCGATTTTCCCGAACATGATTTTAGCGATGTTAAAGGACAGGAAGGTATTAAGCGTTGTATGGAAATTGCAGCAGCAGGTGGACATAACATTATTTTAATTGGACCACCTGGAGCAGGAAAAACCATGTTGGCAAAACGTTTACCTTCTATTTTGCCTCCTATGACGCTTCATGAAGCTTTGGAAACCACAAAAATCCATTCGGTGGTGGGTAGGGTGAAAGATACAGGACTCATGGCGCAACGACCGTTTCGAAGTCCGCATCACACCATTTCGGATGTCGCATTGGTTGGCGGTGGCGCGTTTCCACAACCGGGAGAGATTTCCTTATCGCATAATGGCGTATTGTTTTTAGACGAACTGCCCGAATTTAAACGAGGTGTTTTGGAAGTGTTGCGACAACCTTTGGAAGACAGGGAAGTCACCATTTCCAGAGCGAAGTTTACGGTTACTTATCCTAGTAGTTTTATGTTGGTAGCGAGTATGAACCCAAGTCCGGGTGGTTATTTTAACGACCCCGATGCGCCGGTAACCTCAAGTCCTGCTGAAATGCAACGCTATTTAAGTAAGATATCGGGTCCGTTGTTGGATAGGATTGATATTCATATTGAAGTAACGCCTGTACCTTTTGAAAAACTTTCTGAAGACAGAAAAGGCGAAACTTCGGTGGAAATTAGAAAACGCGTTACCAAAGCCAGAGAAATACAAACCAAGCGTTTTAAAGAAAGTGATTTGGTACATTACAACGCCCAAATGAACACCAAACAAATACGTAAATATTGTGTGTTGGATGAAGCCTCAAAACAGCTTTTAAAAACTGCTATGGAACGCCTTAATTTATCGGCGAGAGCTTATGATCGTATTTTAAAAGTAGCTAGAACCATTGCCGATTTAGAAGGTGTTTATACCGTTAATGGCACCCATATTAGCGAAGCTATTCAATATAGAAGTTTGGATAGAGAAGGTTGGTTGGGGTAATATTTTAATTAGAAAAATTATGGGTAATATACCTGAAATATGGTTCACAGTATCTTCGACAATTGTAACTTGTGTTTTAGGCATGTTAGGTTCTTTGAAATTATTTGATTTAAGGTCAAATAGGTTAAATAGTATGATAAAAAAATACGGTAAACGATACTTACTTCTTATACCGCTGTTGATTTTAATACAGGTTTTACAATTTTATAATAGCACAGAAAGAAATCGATTAAATAAAGTTAAATATATTTTGGAAGAACCATCATTATTTGATAAAGACGATAAATTTTCTAGTACTAGTTTAGTTATGATGCTTATAAGAAAAACAACTAAAGGTGTAAAAGTGTTATATTTTTATATTGCAGGAACATATTATAATTTGAGCATATCTAAAATTATAGTATAAATGAAGTTTATCAATATGATTCTAAAACAAAAAAGACTGGGCGAATAATTCTTGAGGACAAACAAAAATTATAGACGAAATAAATAGGTTGTTGAAAAAACTAAGTAAGAACGTAATTAGAAAAGTATGAAAAGGATTTTAATGATTTTCACAGTAGTTTTAATTATATGCTGCAACACCTCCAATGAGCAAAAAAAGGAAGAAAACCAACCCGTTTTAACAACCATGCAAACATCAACACCAGTTAGGGGCGTCCCAAAACTCAACTTAAAAGTAGCCAATACACTCGCAGAATTACCTTTGCATTGTATGAATACCGAGTACCCAAACAAGTTATCGCAAACCATTGGTAGCGATAGCGATTTGCAACCACCGCGCACGTTGCATCCAGCGTTTTATGGCTGTTTCGATTGGCATTCGGCAGTTCACGGGCATTGGAGTTTGGTGAGTTTGCTAAAACAATTTCCTAATATTGATATATCTGAAGTAGTAAAAGCACGTTTGCTTAAAAACATTTCCAAAGAAAACATAGAAACTGAAGTGCAATACTTTTATGGCGAGCAAAACAAATCCTATGAGCGTACTTATGGTTGGGCGTGGTTACTTAAGCTCGCCGAGGAACTTCACACTTGGGATGCACCAATTGCCAGGGAATTGGAAACCAATTTACAACCGCTAACCAATTTAATTGTTTCAAAATACATTGAGTTTTTGCCAAAACTAAACTATCCACTTCGTGTGGGAACGCACACCAATACCGCATTTGGACTCTCATTTGCATACGATTATGCCAAAACAACAAATCATGAAGCCCTTAAAAATGCTATTACAGAACGTGCTAAATATTTCTTTTTAAACGACCAAAATTGCCCCATAACTTGGGAACCTAGTGGTACCGATTTTTTATCACCCTGTTTGGAGGAAGCTGCTTTAATGAAACGCTTATTGCCCATTCAAGAATTTAAAACATGGTTGGATGCCTTTTTACCACAATTAAAAGATAAGAACTACACACTTGAAGTTGGTTTGGTGTCCGATAGAACCGATGGCCACTTGGTACATTTGGATGGTGTAAATTTTTCACGCGCTTGGAGTTTGAATACCATTGCAGAAGGCTTGCCAGAATACTTCCATTTAAGAAATATAGTAAATCAACATATTAACTATTCATTGCCCAATATTGTAGGCGATAGCTATGAAGGTGGCCATTGGTTAGGTAGTTTTGCTATTTATGCGCTTAATTCAGTTGTGGAATGACATTAAATGGTTTAAAAGATTAGTTTTAGTATCTTACTATCGGTAGCAACCATAAACAAAGTATTTAGCTTAAACCTATTTTAGTGGAAAACCAAATTGTGGATATTAATGTAGATGTTGGTGAAGGCATTGGTAATGATGCTTCGCTAATGCCTTATATGGCTTCTTGTAATATTGCTTGTGGAGGGCATGCAGGTGATTATGAAACCATGAAAACAGTAGTTAGGTTGGCCAAAAAGCATCACGTTAAAATTGGTGCACATCCCTCATTTCCAGATAGAGAAAACTTTGGAAGACAGCCTATGGACATTTCTTGTGTGTCATTATTTTCTTCAATAAAACATCAAATAGATAATTTAATAAGCGTTTTGAATGAAGAACATGCTACACTGCGACACATCAAGCCGCACGGCGCCCTATACAATTTAGCTGCTACAGATCAAAAGATTGCCAATGTAATTGTGGAAGTGATGAAGAGCATTGCTATACCCATAAAATTATATGTGCCTTACAAATCGGTAATTGCGGATTTGGCATTAAAAAATAGACTTAATATAAACTATGAAGCATTTGCAGATAGAAATTATAATGATGATTTAACCTTGGTTTCACGAAGTAAAAATAACGCTTTAATTGAAGATGCTGACCAAGTTTATGAACATGTTTTTAGGATGATTGCTGAGCAGAAAGTTAAGACCATTCAAGGTACAGAAATAGCTATTAAAGCTGATACGTTTTGCGTACATGGTGACAATCCAAAAGCATTAAATTTGATAAAAAACTTAAGCGAAAAATTAGCAAAAAAAGGAATTAAAATAAGATAATTTTAATGGCTTTTAAACTTACATACAAACCCTTTGGGGAACGTGCTATTTTGGTGGAATGGCCACAAAAATTAGATAGGGATATTTTGAATGACTTAGTTTGTTTTAAAGAAAAAATAGTTGAAAAAAATATTAAATCTATTATAGAATTAAAGTCTGCATATAATTCATTATTAGTTTTTTATGATGATAAAATTGAAAATTATCCGAATGAGGTTTTGAACTTGAAAAGCATATATTTAGAAAAAAATGTTTCTATAGAACGTACCACTAAACTTTGGAAAATACCTGTGTGTTATGATGATGAATTTGGGATAGATTTAGAGTTTATTTCAAAAGAAAAAAGACTATCAAAATCCGAAATAATAAAGCGTCATTGCCAAGTTTCTTATTCAGTTTATTTTATAGGGTTTTTACCTGGGTTTTTATATTTAGGAGGGTTGGATAAATCACTCGAAATTCCCAGAAAATCAACCCCCAGATTACACATTGAAAAAGGGGCTGTTGCCATTGGAGGAAGTCAAACAGGAGTTTATCCAAATGCAAGCCCTGGAGGGTGGAACATTATTGGGAATTCTCCTATTAACTTTTTTGATGTTTCAAAAGACACACCTTGTTTTGCAAAAGCCGGAGATCGCTTAAAATTTTATCCAGTTACTTTAAAAGAATATCATGATATAAAAACATTGGTTGATGCTAATGTTTACCAATTGGAAAGTGAGGTGGTAAATGATTAAAGTTTTGAATCCAGGGTTTTACAGTTCTATTCAAGATTTTGGTCGTTTAGGCTATCAGGAATATGGTGTGCCTTATTCTGGTGTAATGGATAAAAAAGCGGCTTCAATTGTTAATGCCTTATTGGGAAATCATAAAAACGAAGCTGTTTTAGAAATGACCATGACGGGTGCAAAGCTTCAATTTAATATTCAAACCTATATAGCTATATCTGGGGCAGATATGTCACCAACACTCAATGGTCTTCCTGTTCATCTTAATAAGATTATAGCAATTAAACCCAATGATATATTGGCTTTTGCGAGGCTGCAAACAGGTTTTAGATGTTATTTAGCTATTTTGGGTGGTTTTAAGACAGAAACAGTAATGAATAGCAAAAGCATGCGCCAAAACATCACCCAAAAAGTTAAGTTGCATAAAAATGATGATTTGCAAGTTGTAGAAGTTTCTATCGAAACCAAAAATAAACATGCATCGGTTAGATTTGATACATCTTATATAACTGCAAATACTATTGAGGTTTTTAAAGGTCCAGAGTTTGATAAGCTTTCAGAAGCCCAACAACTGCAGCTTTTCTCAAATAAGTTTACTATTTCAAAAGATAATAATAGAATGGCTTACCAACTTGAAGAAACCATTGATAACAATTTAAAACCAATCATCACCTCTCCGGTTCTTCCAGGTACCGTTCAATTAACGCCATCAGGAAAACTGATTGTTTTAATGTGCGATTGCCAAACCACTGGCGGTTATCCAAGGGTACTTCAACTTAAGGAATCTGCAATCAATGTTTTGGCACAAAAGTTTATGGGAAGTAAAATTAAATTTTCTCTATATGAAATTTAGCTACTTGTAAATTTTACGACAGACTTTAAAACTTAAATTATGATAAAAAAAATCACGTTTTTTCTTTTATTAACCTTATCTCTTTCAAGTTGTGAAAAAGATGTTATGGATGCCAATGCAATTATAAACAAGTCAATTGAAGTTTCAGGAGGTGAACTTTTTAAAAAATCAACAATAGAATTTGATTTCAGAGATAAACACTACAAAGCGATTAGGGACAATGGCAAAATTCAATATGAAAGAATTTTTAATGATTCTTTGGGTGAAATTAAAGATGTTTTAAACAATAAAGGTTTTCGAAGATTTGTAAAAGACAGTATTTCTGTGGTTTCTGACGGTAAAGAGCAAGCTTACGCAGCTTCGGTAAACTCAGTACATTATTTTTCTGTGTTGCCATATGGGTTGAATGACAAAGCTGTCAATAAAACTTTTCTTTATGAAGTTCAAGTTAAGGGTAAGAGTTATTACAAAATAAAAGTCACTTTTAACAAAGATGGAGGTGGAGAGGATTTTGATGATGAGTTTATATATTGGGTTAATAAAGACACCTTCAAAGCTGATTATCTAGTGTATTCTTACAATGAAAAAGACGGAAGAGGTTATCGCTTCAGGGAAGCTTATAACGAACGTTTTATTGGGGACATTCGATTTGTTGATTATAATAACTATAAACCTGCAAATAATGAGGTTTCTTTAGAAAGTTTAGACGTTCTTTTTGAAACTAATAAATTAGAACTGCTTTCAAAAATAGAATTGAAAAATATTTCTGTAAAAACGGATACTATTCAATAAATAATAGACTGCTTGAAATACTTTTATCATTCACAGTAACTATGTACAAATTACTGTTGTTGGTATCATCAATTTCATTGTAAGTGTCTTTTTTTAGAACTCTATTTACCAAGTTGGTAGTGGTGTTACTATGCCCCACAACCAAAACCGTTTTCCCTTTGTTCTCATTTAAGGACGTTTCGATGTTTATGCTTTTAGGGTTATAAATTACAGGTTCTAAATTGTCGTCTTTTGCAGTAGGTGAAGCAGTTTCTCGTGTTCTGTTGTAATCAGTTGAATAAATAGCATTAAAAGAAATATTTTTAAAAACTTGATTCCATTTATCAGCACGTTGTAAACCTTTTTCAGTTAAATGTGGATTATTATTTAAACTGTCGCTTTTATCTTTTTCGGCATGTCTTATAAAATAATATACCGAGTTGTTATTTGCTGTAGGTTGTATTGTTTGGTTTTCTTTTTTACATGATACTAAAAGCAAAATTGAGGCAACAACTAATGTTTTTAAAAATTACATTTTTTTGTTGGATTTAAGCTAATTCTAAAGCAATTTCAATCATATCTTTAAACGTGGTTTCACGTTCTTTACTAGTAGTACGTTCTCCAGTAACCAAAGAGTCTGAAATGGTTAATATGGATAATGCATTTACATTATATTTCGCAGCTACGGTATATAAACCAGCAGTCTCCATTTCCACACACAATACCCCGAATTTCGACCATTTTTTGTATGATTCAAAATCGTCTGCATAAAACTCATCACTTGTAAAAACATTACCTGCTTTTAAAGGAATTTGTTTTGCTTTTGCTGCTTCAACTGCTTTTTGAAATAACTCAAAATTAGCTGTTGGTGCATAATCTGCTCCGCCAAAACGCAGTTCATTAACTCCAGAATTTGATGATGCCGCCATTGCTAATACAATATCTCTAATTTTTACATGCTTTTGATAAGAACCTGCACTACCCACACGAATTAAATTTTTAACATCATATTCATTAATCAGTTCGTGTGCATAAATTGAAATAGATGGTACGCCCATACCAGTACCCATAACCGAAACTTTTTTGTTGTTGTATGTGCCTGTAAAACCTAACATTCCTCTAATTTTATTGAAACAAATTGGGTTTTCTAAAAAAGTTTCAGCAATCCATTTGGCACGTAGAGGGTCTCCAGGTAATAATATGGTTTCTGCTATGTCGCCTTTTTTGGCTTCGATATGTACACTCATTAGTAATTAGAATTTGAAGGTTTGCCACTCATGATAGTAATACCAGAGGAAGTTCCTATCCGGTCTGCACCAAGACTTATATATTCCATAGCGGTTTGGGTATCTTTTATACCACCAGAAGCTTTTATTTTAGCTTTATTTCCTGAAACACTTTTCATGAGCTTCACATCATGTATGGTTGCACCACCAGTACCAAAACCTGTTGAGGTTTTTAAAAAATCAGCACCACTTTGTAAAGCCAGTTCACAGGCTTTAATAATTTCTATTTCCTCAAGATAACAGGTTTCTAAAATTACTTTTAGTGTTTTATTTGGCATAGTGTTTTTAACAGCTTCAATATCTTTCCAAACAGCATCAAAATCCTTGCTTTTAAGAAAGCCGATGTTTATAACCATATCAATTTCATCAGCACCATTTTTTAAAGCAGATTTAGTTTCTTCTACTTTAGCTTCTGTACTCATGGCCCCTAATGGAAAACCAATAACGCTGCACACTTTTACCTTGCTTTCTTTTAATTGGGTTTTTGCTAAACCTACGTAGCAACTATTTACACATACCGAGAAGAATTTATATTGTTTAGCTTCCTCACATAGGGTAATAATATCTTGTTTTGTAGCTGTTGGTTTAAGCAAAGTATGGTCGATATACTTGTTTAGTTTCATTTGTTTTTTAATGAAGTAAACCAAATATAAATATTAATTTCTACAAAAACTATTTATAAAAATTATATTAAACAAAAGGTTTTTAGAAAGTAAACAACTTATTAAAAGCTCAATAAAGATTAAGAGAATGCATTTATAGAGCTCTCAAAAAACCTAGGTTAAAAGAAACATTTTTTAATTTAAAGAGTTGATATTAGAGGTGATTTTAGCTTCTTTTTTCTCTAGAGAATCGATATACTTTTTATAGATTTTGGAATTTCGAGCTATCGGATTTTTATTTGTAATTTCTGTCTCTGAGGAAGAGCTAACCCTATCTGCACCAGCTTCAATGTATTTAAGTAAGGTGTAACAATCATCAATACCTCCTGAAGCTTCTATTTTTACTTTATTTTTTACAATTTTCTTGATTATTTTAACCGCAGTTAAAGTAGCTCCATTTTTAGAAAAACCAGTCGATGTTTTAATATAGTCTGCTTTTGCATCTAAACAAATTTCACAAGCCTTAACAATTTCATTTTTGTTTAACTCTGAAATTTCAATAATAACTTTTAAAGGCGTGTTTCCAATAGCCATTTTAACATCTGAAATATCTCTAAAAACTGCAACATAGTTTCTACTTTTAAGATAGCCTAAATTTATTACCATATCTATCTCATCAGCACCTTCTTCTATAGCATTTTTAGCTTCAAAAGATTTTGCTTTGGTTGAAGTGGCACCTAATGGAAATCCAACTACAGTAGATACTTTTACATCGGTATCTTCCAATAGCTGTTTAGCAAGAGGTACAAAAGCACTATTTACATTAACAGCATAATAATCATTATTTCTGGCTTTGAAACAGTGGTCTATAACTTCCTGTTCTGTTGCGATGGGGCTTAACAATGCAAAATCAATATACTTGGATGTATTCATAATTTAATAAACTTGGATTTTAAGGTTATTAGGCATTATAAACATAGAATTATTTATAATTTATTACTGGTTTTGAAACTTTATTGAACAAAAATAAAGATTGCAGGCTGCAGTTCATCGGTTTTTTTTGTTTTTTATCAACAAATAACTTGATTTAATTAACACTTATTTTTTTTGATTTATTGTGAAAATAAGAGTGTTTATTGTGCTTTTAAACTTGTAGGTTGATATATTTCAATCAAAAAAAAGCAACAATCATCTTAACTAAAAGAATCATGTTGCTTTTCAACTAACCAACCAACTAATAGACTTAATCTAAATCAATTTGTTACAATTGATTTCAATTAAGTTTAAAATTCTTCAGTAACTAAATTGCCTTGATTTCTAAACACCAATTTATCATCAAAGGCATCCAATAAAATAATACTATCGGTGGTTACTTTGCCTGATAAAATCTCTTTGCTCAAAGCACTTAAAACTTCTTTTTGAATAACACGTTTTACAGGTCGTGCACCATACTCTGGATTATATCCTTTGCTTGCTAGATAGCTTATTGCTTCGGGTGTTGCATCAAATGTAATACCTTGTTTAGCTATCATTTTAGTGACACTTTTTAACTGCAAACCAACAATTTCAATGATGTTCTCCCTAGTTAAAGGTGTAAACAAAATGGTATCGTCAATACGGTTTAAAAATTCTGGCCTTACACTTTGTTTCAACAAGGCAAGTACATCAATTTTTGCCGCTTCAATGGCAGAATCAATATCTTTTGTGGCTTCAAAACGCTCTTGTATTATATGGCTACCAATATTAGAAGTCATAATTATAATGGTGTTTTTAAAGTCTGCACGCCTTCCTTTATTGTCAGTTAAATGTCCTTCATCCAAAACCTGTAATAAGATATTGAAAGTATCAGGGTGTGCTTTTTCAATCTCATCAAGAAGCACGACAGAATAAGGCTTCCTTCTAACGGCCTCGGTAAGTTGTCCACCTTCATCATAACCCACGTATCCTGGAGGTGCGCCAACCAATCTGCTTACGGCATGACGCTCTTGATATTCGCTCATGTCAATTCTGGTCATGGCATTTTCATCATCAAACAGATATTCTGCCAATGCTTTTGCCAACTCCGTTTTACCAACGCCTGTTGTACCCAAAAATAAGAAGGTTCCTATGGGTTTTTTTGGATTTTGTAAACCAGCTCGACTACGTCTAACGGCATCACTTACAGCTTCAATGGCTTCATTTTGTCCAACCACACGTTTGTGTAATTGATCTTCTAATTTTAATAATTTTTCACGCTCGCTTTGTAGCATTTTTGTAACAGGTATACCTGTCCATTTGGCAACTACTTCAGCTATATCATCATAAGTTACTTCTTCTTTTATTAAAGAGCTACCCGATTGGTTTTCCTGTAATTGCTTTTGATAGGTTTCCAACAGTTCTTGTGCCTCCTTGATTTTGCCATACCGTAATTCTGCTACTTTACCATAATCGCCATCTCTTTCGGCGCGTTCTGCTTCCAATTTAAAGTTTTCGATATCTTGTTTTGTATTCTGGATATTGTCAACAACCTCTTTTTCACTTTTCCATTTAGCGTTGATTTCATTGCGTTGTTCTTTTAAATTTGCTAAATCAGACCGTAGTGATTTTAATTTGGCTTCATCCTTTTCACGTTTAATAGCTTCAATTTCAATTTCCAGTTGCATGATTTTTCTATCTAAAACATCCAATTCTTCTGGTTTAGAATTGATTTCCATACGTAATTTTGATGCTGCTTCATCCATTAAGTCAATTGCTTTATCTGGTAAAAAGCGGTTGGTGATATAACGTTGCGATAGCTCTACGGCACCAATAATAGCTTCATCTTTAATTCTGACTTTATGATGGGTTTCATATTTTTCCTTAATGCCACGAAGTATGGAAATAGCACTTTCGGTATCAGGCTCATCAACGGTAACTTTTTGAAAACGACGCTCCAACGCTTTATCCTTTTCAAAATATTTTTGATATTCATCCAAAGTTGTAGCGCCAATAGCTCTTAACTCACCACGTGCCAATGCGGGTTTTAAAATATTAGCAGCATCCATAGCGCCTTGTCCGCCACCTGCCCCCACAAGTGTATGGATTTCATCTATAAATAATACAATATCTCCACTACTGGAAGTTACTTCTTTAATGACAGATTTTAAACGTTCTTCAAATTCACCTTTATATTTTGCACCTGCAATAAGGGCACCCATATCCAAGGCGAAAATTTGTTTTTCTTTAAGGTTTTCAGGCACATCGCCGTCTATAATTCTATGCGCTAAACCTTCGGCAATAGCTGTTTTACCTGTTCCTGGTTCACCAACCAGAATAGGGTTGTTTTTAGTTCGACGTGATAAAATTTGAAGAATTCTGCGGATTTCTTCGTCACGACCAATAACTGGGTCCAATTTCCCATCTTTTGCTAATTGATTAAGGTTTTTAGCATATTTAGACAGCGCATTATATGTTTCCTCTTGATTTTGGGAGGTTACATTTTCTCCTTTACGAAGCTCTTCTATAGCTGTTTTAAGATCTTTTTCAGTAACACCTTGGTCCTTTAGCATTTGTGAAATTTTACTGTTCGATTTAAAAATGGCAATGATTAAATGTTCGATAGACACAAAATCATCATTCATTTTTTTTGCTATAATGGACGCCTCGTTTAAACTTTTTCCAGCTTCACGTGATAGCATCAATTCGCCACCAGATACTTTTGAAAAACTTTCCAGTTGCTTATCTAAAGTTTGTTTTAATATAGCAACATTGACATTTAATTTTTTTAATATAAATGGCAATACATTTTCATCAACTTCAAAAACACCTTTAAACAGATGTTCATTTTCTATTTGTTGGTGTCCATAAGCCTGTGCTATTTGTTGCGCTTGCTGTATGGCTTCTTGCGATTTTATTGTATAATTATTTAAGTTCATATGATATGTTTTTTTCATTTCCACTTGAGTGAAAATATTTTTATTGTTTTATTTTTATATCTTTGTTAGGTCAATAATCTTACCAATACTTTTTATAAGACAGAATGTCTGCAAAAACCTTAATTTTAGTGACTTTT
>JBMTVT010000050.1:0-15478 GCA_049451635.1 Tamlana sp. | reverse complement strand
GGTAAATGAAGAAAAGCATTTTGATATTCGCCCTTTTAGTAGCCTTTGTTGATGCAAAAGCACAATCGTTTGTGGGTTTTTTAACCGAAAATTATAGTGGTGTAAATAGTGTTATTGCAAATCCAGCGTATATTGTAGACTCGCGTTTTAATACTGATATCAATATTTTTGGGTTTAGTGTTTTTGGAGGTAACGATTATTATAATTTAAATATAATCAAGGCTTTCAAAGATGATAATTATGATTTTGATGCCAATGCCCGTTTATCTCCAAAAGTTAATAATAATGGCGAAGCCAATATAGATTTTTTTGGTCCCTCGTTTATGTTTAATATCAATAAAAACAATTCGATAGCCTTGTTTACAAGGGCTCGTTCATTTATTAATATCAATGGAATTAACGGTAGAGGATTATATGATATAGACAAAAACATTTCAGAAGATTTTTTGGTTACGGACGATGAGTTTAATGCTTTTGGACAAGCCTGGGCAGAAATAGGTCTTTCTTTTGCAAGTGTTTTATATAATGACATGGACGACTTTATTAAAGGAGGAATAAGCTTAAAGTACCTCCGTGGAGGCGGTAGTGCATATGTTGCTGCCAGCAATCTTTCAGTCTACTATGATGAAGGCGGAACCGCACTTCCAGGAGGAGGAACTACGGGGAGTGTATCGTCTACTGGTGATGTAATTTATGGGCGTTTTGATGATTTTGAAGCGTATAATTATGACTATAAATTTCCAATTAATGCCAGAGGTTTAGGAATCGATATTGGATTTGTTTATGAATGGCGCCCCAGATATGGCAAATATAAACCCACAAAAGTATGGCCAGAGCGTTTCGACTTTAAGGATTACAATAAATATAAATTACGATTAGGGTTTTCCGTGACCGATATAGGTTACATAAATTACGCCAATGGCATAGAAGATGTTTTTGATGTCACCAATAATAATGTAAGTGAAGCGGCCATTTATAGTCAATACGATTTATATAGTTTTTTAAGCAATTTATATTCATTAACTTCTACTTCCGTTGGATACAGGGCTAAGTTACCTACGGCATTGCATTTAAACGCCGATTGGAGTTTTACAAACAGATTTTATTTGAATGTTAACATGGATCTTTCTGTTTGGTCGAAAATTAATTGGCGTGCCAATAAAATTACGAATATGGTATCTGTAACTCCACGTTATGAGAGCAGCTGGCTTTCATTTTATACACCCATAAGCCTTGTACAATATAGTGGTTTGCAAGTGGGGACAGGTTTGAGATTGGGGCCACTCTATATTGGGTCTAGTTCATTGTTTACGAATCTATTGAGTAATAAGAGTAAAGGAAGCAATTTTTACGTGGGCTTTAAAATACCTATTCTACAAAAGGGTATCGATAAAGGATCTAACTGCAACTGTTACTAATCAGTGGGCAATGCTGTTAAACCCTTATTGTAAAATGTTCTTTAACTTGTTCTTTTCTAAAAAATACAAATCCCCAGAAAAACGTGTTAATAGTTACAGTGACTTTTGGATGTTGTTTTATGGTTTCCCAAGCTTCTGTCATGCCTTTACTCCAATAAATATCGTCAAAAATAAAGACGGAATTATTATTTGCTGTTTTTAAAAGGGTTTCAAAATAGTTTAAAGTCGCTTCTTTTTGGAGGTTACCGTCAAAAAAAATAAGGTCAAAGGTTTTGTCTTTTAATCTTTTAATAACATTCTCGAAATTTCCAGTAATTAAATCAATGTTTTTTAAGTCATGCTTTTTAAAATGGCCTTTTGTAAATTCCGATATGTTTGGACAACCTTCAATTGTCGTTATAGTTGCTTTAGAGTTGCCCAAACTCATAGCATGCGTTCCAATACCCATAGAAGTACCTAATTCTAAAATAGTGTTTGGTTTATAATAATCTGTAATTCTATTTAATAGTTTGGTTCTTTTAAACGTGGAGCTAGCATTTTTAGCTATACTTGAAACTGAACGTATATACCGTTTCATAAAATTGGAGCCAGCACCTAAATCGGTGACTTCAATTTTGTTTCTATTTTTTATAAGTGAGTTTCTATAATTTGAAATGGATGAGTAAGCGTTTTGTTTTGTTTTGTTATAAAAACATTTGGTAATCAAATCGTAAACAAAAGGGGAGTGCACGCCATGTTGATTTTTAGATTTAAAAAGGAATTTTATGTATTGAATAACTTGATAAAACATAAATAATTACGATTCAAGTTTTGCCGATAACTCAAACCAGCGTTCTTCTTTGGCTTCAATGTTGTCGATAATTTTCTGTAACTCTTCGGATAGTTTGTTAATCTGGTCCTGAGTTAAATCAGGGTTATTAAATTTATTTTCCAATTCTTTTTTATCAAATGCCAATGAATTGAGTCTGCTTTCAATATTCTTAAGTTCTTTTTCTTCATTGTAAGATAACTTATTGGCCTCATTCTGCTTCCAAGATTTATTGTCTTTTTTTTCTTCAGTAGTATTTGAAATTACAGGTTGGCCTTCATAAACCCTGTAATCGGTATAATTTCCTGGGAAGTCTTCGATGATACCATCACCTTTAAAGACAAAAAGATGATCTACCACTTTATCCATGAAATAACGGTCATGTGACACCACAATAATACATCCCGGGAAATCTAAAAGAAATTCTTCTAACACGTTTAAGGTAACAATATCTAAATCGTTGGTTGGCTCATCAAGAATTAAAAAGTTAGGATTTTGAATTAGAACAGTGCATAAGTACAAGCGTTTCCGCTCGCCTCCACTTAGTTTTTCAACAAAATCGTATTGTTTTTTTCTACTGAACAAAAAGCGTTCTAAAAGCTGTTGCGCACTAATTTGTCGCCCTTTTTTAAGAGGAATATAATCGCCAAATTCTCGAATCACATCAATTACCTTTTGTTCGGGCTTTATGGTTATGCCGTTTTGCGTGTAATACCCAAACTTAATGGTGTCGCCTTTTACAACTTTACCAGAATCTGGTTTATCGGTTTGCGTTAAAATATTTAAAAAGGTGGTTTTGCCCGTACCATTTTTACCAATAATACCAACGCGTTCTCCTTTTTGGAAGGTGTAGTCGAACTTGTTGAGTATGGTTTTATCCTTAAATACTTTTGAAACCTTATGAAATTCTAAAATTTTGCTGCCCAAACGTTCCATGTTAAGTTCAAGCTGAACTTGATGGTCGTTTCTGCGTTGGTGCGCTCTGTGCTTAATATCTGCAAAATCATCAATTCTAGATTTCGATTTTGTGGTTCGTGCTTTTGGCTGCCGGCGCATCCAATCGAGTTCCTTTTTAAAAAGTTGTTTGACTTTTCCAGTTTCAACCGCTTCTTGCTCAATTCTAGCTTCTCGTTTTTCTAAATAATATGAGTAATTTCCTTTGTAGCTATAGAGTTGCCCTTCGTCAAGTTCAATAATTTCGTTACAAACACGCTCTAAAAAATAACGATCGTGCGTAACCATAAAAAGCGTGATGTTTTCTTTTGCAAAAATAGCTTCCAGCCATTCAATCATTTCTAAATCCAAATGGTTGGTAGGTTCATCTAAAATCAATAAATCAGGCTTATTAATAAGGGCATTTGCAAGTGCAAGTCGTTTTTTTTGCCCACCAGAAAGGGTACTTACTTTTTGAGTTAAATCTTCTAGTTTTAACCTGAAAAGTGTCTGTTTGTAAAGGGTTTCAAAATCCCAAGCTTGGTGGCGGTCCATAGCTTCAAATGCTTTTTGGTAAGCATCTGTATCATCAGGATTTAGAAGAGATTTTTCATAATTTGAAATAACTTTCAAAATAGGATTTTCACTTACAAAAATGGTTTCTTCAACAGTTAAATTACTATCAAATTTTGGGTCTTGAGATAGGAAGGAAACTTTGATATCTTTTCTGTAAATAACATTTCCAGAATCGGCAACGTCATCACCAGAAAGAATATTTAAAATAGAAGTTTTACCTGTGCCATTTTTGGCAACAAATGCTATTTTTTGGTTTTTATGAACACTAAAAGAGATGTTTTCAAAAAGGGTAAGCTCTCCGTAAGATTTTGATATATTTTCAACAGTTAAGTAATTCAAAGTGTAATTTTTTTGCAAATAACGCATAAAAAAACAAAAAAAGGGTTATATGTTTTATTGTTCAAGGTGAAAAATTATATTTGTGATAAATCAATCTGCCATAATGAAGAAATATTTAATAGGTGCTTACATAGCAATTTGTGTTTTGTTTTCTTCTTGCATTACAAATAAGGATTTGGTTTATCTTCAAGATAAAGATGGGAAATCTGAAGAAAATTTGATAATAAATGAAACACTGTAAATCGTCAGCAAAAAGTGGACTTATTTAAGTCGAAATTAAGAGAGTGTTTTCTAAATCATTAAATTTGAATTATTAACTAAATACTCTCTTAGGAAAAGTAAAGATTAGTTTGAATACGTACAGATGCCATAATTTTAATAAAAACTTTAAGTACAGTTATTTTCTTTAGAGGGCAGTAAATTAGTTTTCGGTTATCAGTTTTTGGTAGTGATTAATCAAAAATATGTATCTAATTAATAAAGCGATTAATAATGGAACTAAGCCAATGGCAAAAACTTGAACACCAATTATCCAATGCAATGTTAAAAGACAAAGCATAATCACTAAAAACTTTAAATATTTAATAAACAAAGGTTTAACCTTTAATTTTAAAAATTGATTTGCTACAACAATGTTTAATGCAAAAGCCCAAAGCAAATTATAATTTTGATGAGTTGCTTTGTGGTCGGTTGCAAACCAAAGGAGTAAAATTAAAATACCCACAAGTCCCGTAATTCCAAATAAAGTAACGTCTAACCATTTGCTTTTTTTATTGGTTTTATTGTCTTTATAAGTAATAAATAGAATAACTAAACCAATTAGACCAAAAACAAACAAAGGGCTTGTTAAAAATGAACCAAATTTGAAAGTTTCTCGTTGCTCATAAAGCATGTGACTTCTCAAAACCAGAGGTTTTTCCCCATTATTAACAGTAGCCACTTTCAAAAAGTTAAAGATGTTTTCAGGTAAAAACATATGGTCCTCTGGAGTCGCTTTTCTATCAATTACTGAGCCTAAAGCGATATCAATACCTAAACTTCCCCAAGAATTTCTATTTAAATTGTTCTGAATTAAGGTTCTAAAGGTAGCGTCCTTAAAATCTTTTGGTTTATTAAAAGTGATGGAATTATTTACAGCAATGTTGGCAACATCTTTAATTTTGGTTGCACAATTATCAAAAAAGAAATCGTATAAATACCCTCTGTTTTCAGGTTTATAATTATTGATTAAATAATCATAAAGCTTTTGTTTTTCGGCTTGATTAAGATTTAAAACTTGCTCTTTAATGGTACGATTGTAATAGTAACTGTAAGCTTGATAAAAGCGATTAAAATCAATTTTACTTATTAAATAGTTGAGTTTTCCTTGGGCAAATTTTAAATAGAAATTAGGAGTATCAAAATCATATTCGCCGTAGCCATAAGTAACATCAATACCTTTTATAGGATCTTTAATTCTGAAAGCATTATGCCCAAATGAATCATTTAAAGATTTGCCCGGACCAACAGTTAAAATGCTAACTTCTGCTTGATTTGATAATTGGTTTTGTTGAGCAAAAACTATTTTAACAGATAAAATAAATAGGAAAAGTAGTGATTTTTTCATGTATAATAATTACCTAAAAATACTAAAATCAAGTTTTAAGGAGAAAACGTTAGAATACAGCGCCACGCTTTGGTCACCAATATCGGTAAATGCATAATCAATTTGAATACCGTTGTATTTGAAACCTACACCAAAACTAGGTTGAAAAGTTGATTTTTCAGGAATTGGTGAAACTGAAATGCTTTCAAGTTGTGTTTCATTTTGAAAATTTCCTACACCTGCTCGTAAAAAAACCATATCGGTATATCCAAACTCAAACCCCAAAGCAGGATTTATACTAGCAAAAGATGTTGAGATAATATCATTATTTTCTTCAAACCTTACATTTAAATTTAAAGCAGTAAGCAAGGTATAATCTATATTGAAATCAAATAATTTGGAAACCCCTATTTGCAATTTAGGGATCGTAATTTCGGTCGTTTTTGGCAACTCCTGGTTTTGTCCTGCAACTGCATTTTGTATTTTGGCAAACTCATCTTCATTAATGGCCCAAGCATTAAAAGTGGTTGTTATATCGCGGGCCATAATGCCAAATTTCCAGTTGTTATTGGTTTCAAATTGAACACCTAAATCGAGGCCAAAGCCCCATGAAGAAGCAAAATCACCAATAACTCTTCTAATAACTTTGGCATTTACGCCATAGTTTAAACCTTGTACAGGCAATGACCTTGCATATGAAAAAGTGAGTCCATAATCGGCAGTTGAAAATAAACTTATTCTATCATAATTGATGTTACCTTGTTCATCGATAAGTTGGGTAGTGTTCAAAATGTCATCAACCGCAAATCGAATGAGTGAAATTCCAATTGCACTTTCATTATCCAAAGGCATTGCAAAAGCAGCATAATCGTAATTGGCAATATTTGCAAAGTAACTTGAGTGCATTAATGCTAATTGGTTGTCTTCAAGTTTTAGTAAACCCGCAGGATTCCAGTATCCAGAATTTACATCAGCAGTATGCGAAGTAACAGCACTACTCATGCCCAAGGAAGCAGCATCCACTCCAATGTTCATGAACTCGTTGGAATATTTCCTAACGGCTTGACTGAATACTAATGAAGGCAACACAAAAAATAATACAGTAATGTAATTTCTCAATCGCAATTTTTTTACAAAGATGCACATAATATTTAAACCTATAAACTTGAAATTAATGCAGATATTGCTTTCAACTGAAATTGTTTGCTATTTTTACAATATTAAAACTGAAATATGAAGAAACTTATACCAAATGCACTAACACTACTTAATTTGTTTTGTGGCAGTATTGCAGTAATTTTTGTGATTAATAGCAATTTTGTTGTCGCTTCGGTTTTTGTGTTTTTGGGGATTTTTTTCGATTTTTTTGATGGTTTTGCAGCTCGAAAACTTAAGGTGCAAAGTGAGTTGGGATTACAATTAGACTCATTGGCAGACATGGTAACAAGTGGTGTTGTTCCTGGATTAGTTATGTACAAACTTTTGGAAATATCGAACTTAAGTTGGGACGATTATCACACAATACCTTTTATAGGCTTAACTATCACACTAGCTTCCGCTTACAGATTGGCAAAATTCAATATTGATGAAGATCAACAAACCTATTTTAAAGGTCTGCCAACACCAGCAAATACCTTGCTAATTATTTCTCTTCCCTTAATTTTAGAATTTCAAAACAATGATGCCATAAACGCTATCATTCTTAATAAATGGTTTTTAATAGGATTGACTATTTTAAGTTGTTATCTATTGAATTCAAATATTAAATTATTCGCGCTAAAGTTTAAGGACTTTAGTTTTAAAAACAATGCTACCCGATATATTTTTATCATCTTATGTATGGCACTTTTGATAATTTTAAAATTTGCCGCCATACCAATCATCATTTTACTTTATATAATCATGTCTGTTTTAGACAATTTAACCTCAAAATAATTTTCACAAATGGTTGAAAATATTTTTACACTATTAATGTTAGTGGCTTTACAAGCCGTATTAGGTTTTGATAACTTATTATATATCTCTTTAGAAAGCAAACGGGCACCCAAAGAAAAACAATCTTACGTTCGTAAAGTCGGTATTTTACTGGCTATTGCATTTCGTATTATTTTATTGATAGTGCTATTACAGGTCATAGAACTGTTTCAAGATCCTATTTTTGGTTTTGACTTTGAAGATGTGCTTGTTGGCAACTTTAACATTCACAGTTTAATTGTACTTGGTGGAGGTATTTTTATTATTTACACAGCCATGAAAGAGATTTGGCACATGATTGCTATACATGATGTAGCTCATAATGTAGAAAACGGTTCTAAAAGTTCGGTTAGTAAAGTAATTACCATGATTGTGATAATGAACGTGGTGTTTTCTTTTGATTCTATTTTAAGTGCCATTGCATTAACCGATGTTATTTGGGTAATGGCAACAGCTATTGTAATAAGTGGTATTATGATGATTTGGTTAGCTGATAAGGTATCAAACTTTTTAGCAAAAAACAGAATGTATGAAGTTCTAGGATTGTTTATTCTGTTTATTGTAGGTATTATGTTGGTAACTGAAGGTGGCGAATTGGCACATTTAGAGCTTTTTGGAAATCATGTTGAGCACATGAGTAAAACCACTTTTTACTTTGTTATTGCTATTTTAGTAATTACCGATATTGTTCAAGGGCGTTACCAAAAAAAGTTGTTGAAGGAGCAGGAAAATGAGATAAAAAATTAGGAATTAACTAGTTTTTATCATTCGAATTGAGTTTTATTTTTTTTATTTTGGGTAATGAAATATCATTTTTTAAAAATGACACTATTCCAAGTATTGAAGAAAGAATTCCTATAAAAGCCCAAAAATCCATTATGTAAATATTATGCAATAAGATTATTATTGGATTTTAAGAGATAAATAATTGTTAACATTTTAAAGACAATAAAAATAAGCCTTAGGCTTTTAATCCCTAATTTTCTTTTTACGAAGCTCAAAGTTTTGTCCTAAATAGACTTTACGTACCATCTCATCATTTGCTAATTCTTCAGGATCACCAGCTTTAAGAATACTGCCTTCAAACATCAAATAGGTTCTATCAGTAATGGCTAGGGTTTCCTGAACGTTGTGGTCGGTAATAAGAATACCTATATTTTTCTTGGTAAGTTGTGCTACAATGCGCTGAATATCTTCTACCGCAACTGGATCTACACCAGCAAAAGGCTCATCAAGTAAAATAAAATTAGGGTCGGTAGCCAAGGCACGAGCTATTTCTGTACGTCGGCGTTCTCCACCGGATAATAAATCACCACGATTTTTGCGAATATGATTTAAACCAAATTCCTCAATAAGCGATTCCATTTTATGGTATTGTTCTTTTTTGCTGAGCTTAGTAAGCTGCAACACACTTAAAATATTATCTTCAATACTCAGTTTTCTAAATACGGAAGCCTCTTGCGCTAAATACCCGATACCGTTTTGGGCACGTTTGTACATAGGGTATTTGGTTATTTCGGTATTTTCTAAATAAATATGGCCACCGTTGGGTTTAATTAAGCCAACAATCATGTAAAAAGAAGTCGTTTTACCAGCACCATTAGGACCTAATAATCCAACAATTTCACCTTGGTTTACTTCAAGGGAAACATCTTTTACTACTTTTCGTCCGCTGTAGGACTTCATTAAATTTTCGGCTCTTAAAATCATATTTGCAATAACGTGAATTTTATTTATTTATTGGCTTCCAAAGCATCCCAAAATTCGTAGGCACGACGCAAATGAGGGATAACTATGGTACCGCCAACCAAAGTAGCAATACTTAATGCTTCAACAACTTCTTCTTTTTTTAAACCTAATTTGTAGCTTGTTTCCAAATGATATTTAATACAATCGTCGCATCTTAAAACAGCCGATGCCACCAAGCCCAATAGCTCTTTTGTTTTTAAATCAAGGGCACCATCTGTATACGCATTGGTATCTAAATTAAAAATACGCTTGATAATTTTATTGTTATCACCCAAAATTTTATCGTTCATTTTAGCGCGATAATCATCAAATTCTTTAACTAGGTTTGACATATTTTTTCTCTTTTCGTTTTTGATTTCTAACAACTATTTTAGATATATAGATACTTACTTGGTATAATATTAAAATAGGGATGGCAACAATTACTTGACTCGCTATATCTGGAGGTGTAATAATTGCTGAAAGAATTAACACAATTACCAAAGCATATTTTCTGTATTTTTTGAGAACCTCAGGTGTTACCAATCCTATTTTAGTTAGGAAATAGATGATGATAGGCAGTTCAAAAATTAACCCAGATGCCAATGCCGATGAACGCACCAATGCTATATAGGAACTGATGTCAATTTGATTGTCAACGATTTCTGAAATACTATAATTTGCTAAAAAATTTAGTGATAATGGCGTTACAATGTAATACCCAAACAACACGCCAATGAAGAATAATAATGATGATATAATTATGAAACCGCGCGAATGTTTACGTTCATTTTCATGTAAGCCTGGGCTTATGAATTTCCATAACTGATAAATAACGTAAGGGAAAGAAATGATAAAACCTGCCAGAATAGACATCCAAATATCGGCAGAAAATTGTCCTGCCATAGTTCGGTTTTGTATAATCATGGGCATTTCCTTAGCGCAAAATGTGGTGTTAACTCCTAAATAATTGGCAGCTTCACATAAAAAATGATAGGTTGGAAAACTCATGTGCAAAGGCGCAAAAATGATGTCTTCAAAAATGATGTGACTGAAAATAAAGGCGATTGTAGCAACTAAAACAACTGCTATAACTATTCTAATTAAATGCCAACGTAAATCTTCAAGATGGTCTAGAAAAGACATCTCATTAATATCTTTCTTAGCCATTATATAATGCCTTCTTTTATTAAGTCGTGTAAATGTACCACACCTGCGTAATTGCCATCTTCCTCAACCAACAATTGCGATATATCGTTTGCTTCCATCAACTCAAGGGCGTCAATAGCCATAGCATTGGCATCTATACGTTTTGGGTTTATACCCATAATATTTTTTGCTGTTAAATTTGAAAAATCATCAACTTTAGTTAGCATTCTACGTAAATCACCATCGGTTATGATGCCAATAATTTTATCATTTTCAACAACAGCAGTAACTCCAAGCATTTTTTCAGTAATTTCAAAAATCACATTTTTTATACTGGTATCAGCATTAACTTTTGGTTTTAAATTTACCGAAGAAATATCTTGAACCCGTAAATACAATTTTTTACCTAAGGCACCACCAGGATGGTATTTTGCAAAATCATTACTTGAAAAACCTCTTAATTCCAACAAACAAATGGCTAATGCATCGCCAATCACCAATTGTGCTGTTGTGCTAGTTGTAGGCGCAAGGTTGTTGGGGCAGGCTTCTTTTTCAACAAAAGCATTTAAAATATAATTGGCATGTTGCCCTAAGAAAGAATCTTTGTTGCTAGTTATAGCTATTATTTTATTTTTGCCACTTTTTATTAGTGGAACCAATACTTTTATTTCTGGAGTATTACCACTTTTTGATAAACAAATTACCACATCATCTTTTAGTATAAGGCCCAAGTCGCCATGTATGGCATCAGCTGCATGCATAAAGATAGCTGGGGTGCCAGTTGAGTTTAAAGTGGCAACAATTTTATTGGCTATGATAGCGCTTTTTCCAATACCGGTTATTATAACGCGCCCTTTTGAATTATATATGAGTTGAACTGCTTCGGCAAAATCATCATTCACAAGGCTAGACAGATTTAAAATGGCTTTACTTTCAATTTCAATGGTTTGTTTAGCTATATCAATAATAGAATTTTTGTCTTTCAAAATTTATTATTTTTTAGTTGATTTTTTAAAGATTTTGTTATCTTTAATGATATTCAAATTTGAATTTTATTGTAATTTGGACTTACGTTACAAAACTAACGAAAAAAATATGAGGGTTCTTCAAATACATTATTAAATTAAGCATAATTTTTTTTGATGTTATTTTGAGTTTCAAATAAGTAAATTAATTTTTAAATAATTCATGTTAATAGCCAAAAGTGACTTACATGCTGCGTTAAAGAAATATTTTGGATTTAATAAATTCAAAGGGCTTCAGGAAGACGTTGTAGAAAGCATTTTATCAGGAAATCATACGTTTGTAATTATGCCAACAGGAGGTGGAAAATCGCTCTGTTATCAATTGCCAGCGTTAATGCAAGAGGGAACAGCTATTGTGGTTTCACCATTAATAGCTTTAATGAAAAACCAAGTTGATGCCATTAGGGGCGTTTCTAAAGAAGATGGAGTAGCACATGTACTTAATTCTTCATTAAATAAAACGGAAATTAAGCGCGTTAAAGAGGATATTGTAAATGGTATTACAAAGCTGCTTTATGTGGCACCAGAATCTTTAACTAAAGAAGAAAATGTAGATTTTTTAAGGTCTGTAAAAATCTCTTTTATGGCTATTGATGAGGCTCATTGTATAAGTGAGTGGGGGCATGATTTTAGGCCAGAATACAGAAACTTAAGGCATATAATTAAGCGCATAGGAGATGATATCCCCATTATAGGGTTAACGGCTACGGCTACGCCAAAAGTTCAAGAAGACATTATAAAAAATTTAGGCATAACTGGGGCAAAAACATTTAAGGCCTCATTTAACAGGCCTAATCTGTATTATGAAGTACGCCCAAAAACAAAAAATGTTGATGCAGATATCATTCGGTTTATCAAACAAAATGAAGGTAAGTCAGGCATAGTTTATTGTTTAAGCCGTAAACGAGTTGAAGAATTGGCTCAAGTACTACAAGTAAATGGTATTAAGGCGGTACCTTATCATGCCGGATTGGACGCAAAATCCCGAACAAGCCACCAAGATAAGTTCCTCATGGAGGATGTTGATGTTGTAGTGGCAACCATAGCTTTTGGTATGGGAATAGATAAACCAGATGTGCGTTTTGTAATTCACCATGATATTCCAAAAAGCATTGAAAGTTATTACCAAGAAACCGGTAGGGCAGGACGCGATGGTGGCGAGGGACATTGTTTGGCTTTTTACTCGTACAAAGACATAGAAAAGTTAGAAAAGTTCATGTCAGGTAAGCCTGTGGCAGAGCAAGAAATAGGCCATGCATTATTACAGGAAATGGTTGCTTTTGCTGAAACATCTATATCCAGAAGAAAATTTATTTTGCACTACTTTGGTGAAGAGTTTGATAATGAAACAGGCAAAGGTGGAGATATGGATGATAATGTAAGACATCCCAAAAAGAAACATGAAGCCCAAGATGATCTTATTGTTTTATTGGAAACCATTGAAAAATCGAACGAAAAATACAAATCAAAAGATTTGGTTAATGTTATTGTTGGAAAAGAAAATGCGTTAATAAATTCCCATAAAACAAACGAACAACCTTTCTTCGGAAAAGGAAAAGATAAAGATAAAAAATATTGGATGGCCCTGTTAAGGCAAGCTTTAGTGGCTAGCTATCTAAAAAAAGATATCGAAACCTATGGTATTATCAAGCTGTCTAGCGAAGGTAAAGATTTTATAAAAAATCCAGTTTCGTTTATGATGACTGAAGACCATGTTTTTGATAGCGAGCAAGATGAAAGTAATGTGGTAACTGCTGCTAAAGGTGGTGGTGGTGTTGCTGATGAAGTTTTAATGGGTATGCTAAAAGATTTGCGTAAAAGGAACTCCAAAAAATTAGATGTGCCACCATTTGTTATATTTCAAGACCCCTCTCTTGAGGATATGGCTTTAAAGTATCCAATTACTTTAAGTGAATTAGCTAATGTGCATGGTGTTGGTGATGGTAAAGCTAAAAAATATGGAAAAGATTTTGTCACATTAATTGCAAACTATGTTGAGGAGAATGATATTATAAGACCAGATGATTTAGTGGTAAAATCTACAGGAACCAATTCTGCAAATAAACTCTATATCATTCAAAATATAGATAGAAAATTGCCATTAGATGACATTGCTTCCTCAAAAGGAATGACTATGGAAGAGTTTATCAAAGAAATGGAAGCAATCGTATATTCTGGAACTAAACTTAATATTGATTACTGGATTGATGAAATTTTAGACGAAGACCAGCAAGAGGAAATCCATGATTATTTCATGCAATCTGAAACCGACAATATATCAGCTGCAATTGATGAGTTTGATGGCGATTATGACGATGAAGAACTTCGTTTGTACCGAATTAAATTTATTAGCGAGGTGGCAAATTAATTTTTCTCAAAACTTCTAGCAACAAGCTTCGGTCTTCTAGCTTCATTTACTATCTTTGCACATTCTTAAAATTTAGAACAATGCAAGAAGGTTTATACGCAAAATTTAATACAACAAAAGGAGAGATTCTTATAGCCTTAGAATATAAAAAAACCCCAGGAACAGTAGGGAATTTTGTAGCTTTAGCTGAAGGAAATCTAGAAAACAAAATAAAGCCTCAAGGAACACCATATTACGATGGCTTAAAGTTTCATAGAGTGATTCCAGATTTTATGATTCAGGGGGGATGCCCTCAAGGAACAGGTTCTGGTAACCCTGGTTATCAATTTGATGATGAATTTCATCCAGATTTAAAACACGATGGCCCCGGAATTTTATCTATGGCCAATGCTGGCCCAGGAACTAACGGTAGTCAATTTTTCATAACACATGTTGAAACACCTTGGTTGGATAACAACCATACCGTTTTTGGAAAAGTTGAATACGGACAAGAAGTGGTTGATGCTATTGAACAAGGCGATAAAATTGAAACTTTGGAAATTATTCGTGTTGGTGCAGAGGCTGAAGCCTTTAATGCCGTTGAAGCTTTTAGAACCTTTGAAGGCTCTAGAGAAAAAAGATTGGCTGAGGAAAAAAAGGCAGCAGAAGCAGCTTTAGAAAAGATTGCAGCTGGATTTGAAAAAACAGATAGCGGTTTGCGTTACCAAATAATTCAAAAAGGTAATGGTGCAAAAGCGGAAAAAGGTAAAACGGTTTCTGTACATTATAAGGGTCAATTATCTGATGGAACCGTTTTCGATTCCTCTTACAAACGTAATCAACCAATAGATTTTCCATTAGGAAGAGGACAAGTGATTTCAGGATGGGACGAAGGCATACAATTATTAAGCGTAGGCGATAAGGCACGCTTTGTTATACCTAGTCATTTAGGATACGGAAGTAGAGGAGCTGGCGGGGTTATTCCTCCAAATGCCACTTTGGTTTTTGATGTTGAATTAATGGACGTTAAATAAAAATTATTTAATAAGAATCAAAAAAGGCACTTATTAGTAGGTGCCTTTTTTATTTTCATTGTTATGGCAGATATTTAATTTGTTTGTCGATTATATTTCATGTTTAGATTGCCGAAATATACTTTTACTATGTGGAAAGTGTAAAAGAAACAAATCTGTATTCTGAAGTTCTTGAGAAATACAACTATTCTTTTGGAAGCGTCTATGTTTTCAAGGGATTTGTTATTTCTGAAATAAATGAAGGGGAAACTATTTCTTGGGAAAATGCCAAATTAATAATTGATGATGTTACTTCATTCTTTAATTCTAATGGTGAAGATATTTTTTATATTTCAAATAGAATACATTCATATTCTGTAGTTGCTGCCGATTGGTTAAAGTTTTTCAAACAAAGTTATTCTCTTAAACTGTATTGTATTGTATCAGGGAATGAAGTAGGAACATTAAATTCTGCTATTGAAAAATTATTTTTCAAAAAGAAAATAAAGCATTTTAAGTCTTTATTTGAAGCAGTAAATTTTGTTAAAAAAGATGTAATTGAAATAACAAATTAAATTCTTCA
>JBMTVT010000049.1:0-15822 GCA_049451635.1 Tamlana sp. | reverse complement strand
AGAGCAGCCATACGTTACGCAAAAGCAGTTTTAAGTTTAGCATTCGATGAAAAATCAACCGATGAGATAAACAACGACATGCAATTAATTGCAAATACAGTTGCAGAGAACAAAGATTTAAGCGACATGCTTCAAAGTCCTGTGGTTCCTTCTTCAATAAAAAAATCTGTTTTATTGGAAGTGTTTAAAAAATCAAATAAAACAACTTTGAGTTTAATAGATATTTTAATCCACAACAACAGAATAAATATTTTAGGAGATGTTGCTGTAAAATACAATGAATTGTTCGATCAATCAAAAGGGATTGAGCACGCAACAGTTACAACAGCCGTAGCTTTAACATCAGCTTTAGAAAAGCAAGTGTTGGCTAAAGCTAAAGAAATTTCAGGTAAAGAAGTTGAATTAGAAAACATTATCGATGAAAGCATTTTAGGTGGTTTCATTTTACGAGTTGGTGATGTGCAATACAATGCCAGTGTTTCAAATCAACTTAACAAATTAAAAAGAGAATTTACATTAAACTAAGACTAGCCCTGAGCGCATTCGAAGGGTATAAATATTAAATAAAGATGGCAGAAGTAAAACCAGCTGAAATATCAGCAATCTTAAAAAAACAACTTTCAGGTTTTGAAGCAGGTGCTTCATTAGATGAAGTAGGAACCGTATTAACAGTAGGTGATGGTATTGTACGTGCTTACGGATTAGCTAATGCGCAATATGGCGAATTAGTTGAGTTTGAAGGTGGATTGGAAGGTATTGTACTTAACCTTGAAGAAGACAATGTTGGTATTGTACTATTAGGAGCTTCAGTAGGTGTGAGAGAAGGTTCAACTGTTAAACGTACAGGTAGAATCGCTTCTATCAATGTAGGTGAAGGTATTGTTGGTCGTGTTGTGGATACTTTAGGTAATCCAATTGATGGTAAAGGTACAATTTCTGGAAAAACTTATGAAATGCCTCTTGAGCGTAAAGCACCAGGGGTTATTTTCCGTGAGCCTGTAACTGAGCCATTACAAACTGGTATTAAATCTATCGACGCGATGATTCCTGTTGGTCGTGGTCAACGTGAGTTGGTTATTGGCGACCGTCAAACAGGTAAAACAACCGTTTGTATTGATACCATCTTAAATCAAAAAGAGTTTTATGATGCAGGCGAACCTGTATATTGTATATATGTTGCTGTAGGGCAAAAAGCATCTACCGTAGCAAACATTGCAAAAACATTAGAAGATAGAGGTGCTTTAGCGTACACTACTATTGTAGCTGCAAACGCATCAGATCCAGCACCTATGCAAGTATATGCACCTATGGCGGGTGCTGCCATTGGTGAGTATTTTAGAGATACTGGTCGTCCAGCGTTAATCATATATGATGATTTATCAAAACAAGCGGTAGCATATCGTGAGGTATCATTATTATTACGTCGTCCACCAGGACGTGAGGCTTATCCTGGAGACGTTTTCTACTTACACTCACGTTTATTAGAGCGTTCAGCAAAAGTGATCAATGATGATGATATTGCCAAAGATATGAACGACCTTCCAGATTCGCTAAAGCCTTTGGTAAAAGGTGGTGGTTCATTAACAGCGTTACCAATCATCGAAACACAAGCAGGAGACGTTTCTGCATATATTCCAACAAACGTAATTTCGATTACTGATGGACAAATTTTCTTAGATGGAGATTTATTCAACTCGGGTGTACGTCCAGCAATTAACGTAGGTATTTCGGTATCTCGTGTAGGGGGTAATGCACAGATTAAATCTATGAAAAAAGTAGCAGGTACTTTAAAATTAGACCAAGCGCAATATCGCGAGCTAGAAGCATTTGCTAAGTTTGGTTCTGATTTAGATGCGGTTACTTTAAATGTAATTGAAAAAGGTAAACGTAATGTTGAGATTTTAAAACAAGCTCAAAACGATCCGTTTACAGTGGAAGATCAAATCGCCATTATTTATGCAGGATCTAAAAACTTATTAAGAGATGTGCCTGTTGAAAAAGTAAAAGAGTTTGAACGTGATTATTTAGAATTCTTAAAAGCGAAACATAGTGATGTTTTAGCAACTTTAAAAGCAGGTAAATTAACTGATGAAGTTACAGATACATTAACTGCTGTTGCTAAAGATTTATCAGGAAAATATAGAGCTTAATTATTAAACTAATGTCACTCCGCCTAGTCGAGGAGTCTTTATAAAATAAGGAATGGCAAACTTAAAAGAAATACGTAATAGAATATCATCGGTATCTTCAACAATGCAGATTACCAGTGCCATGAAAATGGTATCGGCTGCAAAGTTAAAAAAGGCACAAGATGCTATTACGGCAATGCGACCATATGCAGATAAGTTAACTGAGCTTTTACAAAATTTAAGCGCTACTTTAGATGCTGATTCTGGAAGCAAATTTTCTACACAACGTGATGTAAAAAAGGTTTTAATAGTTGCTATAACATCAAATAGAGGTTTAGCAGGTGCTTTTAACTCCAATATCATTAAAGAAGTAAATAGATTAACTTCTAATTACACCAATCAAGAAGTGTATTATTTAGCCATTGGTAAAAAGGCGAATGATGCCTTTAAAAAGACCAATAAAGTCATAGCTAATAAAAGTGATGTTTTTGATGATTTAACTTTTGATAACGTAGCAGAAATTGCCCAATTATTAATGGATAAATTTGTTGCTGGAGATTTTGATAAAATCGAAATCGTTTACAATAAATTTAAAAATGCAGCAACGCAAATAGTTACAACAGAACAGTTTTTACCTATTGTTCCTGTTGAAGGAAACGCAAATGCAAATGCTGACTATATTTTTGAACCATCAAAAGTGGAAATCGTTGAGCAATTGATCCCTAAATCTTTAAAAACACAATTGTACAAAGGCATTAGAGATTCTTTTGCTTCAGAACATGGTGCTCGTATGACAGCTATGCATAAAGCAACTGATAATGCTACCGAGTTAAGGGACCAACTTAAATTAACTTACAACAAAGCAAGACAAGCAGCTATTACTAACGAAATCCTTGAGATTGTTGGTGGAGCCGAAGCTTTGAATAATTAGATTTTTTTGTCATTCCTACGAAAGCAGGAATCCACAATATAAACCTCACTTTTAAGTGAGGTTTTTTTATGGCATCAAATTTGGAATAGGTATATTTATAATATTCACATTAGTGTCATGAAATGAGCCATAACAAGGAGTTGATACTAATCGAAAATTTATTGGCGAATTACATCTCACCAATAAAAACAATAAAATTTAGACAGATGAAATCACTAAAGCAAATACCACTTATATTATTAATATCAATCGTAATGATGAGTTTTTCAAAATGTAACGACGAATCAAAACTTGAAACACAAGCACCTATTGAGATAGGCGACGTATATTATAAAACATGGGTTGCAGGAGCTAGATGGGGAGGCTCCGGAATAAATTTGTTCATTCCAATAAAATCTAATCCCAACAAAATTATTCTTGACAGTGTGTATTTTTTGGATAAGATGACTAAGCTCGAACATATTGGAGATACGCTTGTTGTTGGGCGTTTTGAAACAGACGTAAACAAACAATTAGATATTGTTATGAGTGGCGACCCCAACGAAGAATATGGTAACGCAGTTCCAAAACTTAAAAAGAATATTCCTTTTGAATTAAAAGAGAACGAATGTGTTGTAAGCTATATATCAAACAATAAAACTAGATATTTTAAAATAGATAATATTATTAAGAAAGAAGAAATACATCAGTTTCCATCAATAAAACCACAATAATTTATTCTTTGTTTTACATTTGCTAAAACCTTATTTTTAGCAAGACAAATTCCCATTCGTTGAGCGGACTTAAAACATTATTTAAACAAACTTTCATTTATGGATTGGCTACTGTGCTACCAAGAATGCTAAGTTTTTTATTGGTGCGCTTACATACAGACGAAAGTGTTTTAAAATCAGTGGCTGATTATGGCGACGTTTCTTTAATATTCTCATATTTTGTTTTATTCAATGTTATTTTAGCCTACGGTATGGAAACGGCGTTTTTTAGGTTTTTCAATAAGGAAGACGATAAAGGCAAAGTAGTTGGAACATCCACAATATCTTTAATCATTTCATCTTTTATATTTTTTACTGCAGCCTTAATTTTTCAAGAAAACATAGCGAAGGTTATTGATATAAAATTAGAGTATATCAATCTCGTTATCTGGATTTTATTGTTAGATGCTTTGGTTATCATTCCTTTTGCATGGTTAAGAGCCAATGCAAAACCAATGAAATATGCTGCAATTAAAATCTTAAACGTAGTAATTAACCTAGGTTTAAATCTATTTTTACTGTTATGGGTGAAAGATTTAGCACTAGAATCTTCCTTTTTCGAGGCTATTTATAAACCTAATTTTGAAATCAATTACATTTTCATAGCCAATTTGGTAGCGAGCGGTGTTACTTTACTACTCATGTTTCCTTTTTACATAAAGGTAAAGTACACATTCAATAAAACACTTTGGAAGCAAATGGTGCGGTATGCATTTCCCATATTAATAGCTGGTTTAGCGTTTTCTATAAACGAAACGTTTGATAGAATTTTATTAGATAAATTACTACCAAAAAACATAGCCAAAACCGAAATAGGTATGTACTCAGCATGTTATAAATTGGCACTGTTTATGACGCTTTTTGCCACAGCATATCGTTTGGGTATAGAACCCTTCTTTTTTAGTCACGCTAAAACTGAAAACCCTCAAAAAAACTATGCCAGAATATTGGAGTACTTTGTCATTTTTGGCTCAGTAATTTTACTAACTGTTGTTGTTTTTGTGGATGTTTTAAAGGTTATTTTTATTGGGGATGAAGCCTATTGGAAAGCCATTTGGGTTGTTCCAATTATTTTATTGGCTAATTTTTGTTTGGGTATTTACCATAACCTTTCGGTATGGTATAAAATAACCGACAGAACAAAATTTGGCGCCTACATCTCGGTTTTTGGAGCCATACTAACATTGGCATTAAACTTTTGGTTGATACCAATTATAAGCTATAAGGGTTCAGCAATGGCAACTTTAACCGCTTATGCAAGCATGATGTTTTTGTCTTACTATTTTGGCAGAAAATATTACCCAATTCCATATAATTTAAAGAAAATAGGAATGTACCTGATAGTGTCTGTAAGTTTATCTGCATTTATATTTTATTCAAGATTTAGAGGAAATTATGCTATTGGGATACCAATCTTAATTGTATTTTTGGGAATCGTTTATTTTTCAGAGAAACATATTATAAAACAATTGTTGAAAAGATAGAATAGCTTTAATGATTAAATTCTCCAACAAAATACGCAAACAACTACTTGACCAAAACAAGACAGGAAAATATCTAAAATATGCCGTTGGAGAGATTATTTTAGTTATGATTGGTATTCTATTGGCTTTGCAGGTTAATAGCTCGAATAGTAATAGGCAGCTTAAAAAAGATGAATTAAAAGTACTTAAAAGCTTGAAAAAGGAGTTTAATGAAAACCTCCAAAATTTTCATATAGCCTATAAATTTCATTTAAATCGTAAAAAAGCGATTGAAACAATAATGTATTCAAATCTAACAGAGTTGTCTTTAGATAGCTTAAAAAGCTTGAATCGTAAAGTTAATAATAACCTTACATTTGATCCGTTTCAAGTCATCCACAATTCAGTTATTAATTCAGGTAAGATTGAGTTGGTTTCCAATGACTCGTTGAAACTTAAAATTGCCAGATTTCAAGATTTGTTAAATGATTATAAAGAGGAGGAAACAAACGTTATGTTGTTTACTGAAAGAAACCTTTATCCTTTTCAGCTTGATAATGCAAAAATCAATTTTTTCATAGCTCATGGGACTGAAGAAAGTTCCAAAAATAAACAAATGGAATATAAGCAGGATATGATTCAATTAATTGAGTCGGATAAATATGAAAATCTATTGGTTTATATTTATGGTTACATGAGAGGTATTTTTATTGAAGCCAGCTTTACGTAAAGAAATGGTGTCAATTATCAGTTTATTACAATCAGAAATAGAAAAACATGAAAATTAAAATAATCAATAAATCCAATCACGAATTACCACATTACGAAACTATTGCATCTGCTGGTATGGATTTAAGAGCCAATTTATCTGAACCCAGAATCTTAAAACCTCTGGAAAGAAGTATTGTAGGCACAGGTTTATTTATAGAATTACCTATTGGTTTTGAAGCTCAGGTACGTCCACGAAGCGGATTGGCAGCAAAAAAGGGAATTACGGTTTTAAATGCACCTGGAACCATTGATGCAGATTACAGAGGTGAAATTGGGGTAATTTTAGTGAATTTATCTCAAGAAGATTTTGTTATAAATAATGGTGAACGTATTGCTCAACTAGTGATAGCAAAACACGAACGAGCAGAATGGGAGTTGGTTGAAACATTATCTGAAACCTCACGTGGAGAAGACGGATTTGGTAGCACAGGAGTTAAATAAGAAAATACAATTCAATGAAAATAATAGTACCCATGGCGGGAAGAGGATCCCGTTTACGACCACACAGTTTAACCGTGCCAAAACCATTAATACCCGTTGCAGGACAACCTATTGTTCATAGATTGGTAAAAGACATTGCCAAAGTTTTAAAACAACCTATTGAAGAAATCGCTTTTGTTTTGGGTGATCCTGCATGGTTTGGTGATGATGTTGTTGAAAGCTTGCAAAAATTGGCGACTGATTTAGGCGCCAAAGCCACTATTTACCGTCAAGATCAACCTTTAGGAACAGGTCATGCCATTATGTGTGCAAAACCATCGCTTTCAGGCCCCGCGGTTATTGCTTATGCAGATACACTTATTAGAGCTGAATTTGATTTAGATTCTACTGCTGATAGCGTTATTTGGACTAAACAGGTTGATAATCCTGAAGCATATGGTGTTGTAAAGTTAAATGACAATCAAGAAATTATTGAATTGGTTGAAAAGCCTAAAACATTTGTTAGCGACCAAGCGGTTATAGGGATATACTATTTTAAAGACGTAGCGGTTTTAAAAGAAAAATTACAAGAAATCCTAGATGAAAATGTTATGAACGGTGGCGAATACCAAATTAATGATGGGATAAAGCGCATGATGGCAGATGGAAAAATATTTAAAACAGGAACGGTTGATGAATGGATGGATTGCGGCAATAAGCAAATTACCATTGAAACCAACCAGAGAATGCTTGGGTTTTTGCAACAGGATGGTGAAGAGCAATTGGTAGCTTCATCGGCTAAATTAGAAAATTCAAAAATTATTGAGCCTTGTTTTGTTGGTGAAAACGTGGTACTTAAAAATACAACGGTTGGCCCTTTCGTTTCTATTGGGAATGATACAACCATAGAAAATTCAACCGTTAAAAATAGCTTAATACAAACCCATACTAGCATTAAAAATGCTAATTTAGATCATGCTATGATTGGTAATTATGTTGAATATAACGGCAATTTTACCAGTGTCAGCATAGGAGATTATTCGGTTTTGGAATAACTTTTGAAAGCCTCAAGGCATGAAGAAACAAATCTACATTCTACTTTTTCTTCTTGGAATATCAATGATTCCTCAATATAACTTTGCCCAAAATGACGACTTAGGTAATAATGAAGACAGATTTCAAGAGCTTTTTTATGAAGCCCTAAAACAAAAAGGAATTGAAAATTATGATCGTTCTATTGAAGCACTTTTAAAATGTATTGACATTGATAATTCGGTGCCTGTTCTATATTTCGAATTGGGAAAAAACTATATGCAGCTTAAAAATTTTGGAGCAACCGAAGATGCCCTTAAAGAAGCTGTTGATAAAGACCTATATAACGAATGGTTTTTAGATGAACTCTATGGCTTTTATGCATCGCAAAACGATTATAAAAATGCCATTAAAACCGTTAAACAGCTTGTTAAATATAATCCAAATTATAGAGAAGATTTAGCTTCCCTTTACATAAAAAGTGAAAGGTATAATGATGCTCTTGAAATTTTGGATGAGTTAGATAAAGAATTTGGGATTTCGGTTTCTCGTGATTTGATGCGGAATAGAATTTATGAAATTACAGGGCGCAAAAAAGATCAAATTAAAAACTTAGAAAAACGTGTTGAGAATAACCCAGAAAAGGAATCAAACTATTTGGCACTTATCTTTCGTTACAGCGAAAATAATGAAAAAGAGAAGGCTTTTGAAACAGCTAAAGAGCTTCTAAAAATAAATCCAGAATCGCAGTTAGTCCATTTAGCGCTCTATAAGTTTTATTTAGATGATAATAATGCCGAAAAGGCTATAGAATCGATGAAAATTGTGATTAAAAGCACCCAAATAAAGCCAGAGGCAAAACTTAGAGTATTAACGGACTTTGTTCAGTTTGTTGGAGATAACCCACAGTACGAAGCCGATTTGGTTGAAGCAACTACTATAGTAAGCAACACCAATAACAGCAAAACATTAATTGAACTAGGGCAGTATCATTTAACCAAAAGCAATAAAGTAAAAGCACTGGAATATTTTGAAACAGCGCTACAATTAGAACCCCAAAATTTTAATGTGCTGCGTAATGTATTGCTGTTATACCTAGATTTAAAAAAGTACAGCATTGCAGAAGAGAAGAGTAGTGAAGTTCTTAATGAATATCCTTCTCAGCCCTTATTTTATCTTGTAAATGGTGTAGCCCTTAATGAATTAAACCAACCCAATAAAGCTTTAGAATCCTTAGAAGCAGGATTGGATTATATTATTGATGATACTAAAATGGAGGCTGATTTTTATAACCAATTGAGTAAAGCACACACTCTGTTAAACAATACTGTAAAAGCAAAAACGTTTAGTGATAAAGCAAAGCAAATTGAAAATTCAAATTAATGAATAAAAGCCCCCAGCTTATAATTGCCTTTTTATTGATGCTGCTTGTATTTGGTTGTAAAACCTCAAAAACCATAGCAGTTGGCGAAGCCAATTACAATTTATCAACCAAACAATTGATAAAGGAAAACTCCAAACAAACATCTAGTTTTAAAACGCTACAATCTAAACTTAAAATAACACTTAATCAAAACGGTAAATCACAATCCCATACCGTTAATTTTAGAGCTAAAAAAGATGAAATGCTATGGATAAATGCTTCTTTTTCAGTTATTAGAGCTTTAGTAACCCCAGAAAAAGTTAGTTTTTATAATAAGTTGAATAACACATATTTTGATGGTGATTATAAATATTTGAGCGATTTATTAGGAACAGAATTAGATTTTCAAAAAGTTCAAAACTTGTTAATTGGCGAAACTATTTTTAATTTAAAAGAAGGCGATTATAAAGCCTCTTTTGATGATGGCGTTTATGTGGTACAGCCCAAAAAACAACGCGACCTATTTGAAATTTTCTTTTTGTTGGATCCCGCATACTTTAAGGTAAAATCACAACAAATTACACAACATAAAGAACACAGGCATTTACAAATAGATTATATATCGCACCAAAAGGTTGAAAACCAAATACTGCCCGAGAACATAAAAGTAATAGCGGTTGAAGCTAATGAGGAGGTTATATTAAATTTAGAATTTAAAGGGGTTTCATTGAATGAAGATTTAAACTTTCCGTTTAAAATACCCTCTGGGTTTAAAGAAATTGAACTTTAATGGCAATAGGTAAACATGCATATAAATTCCTTATAGTTATAGTTGTTTTACTTAGCTACTCCTTAGGTTTTACACAAAATAACAAACAAAAGGAACTTGAAATCCAAAAGCAAGAATTGCTCAGTGAAATTCAAAAAATTAATGAATTGCGAGCCGAAAATAAATCAAAGGAAAAATCGCAGTTATCATTAATAGAAGATTTTAACTATAAAATACATGTGCTTTCAAATTTAATAAAAGTCACTAATCAACAGGCTAATCTATTAACGAGGCAAATCAATTCAAATAAAAAGAAAATCACCGATTTAAGAGACGAATTGAAGGAGTTAAAAGAAGCTTATGCTGCCATGATTGTAAAATCATACAAAAGCAAAAACCAACAAAGTAGAACCATGTTTTTGCTATCGTCAAATAACTTTAAGCAGGCCTATAAAAGGCTTCAGTATATTAAGCAATATTCAGACCACCAAAAGCAACAAGGAGAAACCATAAAGGTTAAAACCTTGGAGCTTCAGGAAACAAACAAAAATTTACTTGAGCAACAGGAGGCTAAGAAAATTTTGATAGCCGAAAACAGAGAAATTCAAAAGTCTTTGGAAGCAGAACGTAAGGAACACCAAGTGTTAATGAAAGCCATAAAAAGCAACTTATCGGTTTATTCGTCTCAAATAAGGGAAAAGCAGAGAGAGGTAAATAGAATTGATGCTGAAATAGACCGTATAATTAAGGCTGCTATTGCTAGTTCTAACAAGAAAGCAGGGAAAAGTGTAAGTGCCACAAGTTTTGCTTTAACACCAGAAGAAAAGGTTTTGGCGTCTAACTTTGTGGCCAATAAAGGCAAATTGCCTTGGCCTGTTGATAAAGGCGTGGTTAGATTGGGTTATGGAACCCAACCACATCCTATCGATAAAAGCTTGACTATAAAAAGTAATGGTGTTAGAATAGCTACTGAAAAAGGGGCAAAAGTTAAAGCGGTTTTTAATGGAGAGGTTATAGCTGTAGTCACCATGAAAAATGTCAATCCTATTGTTATGGTTCAGCATGGTAATTACATTACACTTTATAAAAACCTAGTAAAAGTTTATGTTAAAAAAGGGGATAAAGTAACAACAAAACAAGAAATAGGAGAAGTATTTACAAATAACAGCGGAGAAACTATTTTAAGTTTTGTTGTCTCCAAAGACGGAAAAACACAAAATCCTGCATCTTGGATTTATAAAATGTAACACTTTAGCGTTATCCTGAAACAAGTTCAGGATCTTATTACATAAACAACGCTTTCAATTCAGTAGCATCATTAGGCTTTATTTTTCCAGCCAATAATAAACTAAGTTGTTTACGGCGCAAAGCAGCTGCGAAACGCTCTTTTTCTAAATCGGTTTCAGGGGATACTTCTGGGACCATTACGGGCCTTCCAGTTTCATCAACGGCCACAAAGGTATATATTGCTTCGTTTGCTTTGGTTTTATTACCAGACTCGCGATCTTCAATCCAAACATCAATAAACACTTCCATAGAAGTTTTAAAAGCTCGTGATACTTTGGCTTCAACAGTTACAACACTTCCCAAAGGAACAGCACGAGTAAACACCACATGGTTAACTGAAGCAGTAACAACAATACGCCTGCTATGGCGTCTTGCAGCAATACTTGCAGCACGATCCATTCTGGCTAGAAGCTCGCCGCCAAATAAATTATTTAAGGGGTTTGTTTCACCAGGTAAGACCATATCGGTCATGATTGTTCTGGATTGCTCGGGTGTTTTTGCTTTCATCATAGCATTTTAAATGATGTGGCAAAGGTAAAACGATTTTAGGATTTAGGTAAGTAATTTAAGAGTTAATTAAAAACTACAATTAATCCAGTTTTTTAACCAACAACCAAGCATCTCTATTGTGGGTGTTTTTGATATTTCTGAGAGCCTTTAGAGCTTCTAGCCTATCTTCATAACTAGCATAAGCTACTTCGTGCAAGCCGTATTTATTAACCCCAATTTTTCTGGCACTAAAGCCATCAGCTTTTAATTGGGCTATTTTTTTATCACAATTTTCCTCAATCCTAAAAGCACCAGCCACAATATGATAGTTGTCATTTTGTTTGGTAACATGCAAAGTTATTGCAGGTAAAGGGTTTAAACTGAAAGTAGCCTGTTGTATTTTAGTATCTAACTGCTGAGTGGCTTTTTCTTGGGCAAGCTCATTGTGCGCCTCAATGTTATCAATATAAAATTTTGAAGCACCCAACCCTCCAAGAGTTAACGCCAATAAAGCAACCGCTGCATATTTTAAGTAAGACCTCACTTTTTGTTTTTCTGAAGTAACCATAATTGGTATAACTTTTTCGATGGTCTCAACAGTTTCTTTGTAAACGACTCTATTTACTTGCGGGGAAACAAATTGCGATAACCCGAATGAATCGGTTAAATAATTTAAGTGATATGATGGTTCAAATACTATTTTCCCTTCTTTATTAAAAGTGATCTCTCCTATATTTTTAAATGTAAGTGTTTCACCTTGTGTTAAATACGATTTTAAAATTTTAACACGCTTTGCAATTTTCTTATTAGCAGTTTCAAAAGGAATTTTCTCTACATCTGCAATGTAATGGGCCAATATGCCATCGTTTTTTTGAATTTGCTCATTAAACGACATAACTTTTTTTGGCGCATAAAATGTATTGGTGGTTTCATCAATTGTAGCTGATGTATTTTGGGTTAAAAAGGCACCAAAATCAGGTATGGTAACGCATTCGTATCTATAAAGTAAATCGCTTATGTAGGTCTCTAATTGCATGAAAGCAAAGTTAAAATTTTTTGCTTTCCAATAAAACATTAGTTGTACTATTTATTAACAACCAAAAAAAGCAAATCAATTTGTTAAATTGAAGGGCTAAGGAACTTAAAATTTAATTATTGAACAAAAATGTGTTTATTGCAGTTTAAAATCAAACACCTATAATGACCGAAGAAGATTTGCTTTACACCTTAGCATTGCAACATGTACCCAATATTGGCGATATTACAGCTAAACGATTGATAAGCCATTGCGGATCAGCTGAAGCAGTTTTAAAAGAGAAAAAGCAAAGCCTGTTAAAAATTAATGGGATTGGAACAACAGTTTTAAGTGGTTTATACGAATCTCAACACTTAATTGAGGCTGAGAAAGAAATGGCGTTTATTAAAGAAAACAATATTAAAGCCACTTACTTTAAGGAAACCGATTATCCAGAAAAACTTAAACACTGTATTGATGGTCCTATATTGCTGTTTCAAGTTGGGAATATAGATTTAAAAAATAGGTACCTTATCAGTATTGTAGGCACCCGAAAAATAACAACTAGTGGCATTGCATTTTGTGAAGATTTAATTGAAAAACTAACGCCATATAATCCAGTTATTATATCTGGATTTGCCTATGGAACTGATATTACAGCCCACAAGGCCGCCATTAAAAACAATTTGCAAACTATAGGGTGTTTAGCCCATGGTTTAAATACCATTTATCCAAAAGTGCACAAAAAGTATATGGTTGATGTAGAAAAAAATGGCGGGTTTTTTACTGATTTTTGGAGCACTGATACATTTGACCGGAACAACTTTTTAAAACGAAATAGAATTATTGCAGGTTTGAGTGAAGCCACCATAGTGGTTGAATCTGCCGAAAAAGGGGGTAGTTTGGTTACAGCAGATATTGCCAACTCATACAATCGAGAGGTATTTGCGGTTCCAGGAAGAACAACTGATAGCCAAAGTGTGGGTTGCAACAATTTGATAAAACACCAAAAAGCACATATGTTAACCTCTCCTTTTGATGTACCTTATATTTTAAATTGGAAACTTGAAGACGATAAAAAGCCAGCAGTTCAAAAACAATTATTGGTTGAGTTGGATGCTACAGAAAAAGTAATTTATAACTATTTAAAAGAAAATGAAAAACAGCAATTAGATCTGATTGCCATTAATTGCAACTTACCCATTTTTAAAGTGAGCAGTACACTATTGAATATGGAACTAAAAGGTATTATTAGGCCTTTACCTGGAAAGTTATTTGAGATTATTTGATTTTTTTAATAGAGAAATTAGATGAACTGTTGAAAGAACAAATACTAATGAAGCTCCAATTGCTACCCAGTCTAACCCTTTGTTACTTGATAGCTTTGAAATGATTATCAAAGCCATAGCTAACATATTTAAAATTGGAGATAAATATTCTTTTTTCATTTTTAATACCCAACCTTTTCCCTAACTCTATTTAATACCTCATCAGCAACAGTTTTAGCTTTTTCTGAACCAATAGCTAAGGCTTTATCAATTTCGTTAAGGTTATTCATGTAGTAATTATAGCGCTCGCGTTGTGTTGAAAACTTTTCAACGATGAGTTCAAATAAGGCTTGTTTGGCATGCCCATAACCATAATTTCCACTTTCATAGTTAGCTTTCATGGTTTCAATTTGAGTGTCGCTAGCTAACAAACTATAAATAGCAAAACAGTTACAGGTTTTCCAATCTTTTGGCTCTTCAAGCGGCGTACTATCTGTTTGAATGCCTATTATTTGTTTGCGTAGTTTTATATCATCTAAAAAGATATTGATAATATTGTCCCTGCTCTTGCTCATTTTTTCACCATCAGTGCCTGGAATGAGCATGGTGTTTTCTTGTATTTTGCCCTCTGGCAACACAAACGTTTCGCCCATTTTTGCATGAAAGCGAGAGGCTACATCACGTGTCATTTCAATATGTTGCAATTGGTCCTTGCCAACGGGAATAATGTTGGCGTCATACAATAAAATATCGGCTGCCATCAGCATGGGATATGTAAACAAACCAGAGTTTACATCTTCCAATCTATCAGCTTTATCTTTAAAACTATGAGCTAATGTTAAACGTTGATATGGAAAAAAGCAACTTAAATACCAAGATAATTCTGTTACCTGTGGCACATCGCTTTGTCTGTAAAAAACGGTTTTTTCAATATCCAACCCAAAAGCCAACCATGTAGCTGCAGTGGAATACGTATTGGCCCTTAGGGTTTCGGCATCTTTAATTTGTGTTAATGTGTGCAAGTTTGCAATAAATAAATAAGAATCGTTATCAGGATCTTGGGCCATTTCAATTGCTGGAATAATGGCGCCTAAAATATTTCCTAAATGTGGGGTGCCTGTACTTTGTATGCCTGTAAGTATTCTTGCCATATTACTTCCTGCGAAAGCAGGAATCTTTTTAAGGGTTAAACAAAAAACAAAGGTAATTTTTTTAATAGAATAGCTCAATACAAATATGTATTTTTGGACTTTATGAAGATTTTTAAATATATTTTTTGGGTATTATACCGAATTTGGTTTTACATCCTTGTAGCATTACCAATACTTCTTTTGTTGCCAATTCTCTTAATTTCAATATCAAAAGAATCGTGGTATCCTTTCTTTTTCAAGCTGGCAAGAATTTGGGCAAAATTTATTTTAATAGGCATGGGGTTTGCTTGTAAAATTGAACGAGAAGAAACACCAGAAAGCAGCAAAAGTTATATGTTTATCGCGAACCATACATCTATGGCCGATATTATGCTGATGTTGGTTTCAGTTAAGAATCCTTTTGTATTTGTGGGGAAAAAGGAACTGGCAAAAATACCGTTATTTGGATTTTTCTATAAGCGTACTTGTATTTTAGTTGATAGAAGTTCGGCTAAAAGCAGGCAAGCTGTATTTTTAAGAGCGCAACGTAGGCTACAGTCTGGGTTAAGTATTTGTATTTTTCCCGAAGGAGGTGTACCCGAAGAGCATATTTTGTTGGATGATTTTAAAGATGGCGCTTTTAGGTTGGCAATCAACCATCAAATACCTATAGTACCTATTACATTTGCCGATAACAAATCGCGATTTTCATATACATTTTTTAGTGGAGGACCGGGAAAAATGCGGGTAAAAATACACAGGTTTTTATCTACTAACGGACTAACCATTGAAGACACTAAGGCTTTAAATGAAAAGGCTCGTAAGACTATTTTAAAGCAACTGCAAGCCTTTAATAAATAAAAAACTGCCCGAGGGGGCGAGCAGTTTTTTTGACATGTATTTTCATAAGAAAACACACGTCCAGATCTAACCAAAAACCTAAAACTTAATGGCGAATCCGGTATAAACACCAATAAAAAATGGTGTAAAATTACCAGAAGTA
>JBMTVT010000048.1:0-15937 GCA_049451635.1 Tamlana sp. | reverse complement strand
TCAATAACTTAATAACTAAAATGGTCAACAGTGATAAAATATATCAAAGCGAAATTATATGCAGCTAACTACTGACCTCTATAAAAAAAATTAAATTTATGGTTTAACCAACTAAAATATTAAATCATGAAAAAATTATTTGCAGAGTTTTTTGGAATTTTTTGGCTCGTTTTTGGCGGTTGTGGTAGTGCTATATTTTCAGCAGGTTATCCAGATTTAGGAATAGGATTTACCGGGGTTGCTCTAGCGTTCGGTTTAACGGTTTTAACTATGGCTTATGCTGTTAGGCATATTTCTGGAGGGCATTTTAATCCGGCTGTATCTTTAGGTTTATGGGCAGGAGGTAAGTTTGAGGTTCAATATATACTAGGGTATATTGTAGCACAATTAATAGTGGCTATTGCTGCAGCCGGGGCCAATAGCAGGTGCAATTATAGCAGGGTTTATTCACAAAACCTTATTTGATAAATAATAATTGAAAATCAAATTAAAAAGAAAGCCTTATCTATTTTGATAAGGCTTTTTATTGATAGTCAATTAAGCTATTAATCTTTATTGTAAACTAATTTCTGCTACAGAGTTTTGTAAAGAAGCCGAAGTATTTCCTCCTTTAGGTTCAATGGTTATACTTAAAGCTAAAGCATCTTCCATGTATGGTATGCTTCTAAGCTTTCTGTCTGCTTTATCCAAAATACCTAAATTTACCATTTTACCTTGTAATTCTGCCCAAATTTGGTAGCATTGCTCTTCAGGTAATTGGGGTAAAGATACCACATCAATCATAGATGTTTTTTCTTTTGGATTAATGTAAGCCACTGTTTTAAGGTCTTTGGCTCTTTCATTTCCTGTGATAATGTACTTTTCGGTTTCAGGATTGTTAAGTTTTAAAAGCTGACGCATGACATTGTCCAGCATTTCATTGTTTTTAGCAATATCTCCTCGCAAATCAAAAATTTCGTCGACAACCACTTGGTTTTCTTTTGAAAGCTTTTGATTTTGATTATAAAAAATATAAGAGGTTCCAGCAAATAGTAATGCAGCAACACTGGCGGCAACACTAAACCTGTACCATTTTTTGTAAGTTCTTTGAGTTCTTAATTTTATAACAGGGGTTTCTTCTTCAAGTTCATCTAAAATATTATTTAAGATGTCTTTAGGGGCTTCAATAGCATTACTTTTTGCAACCACTTCAAGGTTAAATTGTAAAGTATTGTAGGCATTCTGTACTTCTGGGTATTTTGAAATGTAAGACTCCACCATTTCTGTTTCAGCAGAAGTAGTTTCACCTAAAAGATATTTTTCTAATAGGCCAGAATTTAAAAAAGTAATTATTTTCGCATTCATGACTTTGTTTAGTTAAGGATTGTAAATTTTTTTTAATTCGCGCAATCCAATTTTTAATCTCGATTTTATCGTTCCTAACGGAATATCTAGCTCATCGCTAGCTTCTTGCTGTGTCATACCCTCAAAAAAGAGTGCATGTATCACTATTTGATATTTTTCATCTAAACTTTTTAGATGTTTTTTTATATCCATAACATCCTGATTTAATTCGTTGGATGTTATTTTATATACGGAAGAAGTTTCGATTTGGACTTCTTTTCCGCTTTTATTTTTTAATGACCTAACTTTATCAATGGCAGTGTTATAGGCAATTCTATATAGCCATGTGAAAAGTTTTGCTTTACTGGCATCATATTTTTTTGCATAACGCCATATTTTTACAAAGCTTTCCTGTAAAACATCTTGTGCAATGTCATCATCTGAAATTATTTTCTTTATAACTCCAAATAAGGCATCAGCATAGTTTTCATAAAGCAAATTAATGGCCTTTTTATCGCCTTTTTCCAATAAGGAAACGATTTCTTTTTCTATAGGTGAAATCAAGTTAAAGTTAGTTTAATTTATTAGGGTTTATACCTTGTTAATTTTCAAATTTAGAAATTTCTTTTAGATTACAAGATATTTACTTCAGCTTCTATTAAAATACCAAAAATGCGCTTAATTGTTTTTTGTATTAATTCAGAAAAATTTAGAATATCTGTACCATTGGCTCCACCATAATTTACTAATACTAAAGCCTGTTTTTTGTGTACACCATAATCACCAAAGCGTTTGCCTTTAAAACCAGCTTTTTCAATTAACCAACCTGCAGGAACTTTAACTTCATTTTCTGAAACAGGATAACTAGGAATATCTTTGAAACTTTCAACAAGATAATTGAATTGATTTTTAGAAATAATAGGGTTTTTAAAAAAGCTACCACTGTTCCCTATATCTTTTGGGTTTGGTAACTTACTTTCCCTTATTGTAATAACTGCTTTTGAAATATCTTGAATGTTTGGATTTGTAATACCCATTGTTTCAAGCTCTGATGCTATGGTCCCGTAATTAATATTTAATTTATGATAGCGTTTTGTTAATTTAAAAATTACACTGGTAATTACATGCTTACCCTTAGCATGTTGTTTGAAAATAGAATTTCTATAACCAAAATCGCATTCGATATTGGTGAATTTTTGCAAGGTGCCATCTTCAATAGCAATGGTTTCACATGATTCAAAAACATCTTTAAGTTCAACCCCGTAAGCACCAATGTTTTGAATAGGAGCTGTACCTACATTACCGGGTATTAATGACATGTTTTCAACACCCCCAAAATCATTATTGATACACCAAAGCACAAATTGATGCCAATTTTCACCAGCATAGGCCTTAACAAAAACTGCATTTTCATCTTCATTAACAATTTCAATGCCTTTTAGGTTAATATGAATAACTAAACCCTCAAAATCTTTAGTTAAAAGCATGTTACTACCACCACCTAAAATCAATTTATTGGCATATTCTTTTAAAGACAAAACTTGCTTTAATTCGTTAATATTATTAACAGAAACAAAGTGTTTTGCTTTTACATCAATGCCAAAAGTATTGTATGATTTTAAAGATATGTTTTCAAGAATTTGCACTAGTCTTTGTAAACTTTTAGGGCTTCTTTTAAAATATTAACCGATTTAGTTAAACTTTCTTTGTTAAGTACGTAAGCAATCCTAATTTGGTTAATACCAACCCCTGGGGTGGAATAAAATCCGCCAGCGGGAGCAACCATAATGGTTTCACCGTTAACGTCAAAATGTTCTAATAGCCATTGTGCAAAATCATCAGAGTTTTTAACAGGTAACTCAACTATACAATAAAAGGCCCCTTTTGGTTTGGCTACTTTTACACCATCAATTTTCTCTAATTCAGCAATTAATGTATTTCTTCTATCAACATATTCTTCAACTACATCGTCAAAATAGCTTTGAGGTGTATCCAAAGCTGCCTCACTGGCAATTTGGGCTAAAGTTGGAGGACTTAATCGAGCTTGGGCAAATTTTAAAACAGTTTGAATTACATGTTTGTTTTTTGAAACCAAACACCCAATTCGCGCACCACACATACTATAGCGTTTTGAAACCGAATCAATCATTATAGCATGTTCCTCCAAACCTGGTTCTTGCATGATAGAATAATGGGTATTGCCATCATAAGTGAATTCTCTGTAAACTTCATCAGCAATTAAAAATAAATCGTGTTTTTTTACAATAGCAGCAAGTTTTTGGATTTCTTCTTTCGAATATAGATAACCCGTTGGGTTTCCTGGGTTACAAATTAATATGGCCTTAGTTTTTGGGGAAATTAATTTTTCAAACTCTTCTATTGGAGGTAGGGCAAAATTATTTTCAATTTTTGAAATTACAGGAACAATATTTACTCCTGAAGCTGTAGAAAATCCATTATAATTGGCATAAAAGGGTTCAGGTATAATAACTTCATCGTCAACATCCATAATACTTCCAAATGCAAAAAGTAAGGCTTCACTGCCACCAGTAGTAACTATAATGTCATCATGATTAACAACTATGTTATTTTTTTTGTAATAATTGGTTATTTTTTTTCGGTATTCTTCGGACCCCTCAGACCTTGTGTAGGCTAAAATATCTAAAGAGTTAATCTTAACAGCATCTAAGGCAATTTGTGGTGTTTTAATATCAGGTTGTCCAATGTTTAAGTAATAGATTGTTTTGCCATTTTTTATAGCTTGTTCAGCATATGGTACTAATTTTCGTATTGGAGATTGTGGCATTAACTGCCCTTTTTGCGATATAGATGGCATTTTTAGCTATTTAATTTACAAAGTTGAGAAAATTATCTTAAAGTTTTTTTAAAAAAGGGGTATAAATAATCAAGCTCCTTTTTAAAAAAAATTAGCCCCGAACTATTTGATCGGGGCTAATTTTTTTATTTCTTTATTTATTGCTGAACAATGCTTTTGTTTTTCTTTTCAAGAACATTTTCTTTGCTCGAATCAACAACTTCGCCTTTAATTTTAAGAGCAACAGTTGGCGTTTCTGCGTTTGATATAACTGTGATTGTTTTTCTAATAGGATTAACTCTATTAGTATCATATTTCACTTCAATTTGCCCTGTTTTTCCGGGTAAAATAGGGTCCTCAGGTTTTTTTGGAATAGTACAGCCACAGCTAGATGACACCTTGGATATAATGAGCGGTTCATTACCAGTGTTTGTAAATTCAAAAACTCTTACACCATTCGAACCTTTTTCAATAGTTCCATAGTCAATAGTTTCACTTTTAAATTCAATTTTAGCCTGCGAATGCATGGTAAAACTGATTAACCCGATAAATAAAATAGTAATTAATTGTTTCATGATTTTATTTTTTTTATTCTTCATTTTTAGCATCCTTGTTTAAAATTTTTCATAGCGGATGCTGAATTTTTAATTCATAATTTCAAGCCAAACATAGCTACTTTTTCTACAACCTGCAAAATAATAGACGTAATGCAGATATATTAACATATTTAACTTACATAAAAGTACATATAACTTTTTACAGTTTAGCGTATAAATTGTTAAATATGGTGAAATCATTTTTAATCATTAACCAATCATGGCTTTCACAGAAAAAGAAATATAAGTACTTTTGCAAATCATTATTCAAAAACTATTCCAAAGCATGCAAATTCCATCAAAATATGATGCAAGTCAGGTAGAAAGCAAGTGGTACGATTACTGGATGAAACATAATTATTTTCATTCAGAACCCGATGAAAGAGAGCCTTATACTATTGTAATTCCACCACCAAATGTAACGGGCGTTTTGCATATGGGGCATATGCTAAATAATACCATTCAAGATGTGTTAATTCGTCGTGCCAGATTATTGGGTAAAAATGCATGTTGGGTGCCAGGAACTGACCATGCATCTATTGCTACTGAGGCTAAAGTGGTTGCTAAACTAAAAGAGCAAGGAATCAATAAACAAGATTTAACGCGCGAAGAATTTTTAAAACACGCTTGGGATTGGACTTATGAGTATGGTGGTGTAATACTTCAGCAGTTAAAAAAATTGGGATGTTCGTGTGATTGGGATAGAACCAAGTTCACCATGGATGATGATATGAGTGAGGCGGTAATAAAGGTTTTTGTTGATTTATTTAACAAAGGGCTTATTTACAGAGGTTACCGAATGGTTAATTGGGATCCTGAAGCAAAAACAACCTTATCTGATGAGGAGGTTATTTATGAAGAAAAACAAGGAAATCTTTACTATTTAAGCTATAAAATTGAAGGTAGTGATGATACTTTAATCATTGCAACAACGCGTCCTGAGACTATTTTTGGAGATACCGCTATCTGTATTAATCCTAATGATGAACGCTTTATTCACTTACGTGGAAAAAAAGCTATTGTGCCTATTTGTAATCGTGTGGTTCCAATTATTGAAGATGATTATGTAGATATGGAATTTGGAACTGGATGTTTAAAAGTAACGCCTGCACACGACGAAAATGACAAAAATCTTGGAGATAAGCACAATTTAGAAGTTGTTGATATTTTTAATGAAGATGCAACTTTAAATTGTTATGGATTGCATTACCAAGGGAAAGATCGTTTTGTGGCACGAAAAGAAATAGCTAGGGAGCTAGAAGAGAAAGGTGTATTAGTAAAAACCGAAACCCATATTAATAAAGTTGGGACTTCAGAGCGTACCAAAGCGGTTATCGAGCCTAGGTTAAGCGACCAATGGTTTTTAAAAATGGAAGCATTGGTAAAACCTGCTATTAAATCTGTTTTAGTGGATGGAGACATTAAATTTTTTCCTAAAAAGATAGAAAATACCTATCGTCATTGGATGGAAAACATTCGCGATTGGAATATTTCTCGTCAATTACTTTGGGGGCAGCAAATTCCAGCCTATTACTATGGTGATAGAAAAGAAGACTTTGTAGTTGCAGAAACTCTTGAAAAAGCACTGGAGCTAGCAAAGCAAAAAACATCTAACGCACAGCTTAAAACTTCAGATTTAAAACAAGACACCGATGCGCTTGATACTTGGTTTTCATCTTGGTTATGGCCAATGAGTGTGTTTGATGGTATTAGAAACCCAGATAATAAAGATATCAATTACTATTATCCAACAAATGATTTGGTTACAGGACCAGATATAATTTTCTTTTGGGTGGCTAGAATGATTATGGCTGGGTACGAATACAAAAATGAAAAACCTTTCAGCAATGTCTATTTTACAGGAATTGTACGCGATAAACAAGGCCGTAAAATGTCCAAACAATTAGGTAATTCACCTGATGCTTTAAAATTAATTGAAGAATATAGTGCTGATGGTGTACGTGTTGGTATGTTATTGTTAAGTTCGGGGGCAGGAAACGATTTGTTATTTGATGAAGATAAATGCCAACAGGGCAGAGGGTTTGCCAATAAAATCTGGAATGCCTTCCGTTTGGTTAATGGTTGGGAAATATCAGAGACTATTGAGCAACCAGAGTCTAGTAAGGTAGCTATTGAGTGGTATAACTCTAAATTTCAAAAAGCATTAATTGAGATTGAAGATCATTTTAGTAAATACAGATTAAGTGATGCGTTAATGGCTACTTATAAGTTGATTTATGATGATTTTTGTGGATGGTTGTTAGAAATGGTAAAACCAGCTTATCAACAGCCTATTGATGCTAAAAGCTATAATGCTATTATTGCTATTTTTGAAGAAAACCTAAAAATAGTACATCCATTCATGCCATTTTTAACTGAGGATTTGTGGCATTATATAAAAGATAGAACACTTGAAGAAGCTTTAATTATAGCAAATTGGCCAGAAAGCAAACCTATAAATGAAAGTATAGTTTCAGAGTTTGATTTTGCTACTGAGGTTATTTCTGGTATTAGGACTATCAGAAAAGATAAGAATATTCCTTTTAAGGATGCTATTGGTTTTTCGGTAATTAATAACGAAAAAGCGGCAAAAACATTTGATACGGTTATAGCTAAATTAGGAAATTTAGAAGCTATAAACTATGTTGAAAAACCGGTAGAAAGTGCTTTAACGTTTAGAGTAAAATCCAATGAATATTTTGTCCCTATGGTTGGCGCTATTGATATTGAAGCTGAAATTGAAAAGCTTAATGAAGAGCTCAAATATACAGAAGGGTTCTTGAAATCTGTACAGAAAAAACTATCAAATGAGCGTTTTGTTAACAATGCTCCAGAGCAAGTAGTTGCTTCTGAAAAAAAGAAAGAGACAGATGCCTTGGCAAAAATTGAGACGCTTAAAGCTAGTTTAAGTAGTTTACAGTAAATTTTAAAGTTTGCTTATCAGAGAGCTAAACGCAGTTATGCTAAGAGAAAGGAAATCTATTTTCTGTATAAAAAGTAATTGTTAACCAATTCAATGTAAATACGTTTTGCTTCATCTTCCGTTATGTTTTCAACTTGAAATAAAGCATTGGTTTTAAAAGCATTTATTATGGCTTTTTTACTGCTAGGTCTGCTATAATCATTGGTTGCTTTTTTGTAATAGGCGTAAAGCTTTAGTAAAGTATCAGCTGGAAAAGGTTCAGTATATGCATTAACAAGCTCTACGGCTTCTTGGAACTTTATTTCTAAATCTTCATTACTCATGTAGTTCGGCAATTACACTTTCGCCACCGCGAACCTTTTGATTTAATGATACTTTAATCTTGGTGTCTAGTGGTAAAAATAAATCTACCCTAGAGCCAAATTTTATAAACCCAGAATCTTCACCTTGTATGGCTTTGTTATCTACTTTAGCATAATTTACTATGCGCTTTGCAAGGGCGCCAGCAATTTGTCTGTATAATACCTTACCATAGGTTTTGTTTTCTACAACTACTGTGGTACGCTCGTTTTCTTCGCTCGCTTTGGGATGCCATGCCACTAGATATTTCCCTGGGTGGTATTTACTAAAAACTACATGGCCACCAATAGGGAAACGCGTTACATGTACGTTTATTGGAGACATAAAAACACTTACCTGCAAGCGTTTATCCTTAAAATATTCTTTTTCAAACACTTCTTCAATAACCACCACTTTGCCATCAACGGGAGATAAAACTTGGTTATCATTTAAAGAAGTATGTCGTTTTGGATTTCTAAAAAATTGAAGGATAAGTATCAAGAAGACCAAAAGGACAATCATGATAAAAGTTCTTAGCCATGATACATCAATAAAACTATCAATCAGTAAATAAGAGACCACAACAAAAACAAATGTTATGAAAATAATTTTATAACCTTCTTTATGAAACATAATGTAAAATTCTTAAAAACAAATATATAAAAGGGGCTGCAAAGACTATACTGTCTAACCTGTCCAACAATCCACCATGACCGGGCATAATCACACCACTATCTTTTACGTTTGCTTGTCTTTTAAATTTAGACTCTATTAAATCTCCCAAGGTTCCAAAAACACTAATGATAATGCTTAAAATTAACCAGTTTGTAAAGTCTAATGTATTTGTAAAGGTAGCAATAAAATAGCTTGCAACACATGAAAAAAACAACCCGCCCAAAAACCCTTCAACTGTTTTTTTGGGTGAAATTTTTTCAAAAAGTTTTTGTTTGCCAAAGTTTTTACCAACTAAATAGGCAAAGGAATCGTTAACCCAAACCAATACAAAAGAACCCAATAAAATATTTGGGTTATATCGTTGATGATGGTTGGCTATTAAAATTAAAAACACAAACCCGCTAGATAAGTAGAAGGTTGTAAGTATAAACCGTTTGGTTGCAAAAAGCGGAATGGTTTTTTCTGAAAATAAATCTTTTATTAAGAAAAGCTCAACAAATATAGAGATTACCATAAGTATTTGAATTGCTTCATTTAAACCTGTATGCGTATTTAATACGATTTGCCAATATCCAAAAATGGCATAAATTACTATGAAAATGATGAAAGGTATGTTGCTTTTTAGCAGCATGAGTTTTTTAAACTCTGCCATACAAATCAACCCAAAAACAAAGAATAATGCTATAAGTGCTTGCTCATAGTTCAAGCAAATGATTAATAAAGATACATAGAGTAATCCAGAAAGTGAACGGGTTAGAATTTCTTTCATCTGATGATATTAATTGGTTTTTTTAAAGTCAGATGTAACTCGCTTATAAAGATTTTAGATGGTGTCATAATTTACTATGGCTCATTTTATTCTATAAATCTTCTAAAAGTAGTAGGTATAAGTTTTTGGCACTACTGCCATAGCTTAGAAAATCTTTTTCATCACCAGATTTAAAATGTTTTATGGTGGTAATGTTTGTTGGAATTTTTTGTCGGTTTTTAGATTTTATACCACGTAAACCTTCCCCAATATTTTCTACAATCTGACTTGTAGTGGCAAATACAATAAAATTAAGGGGTAACTCTGGTAATTTTTTCTCAAAAATTTGTTTTGATGAAATAAGTAAAGACCCATCATTTGCTATTAAATTTTCGCATGTAGTAAGGAAATAGGTCGATTCACTGATTTTTTTGGTGGAAACTAAACTTGAACCTTTAAACTTGTCTTCCAAATTACTATCTAGTATCAAAGCTTTTTTTTCTTGCCAGTTATTTTCAGCTATTATGTAATCTAAATTCTCAAATATTTCGTTTAAGTTTCCGCAATATAAAAATTTGCCGCCATTAGCTTTAAAGTTTATGGTAAACCGTTCATCTATTGGTAGTTTTATTTCTGGCATGTATTTGCCTCTATCATCAGATTTTAATTCTTCTCCTGAACGCTCAGATTTAGAACCAAAAATTTTTCTAAAAAGACTCATTTAGTATATAGCTATTAACCAAATTCATTTTGAGGATTATCAAATATAAAAAAACTTAAATTAACCGTACGGTTAATTTAAGTTTTTTACTAAAAGCTTGACAAATATATAGTTTTCTAATTGTTTTCTAAAGATTCATCTGTTTTTACTTCTTTTGTTTCCTTTTGGTCTTCTGCTTCTTCTTTTTCAAAGGCACGCTTCCCAAATATTTTTTCAAGGTTATCTTTAAAAATCACTTCTTTTTCAAGGAGAACTTCTGCTAGCTCAGTTAATTTATCTTTATTGTCTTCTAGCAATTTAATGGCTCTTTGGTACTGCTTCTCTATAATTCCGGAGATTTCCTTATCAATCAATTCCGCTGTTTGCTCACTATATGGTTTTGTAAATCCGTATTCGCTTTGGCCAGATGAATCATAATAGGTTAAATTACCAATTTTATCACTAAGGCCATAAACGGTAACCATAGCCCTAGCCTGTTTGGTAACTTTCTCTAAGTCGCTAAGGGCGCCAGTAGATATTTCGTTAAATATTACTTTTTCAGCAGCTCGACCACCAAGAGCAGCACACATTTCGTCTAGCATTTGCTCTGGACGAACAATTAAACGTTCCTCTGGTAAATACCATGCGGCACCTAATGAGCGACCACGGGGTACTATGGTAACTTTAACCAATGGTGCTGCGTGTTCCAGCATCCAACTTACAACTGCATGACCAGCTTCATGAAAAGCTACAGCACGTTTTTCTGAGGGCGTTACAATTTTATTTTTCTTTTCCAGCCCACCTATGATTCTATCAACAGCATCAAGAAAATCTTGCTTGTCAACCGCTTTTTTACCATTTCTGGCAGCAATTAAGGCTGCTTCGTTACATACATTGGCGATATCAGCTCCAGAAAAACCAGGAGTTTGTTTGGATAAGAAATCTAGGTCTAAATCTTTTGCTTTTTTAAGTGGGCGTAAGTGCACTTCAAATATTTCTTTACGCTCGCGCACATCTGGTAAATCAACAAAAATCTGTCTATCAAAACGTCCCGCACGCATCAAGGCTTTATCTAAAATATCAGCTCTGTTGGTTGCTGCAATTACAATAACATTTGTATTGGTGCCAAAACCATCCATTTCAGTTAATAACTGGTTTAATGTATTTTCACGTTCATCATTACTTCCAGACATGGCATTTTTACCTCTTGCTCGACCAATGGCATCAATTTCATCAATAAAAATAATGGAAGGTGATTTTTCTTTCGCTTGCTTGAACAAATCTCGAACGCGAGAAGCACCAACACCAACAAACATTTCCACAAAATCTGAACCTGATAGAGAGAAAAAAGGTACTTTGGCTTCACCGGCAACTGCTTTTGCTAATAGGGTTTTACCTGTTCCTGGAGGTCCTACTAATAAGGCGCCTTTTGGGATTTTACCTCCTAGAGTTGTGTATTTTTCAGGAAACTTTAAGAAATCAACAATTTCTTGTACTTCTTCTTTTGCGCCTTCTAAACCAGCTACATCTTTAAACGTGGTTTTAACTTCGGTGTTTTGATCAAAAAGTTTTGCTTTAGATTTTCCTATGTTGAATATTTGTCCACCGGCACCACCAGCACCACCACCAGACATTCTACGCATAATAAAAATCCAGACGGCAATAAGCAAAATAAAGGGAAGAATGCCCATAAGCAGGTTGCCCCAATCGTTAGTTTCAGTATCAAATTTTACAACAGGCTTTACGCTTAGGTTTTTTGTAGCTTCATTGAGCTTATTTTCAAAATTTTGAAGATCTCCAAATTCAAATTTATAGTTGGGTAATTTTGTTGCTGTAGGTATGAAGGTTTGAGGAATTGATTTTTTGTGAATTTCTTTGGCCTCAGCTTCCTTAGTTAAATAAACTTTTGCAACACGGGTGTTTTTGATGATATCCACTTTTTGAACATCGCCAGCTTCCAAGAATTGAAAAAACTCTGCGGGTGTAGTAGTGTTTCCATCCTGGTAACTGCCATTGCTGAACAATTGAAAGCCCAGGAAAACAGCTATTAATATACCATAAATCCAGTATGGACTATATTTAGGTTTCTTTTCCTTTGTATTTTTTTTATTATTGTTTGTCATTTGATTTTTTTAGTAACTTGTTTCTATAACAGTTGTTTTTGCATCGCCCCAAAGGCTTTCAATATCATAATATTCTCTGATGTGTTTTTGGAAAACATGAACAACTACATTCACATAATCTATTAAAACCCATTCTGCATTATCTTCACCTTCGGTGTGCCAAGGATTGTCTTTAAGCTGTTTACTTACTTTTTTTTGAATAGAATTAACTATGGCGTTTACCTGCGTATTTGAAGTACCCTCGCAAATTATAAAGTAATCACAAACAGTGTTCTCTATATCTCTTAAATCTAAAATATTAATTTCTTTTCCTTTAACATCTTCAATGCCACTTATTATTACTGATATTAGTTGGTCTGCGCTTATATTTTCTTTCGCCATTAATTTTATTTAATTTGTGCAAAGTTATTATTTTTTTAGTTCTTTATAGTTTAAAATAATCATAAGATTTTTAAGTATTGTAATAACTCTCAAATGCAGATAATCAAACTTAATGCCATCGACTCTACAAATTCATTTTTAAGAGAAATGATTTACAATGAAGTAGTTGTAGATTACACGATAGTTGTTGCCAAACATCAAACAAAAGGGCGTGGACAAATGGGTACTGTTTGGAATTCGGATGATGGTAAAAACCTTATGTTTAGTATGTTTAAGGATTTAAGTATGCATGATGTTGAGTTTCCTTTTTACATTAGTATGGCTATGTCTTTAGCCGTTTTTAAAACTTTAAAGACATTAAATATACCTGATTTAAGTATTAAATGGCCTAACGACATTTTGTCAGCAGATAAAAAAATTTGTGGCATTTTAATAGAAAATGTCATAAAAAATAAGCTAAACTCTACCATTATAGGGGTTGGTCTTAATGTAAATCAAACACAATTTAAAGGCATTCCAAAAGCATCATCTTTGAAAAATATTACCGGTGTAAACTATAATCTAGATGAAATTTTACATGGTATTATTAAACACACAAAGGCATATTCAAAACTTTTGCAAAAAGGTTTCTATGATGTTGTAAAGAATGAATATGAAGTAAATTTATTCAGAAAAAATAAACCCTCAACATTTAAAAATGCTGAAGGTGAAATGTTTCCTGGCTTTATTATTGGGGTTACCAAATATGGAAAACTTCAAGTACTTTTAGAAGATGAAATTATCAAAAAGTTTGACCTTAAAGAAATTACCCTTATGTACTAAATAGCGTTTGGAATATTGGTAGCAAGGGTTTCAATAAATTTTGTAATAGGCCCTTTTATCATCATGGCCATCATGGGGTTAAAGTCGCCTGTAAATTCTAGTTGTACTTCGCTTGATGCTTCATTAACTTTAATAATATTCCCAATTAACGAGAAATCTATTTTCCCCCCAGCGGCTCCCAAAACAATTTTGTTAGGTGGCGTTACTTCTTTCTTTTTCAAGATTATTTCTGGCATGCCTTTTAAAGCAAACAAAAATTTATCGTCATCTAAAACTTTAAATTTGCTGATGTTTTCAGGCATTAAAGATTCAAAATTTTTAACGTCAGATAAAAAATTAAATACTTCATCTGGTGATTTGCTGACACTAATTTTTGGGGATTCTAAATTCATATTGTAGTAATTTGTTTGATGTTAATTTGTAAAGTTGAATAAAATTATTTCGACTTAACGCCCAAACAAATCAACAATTTCACGTTTTGTTTATCAATTAGCATTCCATTCACTAGGATTGGTATTCCATTCAGATAATGTTTTCAATTCTTTTTCTGAAATGTAATTGGTTTCCAGAGCCTCTTCCAGTAAACTATCGTAATTACTTAAAGTGTAAAGCAAAACATTTTCTTCTTCAAAATTTTTACTAGCCACATCAAAGCCATATGTAAATATGGCAACCATACCTTTTGCATTAATTCCAGCATTTCTTAATGCTTTAACTGCATTTAAGCTACTTTTGCCAGTGCTAATTAAATCTTCAACAACTACTACATTTTGTCCGCTTTCAATAAAACCTTCTATTTGGTTTTTACGGCCATGGCCTTTTGCATCTGGCCTAACATAGATAAAGGGTAGCCCAAGGTATTCTGCAACCAACATACCAATACCAATCGCACCAGTAGCTACTCCAGCAATTGCATCGGGTTTGCCGAATTGTTTTTCAATATGTTTTCCCATAGTTTCTCGAATATAATTTCGAATGGTAGGGAATGATAAGACTATACGGTTATCACAATAAATTGGTGATTTCCATCCAGATGCCCATGTGAAGGGCTCTTTGGGGCTCAGTTTTATAGCATTAATTTGTAATAAAACTTCAGCAGTTTTTTTGGCGGTGTCTTTATTAAGAATCATGTTAGCAAAATTACATATTAATTTAATTTTATGATATGCTTAATAGTTAATAAAAAAAATATTTTTCAACAATTTTATAACTAAAAATGATATTTTTACCATATTGAATTGATTAATTACAGCTTAGCATGTATAGAATTTTTGTTGGTGATAAACCAATAATTTTAACTACTGTTGTAGAGAAGGAGACAGGTTTTAAAAACTATTTACTTAATACGGTAAATATTAAAAAAGTTATAAGAAAACTTAATAATTCATCTTTAAAGGAAGTACGTTTAATACATAAAAAGGAAGATAAACTTTTAAAAAAGTTTTTAAAAAAATTGCCCAATGTAGTTGCAGGTGGAGGTAAGGTTTATAATGACAAAGGTGATATTCTATTCATATACAGAAATGATAAATGGGATTTACCAAAAGGTAAAATTGAAAGAAAAGAAACCATTGAAGATACTGCTATTAGGGAGGTTGAGGAAGAAACGGGGGTGAAAAATTTAAAAATTGTCAAGCCATTAGATACTACATACCATATTTTTAAGCGTAATGGGCGTTATAAAATAAAAATAACTTACTGGTTTGAAATGAAGACCAATTTTAATGGTAATCTGTACGCTCAGGAAAATGAAGGCATTACAAAAGTGGCATGGTTAAACAAAGAACAAATTTGTGCAGCCCTTGAAAACTCTTATGCAAATATAAAACTATTGGTTTAAAGCTTTTAGTTTATGTCGTTAGTGCAATAATTGTTTAAAATAGATTCCATTTTTTCTTTTCCTTCAATTATCGCTGAAATTTTATTCCAAACATCAAGTGTTAAAATAGGCTTCAAAGGTTGTTCTACTTTTGCAATTTTTTTAAAAACCTTGCTAATTTTATTATCCCAAACCTTGTAATATTTTAATAAATCGTCAGGGTAAACCACTTTACGTCTTGAGCCCTCGTCCATAGCCCTGAAGGGTTTTGAAATATTTAGGTAGCCATAATCATCGGTTAGCTGCTCACCTGGGTTTATGTCCCTTATGGCTATTTCAAAATCGTAGGCAGTGGTTAAACAATTAGAATTAAAACTATGGTTAACATAGCGCCCATTATCCCAACATAAAACTAAATTACCATTATTACTTCTAAAGGTATAAGTATCTAAAATATTTTGGTAAATGGGATCCATGTTTTGGAACTCTGAAGGGCTAAATTCTCTGTCTAACTTATCTTTAACCCAAGTAATGGTTCCCGCAGGAATGAATTTTGTAGCCACAACACCGTAGCCAATTTCATTACTAATAAACTTTAATTCGGTATCAGGGTGAATCATACATAGTCACTTATATCATGGTTGATAAAGTGATTCTAATGTATATATTTTTC
>JBMTVT010000047.1:0-16513 GCA_049451635.1 Tamlana sp. | reverse complement strand
AAGTATAATCAAAAAAGCCTTTGAATTATTTTCAAAGGCTTTTTTGATTTAAGCAACTTCTTTATTGAAATGAAACTTTAATGCACCAGATGGGAATTTTTTAACTTGATTAATGATTTTTTTAACTGGAGCACCATCAAAGTCAATCCATGGGATTATACAGAGTGTCTAAAAACGTTCGAAAGTTCTCTAGCACAACGCTCAGCGTTTATGCATTTACAAGGTTTGTAAGTTACAGTAATATCATTATTGCTGTAAACATTATTTAGTGTTCCCATAAGTAGATCAATTTGGGGCTGATTCTACTTTAAATTTAAAAAATCTATATATCAGGGGTTAAAATATTCGGTAAAAGCATTTTAAATATCGATTAAGAATAAAAAATCGACAAAATACATCAATGATTTTATTCAAATTCTGAAGTAAAATGAAGTTTTACATTGGGGTATTTTTGTTGTGTCATCTGTAACGAAAAGGCAGAATCTGCCAAAAATACCAATTGGTTTTGTTTGTCCTTGGCTAAAAACCGCTGTTTAACTCTCACAAATTCTTTGTATTCTTCAGATTTTGAGTTTTTAGGATCTACCCAGCATGCTTTATAAACATTCAAGTTTTCATAAGTGCATTTTGCACCATATTCGTGTTCAAGCCGGTATTGAATCACCTCATATTGAAGTGCACCTACAGTTCCAATTACTTTTCTACCGTTAAGTTCTAAAGTAAATAATTGAGCAACACCTTCATCCATCAATTGGTCAATACCCTTAAAAAGTTGTTTCGATTTTAATGGGTCGGCGTTGTTAATATATCTAAAATGCTCAGGTGAAAAATTAGGTATACCTTTGTAGTTTATAATTTCTCCTTCAGTTAAAGTGTCACCAATTTTGAAATTCCCAGTGTCATGTAAACCAACAATATCACCAGGAAACGAAACATCTACAATTTCTTTTTTCTCAGCAAAAAAAGCATTTGGACTAGAAAATTTCATTTTCTTGTTATGCCTTACATGCAGGTATGGTTTGTTTCTTTCAAATTTCCCTGAAACTATTTTTACAAAGGCCAAACGGTCTCTATGATTTGGATCCATATTGGCATGTATTTTAAAAACAAAGCCAGTAAACTTATCTTCATTAGGGTCCACTAAACGTTCTTCACTATGCTTAGGTCTTGGTTTTGGGGCAATTTCAATAAAGCAATCAAGTAATTCCCTAACGCCAAAGTTATTTAAAGCAGAACCAAAAAATACTGGTTGTAATTTACCGGTTAGATAATCTTCTTTATCAAAAGCTGGATAAATACCTTCAACAAGTTCTATTTCTTCTCTTAATCTATTTGCTGCTTTTTCACCTACTAGATTATCCAATTCAGAGGAGGATAAATCCGATATTTCAATGGTTTCCTCAATATCTTTTCTACTATCTCCACTAAAAAGATTGATATTTTTTTCCCAAATGTTATAAATGCCTTTAAAATCATAGCCCATACCTATTGGAAAACTTAGAGGGACAACTTTTAAACCGAGTTTTTGTTCAATTTCATCCAATAGATCGAAAGCATCTTTACCCTCTCTATCCATCTTGTTAATAAAAACAATCATGGGTATATTTCGCATTCTACAAACTTCAACCAATTTTTCAGTTTGTTCCTCAACTCCTTTTGCAACATCAATAACTACAATTACACTATCAACCGCAGTAAGCGTTCTAAAAGTATCTTCAGCAAAATCTTTATGTCCCGGGGTGTCTAGAATATTAATTTTTATCCCATCATATTCAAAAGCTAAAACAGAAGTGGCCACTGAAATTCCACGTTGGCGTTCAATTTCCATAAAGTCACTGGTGGCACCTTTTTTTATTTTGTTGCTTTTTACAGCTCCAGCTTCTTGTATAGCACCACCAAAAAGGAGCAGTTTTTCTGTTAAAGTGGTTTTACCTGCATCGGGGTGGGAAATAATACCAAAAGTTCGCCTGCGTTGTATTTCTTTTAAAAAACTCATAAATGTTTGTGCAAATGGGTTGCAAATATAATATTTAAAACATCATTAAGGATAGAAGTTTGAGGCACTTTTTAAATTTCTAACCATAATAATGCTTTTTAAAAATTTACTTGGTATTTTTGTTTTTTTATGAAATGAGCATTGTCTATGATATTATTTTTAATTAACATATTCTATGCGAATTACATCTGACAAATTAAAAAAATGAAATTGCACAGATGAAAGAGGAAAAAGTAATTCTTGTTAATGAAAATGATGAGCAAATAGGATTGATGCCTAAAATGGAAGCCCATGAAAAAGCCTTATTACATAGGGCATTTTCTGTTTTTATCTTTAATGATAAAAATGAATTAATGTTACAGCAACGTGCTTTAAGTAAATACCATTCTCCTGGACTTTGGACAAACACTTGTTGCAGCCATCAGCGAGAAGGAGAAACAAATATTGAAGCAGGGAAAAGACGTTTAATGGAAGAAATGGGTTTTGTTGTAGATTTGCAAGACTCTATTTCTTTTATTTATAAAGCACCATTTGATAATGGCTTGACTGAGCATGAATATGACCATGTAATGCTAGGGAAATACAATGAAAAACCTACTATTAATCCAGACGAGGTAGCTAGCTGGAAATGGATGCCATTAGAAGAGGTTAAAGTTGATATTTCGCTTCACCCAGAATTATATACGGCATGGTTTAAAGTAATTTTTGATAAATTCTACGAACATATAAATGTAAGCTCATGAAAGTAACAGTTAGTAGAAAGGCCCATTTTAATGCGGCACATAGATTGTATAATGCCGATTGGACGGACGCACGAAATGCCACTGTTTTTGGTAAATGTGCAAACCCTAATTATCATGGGCATAATTATGAGTTGATTGTTTCTGTTAAAGGTGAAATTCATCCAGAAACAGGCTTTGTTATGGACATGAAAATTCTAAAGCAGATTATAGAAACAGAAATAGAAGAAAAATTCGATCATAAAAACCTGAATGAGGAAGTTGAAGAGTTTAAAACCTTAAATCCTACCGCCGAAAATATAGTAGTGGTCATCTATAATATAATTAAAGCTAAAATAGATGCACACTTAGAATTAGAGGTTACACTTTACGAAACTCCAAGAAATTTTGTGACCTATTCAGGAAAATAAAAATATTATGTTGTATCCACTTAAGTTTAACCCTATTTTAAAAGATAGAATATGGGGTGGACAAAAATTAAAAACAATCTTAAATAAAAAAATCTATTTGTCCAATGTTGGAGAAAGTTGGGAAATAAGTGATGTTGAAGGTGACACATCCATAGTTTCAAATGGTAATTTAAAAGGGCAATCGTTAAAACAGCTTTTAGATTCATACAAAGCCGATTTTTTGGGCGAAAAGAATTATAAAACTTTCGGTAATAAGTTTCCTTTGCTTATTAAGTATATTGATGCCAAAGAAGATTTATCCATTCAATTGCACCCAAATGATGAATTGGCTGCTAAACGCCATAACTCTTTTGGAAAAACCGAAATGTGGTATGTTATGCAAGCCAATGAAGGTTCAAACTTAATAGTAGGTTTTAACCAAGATATGGATAAAGAGAAATACCTTCACCATCTTGAAAACAAAACCCTTACAGAGATTTTAAATTTTGATAAAGTAAAAAAAGGTGATACTTATTTTATTGAAGTTGGTAGGGTACACGCTATTGGAGCAGGTGTTATGTTAGCAGAAATACAGCAAACTAGTGATATTACTTATCGGGTATATGATTGGGACAGAGTAGATGATAAAGGTAATGAAAGGGAGTTGCACAATGATTTAGCTATAGATGCCTTTGATTTTAATATGCCTGACAATTTTAGAGTTCAATATTCTAAAACAGAAAACAAGTCTAATAATATGGTTAGTTGCACATATTTTAAAACCAGTTATTTGAAAGTAACCAAGGCACTAAAAAAGAAAAACGATAAAGATTCTTTTTTTATTTATATGTGTGTTGATGGTGCTGCAAAAATTTCACATGATGCCTATTCTGTAGAAATAAAATCTGGTGAAACTATCTTGTTACCAGCTGTAATTAAAAGTTATGAAATAACTTCCAAGAATGCTACCTTATTGGAAGTTTATGTGTAATTAAATAAAACTGATAAATCGCACTTTTAATCTTTCAAAATAAATTTGTCATTCCCACTAAAGTGGGAATTTTTGTTAAATTAATTACTTATTTTTGCTGAAATTATAAAATATACAAAATGGCAAATGTTAAAAACCTAAAAAAAGATATTAATTATGTTTTAGGTGATATTATAGAAGCAGTTTATGTTTGGGAATATGCAAACACAGACAAAGACACAAAAAAGAGCGAAGCAATTATTGATGAAGCAATAGAGACGTTTGATGAATTGATTGCAAAAGTAAATGCAAAAAATATTGAAAATCCAAAGGCGCATTTTAAAGCTATCAATAAAGAATTAGAAACTAAAGGGAAAGCCCTAATTGAAAAGATTAATAAGCTAGGATAATTTTTTTTAATGGACCACTTGCAAATATAATTTTTGCGATTATATTTGCATCCATTAATTACGCCGATGTAGCTCAGCTGGCTAGAGCAGCTGATTTGTAATCAGCAGGTCGTGGGTTCGAGTCCCTCTATCGGCTCTAAAAAAAACAAAAAGACCTTTCATTTGAAAGGTCTTTTTGTTTTTTGTTCTTTTAATAAATAAACTATTATTCCGCTTCTTTGATTTTTTTAATAAAATCATTCAGTTCTTTACCGTATTTTGAAGCCTTTATTTCTGGAGTTAAAGAATTGTTTATAGTGTCTAAAAATTTAATTTGGGCATTGTATATCTCGGCTAAAGCCAAATAGGGGGCAATCTCACTATCTTTATTTTTTAGAGCAAAGTTTACTGTATACAAGTATTTTCTTTTTAAATAAGCATCGGCTTGCTTGTTTAAGGAATCAAGTTTAATGGTATCTCCATTTTTTTGAGCTTCAAATTGTTCTTTTATTAAATCAAGACTTCTATTGTTCATCTTAGAGATCATAGTTTGATAATCTTCCAAAAGCTTTTGCTGCTTGGAGCCATTTATCTTTGCATCAAAAACAAAATTTTTGAGTGACGTATTTATTTCAGTAATACCTTTATCAGCAAAAAACTTTATTCTATCTTTTTCAGTACTTTTTTTATCTAAATACAAAAAGAATATTTCAGGAGAATCTAAATCACTTTCTAGCTCAATCAGGTGTTCACCATTTATTGCCACCGAATCCATAGTTTTTATTAAGGTATCTTCAATTTTTTTTAGATAAACAGTGCCTTTTTTCAAACCTTTAATGTTGGCTCTAACAATTAAATCTTTTTCTTTTTTAGCACAGGCTATTACCAATAGTGCAAAAAATAAAAGTAAAATTTTTTTCATATGTCACTTAGTTTATTTGATGGGCAAATATCTTATAATTAAATTTTAAATGCTAATCATGGGTGATAATTTTATGGCTAAGTTAAATGGCTGTTTTCTGTTAAATAAATCACAAAATAATAACTTGTTTTTAGTTTGGCACAGGTATTGATTTAGTTAGATTAATTACATTCATATAGAATAGTTTATTGAGTTGTTACTTTAAATTTAAGATTGTAATTTCATATTTTTTGGTTAGTTAGTTAGTTAGTTAAAAAGCATCTCAAAATGAGATGCTTTTTTTATTTAAAGAGAATATTATTTACCTTAACTTAATCTAAAATTAATGCATTTCATCGATAAAATACATTTAATAGAATATAAATGTTAAAAAAAAATGCATTTCATCGATTTATTATGCTTTTAATCGTTTAATGTTTTTAATAATTATATATTTGAAGTGTACTAAATAACATACTTTTTAGTTCAATGGATTAATTAATTAATATTTGCATTATGTTGTTGATATGGTTACCCCAAATCTAACCTCATAATATAAAAAAGCAAATTGAGAAAAGACCGGGTTTGAGGGAACCCGGTTTTTTTATTCAATAATTCTAAAGGTTAAATTAACCCGTTTTCCTATGGTTCTTTTTGTTTTTGGTATTTGGTGCAACCAATTCTTTTGGGTTTCTCCTTTCATTAACAATAAACTGCCATGATTGAGAGTCAATTTTGCTTTTTGGGTTTTATCAAACCTATGTTTAAAGTGAAATATGCGTTCTGCACCAAATGAAACCGATGCAATAATGGGTCTTTCGCCTAATTCCTTTTCGTTATCAGCATGCCAACTATTACTATCTTTCCCGTTTCTGTATAAATTTGCCAAACAGCTTGTAAAGCTTATTTCTATTTCATTTTCAACAGTATTCTTTATTTTTAATAAATCACCTTCAAATAGGTTGGGAACCATAACTATGTTGCTGTATTTATATGGGTTATTATTTTGAGCATAAAACGCTGTTAATCGCGGTTGTAAGTGGGTTTTTCCAAAAACGGTTATGCTGTCTTGTGCCCAATTAACAGTATCCAGTAGACTATTAAAGTATTTGTCGGCATCATTTTTATTGAAGAAATTAGGATAATAAACAACATCGGCATCTATCATGTCTAATTTAACAGGGTCTCTAAACAGCATGTTCTTTTATTTTCTAAATTAGCATAATTATGAAGATTCATAAATATATAATTGTAGTTTTATTTGGTTTAAGTTTTATCAATGCTTTTTCTCAACTGCCTGAAGGATTTATTTATGTGAAAGATATTATTCCAGATTTGGATGTGGAGTTACGTTATAATGGCTCAAACAACTTTGTTGGAAAACCTATTGAAGGCTACCAATCAAACAAATTGATACTAACCACAGAAACAGCAAAAGCTCTAAAATTGGTTCATGGGGCATTGCAACAACAAAACTTGTATTTAAAAGTGTATGATGGTTATAGGCCACAACAAGCTGTAAATCATTTTGTAAAGTGGGCCAGAAAATTAAATGATACTGTTAAAAAGCAAATTTTTTATCCTGAAATTCAGAAAAGATATTTATTTAAAGAAGGTTACATTGCATCAAAGTCTGGACATAGTAGGGGTAGTACGTTAGATTTAACCATTATTAATGGGAATACTGGAGAACCATTGGATATGGGAAGTCCGTATGATTTTTTTGGAGAGAAATCTTGGGTTAATTATGAAAATATTACCGAAAAACAAAAAGCCAACAGGCAATTATTACAAGCTGTTATGTTAAAATATGGCTTTAGAAATTATCCAAAAGAATGGTGGCATTTTACACTTAGAGATGAACCGTTTCCTAATACTTATTTTGATTTTCCTATTAAATAAAAAACTGCTTCCTAAAAGAAAGCAGTTTTCAGTTTTGATTGATGAATAGTTTCTTGTTATTCTTTATCCAAATCTTTAGTCATTTCTAAAACCTCGAACATCATCCTGAGGCTTTAAAGAAGGGTTAAAATCAAAAATTCTATCTTCAATACTTTCGGTATAAAGCATAAAAATCTTTAAATAAGAGTCGGTTATTACTTTGGATTGAATAGTTACATCACCAGTAAATTTATCTGAATTAGCAAGTTGATCATTGTAGTTTTCGGAATTTGCCATAATTTCACTGGAGTTCATTTTCTCATTGATATAATTTGAGCTTTGATAATAAAATGAAAACAGTACTAAAATCAAAAAATAAAAAAGTCACTAAAATGAAACTTAAACGTCTTCCAAATTTATGATCTAAAAAGTTATAGACTAGCGAGCGATAAAAAAAGACAACGTAAGAAAACTAAATGCCCAATAAATTGGAAAATAGATTTTAGCAATCCATTTTTTCTTTTTTAAAAACCCCAAAGTAATAAAATCGATAAATGTAATAATCATACCAAGTACTACAAAAATCATCAAAGGTATCCCTAGTCCCTTTCCTATCCAACCAGGTAAACTATCATTGGAAATAATGAAATTACCAATAAATGCAATGGTAACAATTGTAAATGTTAAGGCCAGCAGATAAAGGATAAGTATGAACGAAATGGCAAAAATACTGCTACAATAATTTTCTAATTGAGCAATATATTTATCAAAAGAGCCAACTTTATTTTGTAAATATGTTTTGAATTTTGGACTGTATTTTAATTCTTCATAATCAATATCACCTGAAACATAGCGCAATCCAAAAGCACCAATCCAAAGCCCTCTCAACAAAACATGCAGTAGTAGATTTAAAATTAAAATCCCACATGAGATTTTGGCTACTAAGAATAATATGATTTTATAACTCTGACCTTTGAATTAAGCTTCTCTGAGTCTTTCCGCAATTTTAGGAAAAGCGGTAAGCAAACCAAAAATAGCGAAACCAGAAATAAGAAGCTCTTGTTGACAACTTTCTTCTTGAAGTTTTTGAAGCAGTTTTTTAAAAGTAGGATTATTGTAATCTTGACTCACTTGGTTGGATTTTAAGTTTAAAGATATGCACTTTTACCCAAATTTTTAAAATGATTAATACCAACGTTTTTTTTTCTTTTTTGAGGCTTCACTTTTACGACCTTTTTTGTGCTTGCTTCCGTTTTTTTTGGATTTATGTACAATAGGTTTTGCTTTCGGATCTAATGGATAGGGATGATCTTCAACAACATCCATTTGAAGTTGAATAAGCTGCTGAATACTTTGGATATAAGTTTTTTCATCCGCAGAACATAAAGAGTATGCAGTGCCCATTTTGCCAGCTCTGGCGGTTCTACCTATCCTATGAACATAAGTTTCGGGTACATTGGGTAAGTCAAAATTTATCACTGCATCCAATTCATTAATATCAATGCCACGTGCTGCAACATCGGTAGCAATTAAAATGTTTACATAGCCATTTTTAAACTTATTAAGGGCCTCTTGTCTTAAATTTTGGCTTTTGTCGCCATGAATACTATCAACTTTGTAGCCATTTTTTGTAAGCGTTTGTTCTAATTTATCTACGCCAAATTTGGTGCGTCTAAAAATAAGAATACTACCTTTTATGGTATTTCTTAGCAAGTGTAAACATAGCTCCATTTTGTTCCGTTTAGGAACGTAATAAAGCACTTGGTTAACATTTTTTGAAGTTGATGAATTGGTTGAAACTTCAATACGCTCGGGTAATTTTAAAATGGTATTGGCTAAGTGTTCAACTTTATCGGGTATGGTTGCAGAGAATAATAGTATTTGTTTTTCTTTGGTGCAAAGGCGCTCTATCTTTCTTACATCATCTATAAAACCCATATCGAGCATTAAATCGGCTTCATCCAAAACCAAAATGTCCACATAATCAAGGTTTACCAAATCTTGTTTATGTAAATCGAGCAACCTACCGGGGGTAGCGATTAAAATATCAATACCCTTATTTAAAATATCTTTTTGGGGCTCTATGGAAGTCCCACCAAAAATAACAGTGCTCCGTAAATTAGTATAAGTACTATAGGTTTTAAAATTCTCTTGAATTTGAACGGCAAGTTCTCTAGTTGGGCTTACAATTAAAGCTTTAATTTTTTTGCCTTTTTTAGGCTTATCTTGTTGATTGAAAAGCAGTTGTAAAATAGGAAGCGCAAAAGCAGCTGTTTTGCCAGTGCCCGTTTGTGCAGAAACAATCACATCTTTTTTGTTTAAAACAAAAGGAATGGTTTTTTCTTGCACTAAGGTTGGGTTATCGTAACCTGCTTCGGCAACGGCTCTTAAAATCGGTTTGTTTAATTGTAAGTCTTTAAATGACATATATAAAATTTATGGCAAAGATATAACAAACTCAAACAACCTTAGTCTTTAATGTAACTACTTAAAAGAACTCTTTTTTTAGGAGGAATAGCAAGACTGTTTGCTGCTATTTTTAATAAGTTTTGGTCTTTTTCTTTAGCATGCACCAATTGAAATAATTGCGAAACAGATATCGTTTTTTCTGGTCTTTCAACTAAGGTGAAAACATCGTTAATATTTACAGAACCTTCCTCTAGAATACTTAAATAAGTACCACCAAATCCATGTTGAATGAATTGTTTAATAACGTGCTGTGTTCCAAATTTATGTCCAAGTTTATAACAAGGTTCACGGTATTGAGAAATCCTTACCAAAGCATCACCAACTTTGTAGATATCGCCAAGAAAAACTTTGGTTTCATCAAAATCGGATGCGGTTAAGTTTTCACCAAACATGCCCCAAGTCCAATCTAAATGAGGGTAGAGGTTTTTCCAATACGGGTATTGTTCTGCCGAAAACATATAACAAGCTTTAAATTCACCACCGTGGTGAACTCTATCGGTAACTTCATCACCTTTTACATCATTTTCAGTAAGGTAGATAGGTTTGTTGGTAGGTTTTTTATAAATACCAGTGGTTTCTTCTTTACCATTCCAATTAAAAGTGGTTGGTATAGCAGTGTTGGTGGATATGATTTTCATGGTTGGTTTTATATATTGATATGGACTTTTAATAGTCTTTTTCAGGAGCTAGTGTGAAGATAACTAAACTTTTTATTTGTTTTGTCTGAGTATAATAAAAATTAATTTTTATATTCTATGCTCCTTTTTGAAACCGATAGAATTTCTTTATCTTGTTTATTTTCAGTTATTCTTGTTTTTTTAATCCAATTGCCGAGGTTGTCGTATTTGTAAGACCATTTAAAAATAATACTGTCGCTAATTTTACAGGTGGTGCAATTCATTTCAACAATATCTCCAATTTCATTTTTTTTTGATATGATTTTTTGGATTAAAGTCATTTTTTATCATAAACAACCAGTGTAAGCTTCCCCAATTTAGAACTGTTAGTTAATCCAAATATATAGTTTTTTTCGTTTTAAAATAGGTTGGCTTTATTTTCATAATGTTCTTTAAAAGCCAAGCTATTTTAAAATGAGCCCAGCGGCAGCGTCAAGTTGCTTTTGTGCATATTTTACTGGTGACATTTTACCTAATGCGTTATGTGGTCGAACATTGTTGTAGTCATCCATCCATATTTTTGTTTGTTCTCTTACTTGATCAAGATTTTCAAAAATATACTTGTTCAAAACTCCTCTTCTGTAGCTGCCATTAAATCGTTCTATAAATGCATTCTGTGTTGGTTTTCCAGGCTGGATATACACAAACTCAATATTGTGCATCTCACTCCAATTTGAAGCGATTTTAGCTATAAACTCAGGACCGTTATCCATGTGTATTCTTTGAGGCTTACCTCTTCTATTAATTAAATGATTTAGAACCCATATGATACGGTTGCTGGTTAATGAAAAATCAATTTCTATGTGAAGTGCTTCTCTGTTATAATCATCAAGAATATTAAATGCTCTAAAGCGTCTTTTATTTTCTAAGACGTCGGTTACAAAATCCATGCTCCAAGTATGGTTAAGCTCATTAGGAACCTCTAAAGGCTCCTTAACACGAGCTGGCAAACGTTTCTTTACCTTTCTTCGTAATGGTAGCCCTAATGATACATATACACGATGCATACGCTTATGGTTCCATGGTTTACCTTCATTGCGTAATCGGTCATAGGCCATCCAAAAGCCTTCCTCAGAAAATTCTTCTGCCTTTTCCCGTAAAGCTTGTTCAATATCAGTATCATCTTTTGGTAAAGATGTATAGTAATAAACGCTCTTACTCATGTTTAAAACACGGCACGCCCTGCTGATACCGTAATGAATAAGTTCTTTGGTAATTGCTCTTTTACGACAGGGCTTTAAAGCTTTTTTTCAATAATCTCTTTAGCCATTTGGTGGTCAAGGGCAAGGGTGGCATACATCTGCTTGAGCTTCTGGTTCTCTTCTTCTAACTCTTTGATGCGCTTTAATTCTTTGCCGCTCATTCCAGCGTATCTGGAACGCCACTTGTAAAATGCAGAAGCACTAACACCGTACTCTCTACTAATCTCTTCAACGCTCTTACCGTTGTCAAAATCCTTTAAAATCTTTGCGATTTGCTGTGGGGAAAATTTACTCTTTCTCATAATTACTGTTTAAAGTTAATAATAATTTTATACTTTTAAACAGTTCGGTTTTTGGGGAAGCTTACAAAGATAACTTTAATAATTTTAAATAAATAGGACTTTTATCATATAAATTGATAATTCTACTATTTTAAAATGAAGTTAAGTGATGTGATTTCATAAAAAAACCACTCTGTTTTACAGAGTGGTTTTTGATTTATAAAAGGTGCTGAAACTTTCAGCTTGACAATAAAATTAACTTATTTGATCATTTCGTAACTTCGCTTAATAAAGTTTGTAAGCTCTTCTCCTTTTAATAAACCTTGGGATAAGCGCGCTAAGTCTAAACTTTGATTTATTAAACGTTCTTGCTTCTTTTTGGTTTTGGTATTTAATATTTCTGAAACCAATTCTGAGTTTGTATTTACTACCAAATTGTACATTTCTGGGAAATTGCCCATGCCAAACATGCCGCCACCGCCAGTAGCTTGCATTTCTTTCATACGGCGCATAAACTCGGGTTGTGTAATAATAAACGGACTCGCATTGCTATCCATAGCCTCTAATTGCACCATGAATTTTTCTGAAGGAATGACTTCTTTCAATAACTCATCTAAAGTTTTCTTTTGTTCGTCATCCAACTTAGAGATTGTAGTGTCCTCTTTCTTGATTAAATTATCAATATGATCACCATCAACACGTGCAAAAGACACATTTTCTTTAGTAGATTCTAATTTTTGAATGAGGTGCGACACAATTGGTGAGTCTAATAATAAAACCTCATAATTTTTAGCTTTGGCAGCTTCAATATAGCTGTGTTGAGCTTCATTATCTGAGGCATATAGAATTACCAACTTATCATCTTTATCTGTTTGGTTCGCTTTAATTTTGTTGTAAAGCTCTTCGTAAGTATAGTATTTGCCATCAACTGTTGGGTAAAGCGCAAAGGCCTCTGCTTTCTCAAAGAATTTTTCTTCCGAGAGCATACCATACTCAATAACGATTTTAATATCGTTCCATTTGGCCTCAAAATCTTCACGATTGTTATTGAACAAAGATTTTAATTTATCGGCTACTTTGCGGGTAATGTAAGACGAAATCTTTTTAACTGCACCGTCAGCCTGTAAGTAAGAACGCGATACGTTTAAAGGGATGTCTGGTGAATCAATAACCCCGCGAAGCATGGTTAAAAATTCTGGTACAATACCTTCTACATTATCTGTTACAAAAACCTGGTTTTGGTACAGTTGAATTCTATCTTTTTGAATATTTAAATCGTTAGTCATTTTTGGGAAATATAAAATCCCAGTTAAGTTGAACGGATAATCTACATTTAAATGAATGCTGAATAGTGGCTCTTCAAACTGCATGGGGTACAACTCACGATAAAAATCTTTGTAATCTTCATCTTTTAAATCGGCTGGTTGTTTGGTCCAAGCAGGATTTGGATTGTTAATAATATCATCAACCGTTATTTTTTTGTGAGGTTCGGTGGTTTCCTTACCATCTTTGTCCTTGATGGTTTTAGGAGTAAAGTCGGGGTCGTTTATTTCTTTGGTTCCAAATTTAATTGGAATAGGCATAAACTTATTATATTTTAAAAGTAACTCACGAATAGAGGATTCTTCAAGAAACTCTGTTGAGTCATCAGCTATATGAAGAATGATTTCTGTACCTCTATCGGTCTTGCTATGAGGTTCGATAGTAAATTCTGGGCTACCATCACAAATCCAATGTGCTGCAGGCTCATCTTTATAAGATTTTGTTATGATCTCAACTTTTTTGGCCACCATAAATGCCGAATAAAAACCAAGTCCAAAATGCCCGATAATACCTGAATCCTTTGCAGAATCTTTGTATTTATCAAGAAATTCTTCAGCTCCTGAAAACGCAATTTGGTTGATGTATTTTTCAACTTCTTCGGCTGACATACCAAGACCTTGGTCTATGATATGCATTTTTTTGCCTTTTTTGTCTACTTTAACCTCAATTTGTGGGTTTCCATATTCAACTTTTGCCTCACCAACATTAGTTAGGTGTTTTAATTTTAAAGTAGCATCAGTGGCATTACTAATTAACTCACGTAAAAATATTTCGTGGTCACTATATAAGAATTTTTTAATGAGAGGAAAGATGTTCTCAACCGATACATTAATGTTTCCTTTTGTCATGATGTGTGTGTTTTTTTCAGTTTTTGTTATGTCTCAAGTTAAGACAAAAAAAATACCAAGGCTTAAAATGTGACAAACTGACATAACTTTTTTTTCTTTTGGACAAATTAAACTCTAAAAAGCAGCATCAAAATTCAAAAAAATGAGGTTTGGTATTTGGAATTCGAAATATTGGAATTTGAAATTATTATTTTGTACTTTGCTTGTTCTAAACTTAATAAAACTATGTATAATTCTAAAATAATTGGCTTAGGTAAATATCTGCCAGATAATATAGTAACCAACGACGATTTATCTAAAATGATGGATACCAATGATGCATGGATACAGGAACGTACTGGTATACAAGAGCGTAGGTGGATTAAAAAAGGAACCGAAGATACATCAGCAGTTATGGGTGCAAAAGCGGCCAGAATTGCTATTGAGCGCTCAGGTTTATCGAAAGATGATATTGACTTTATCGTATTTGCCACTTTAAGTCCAGATTATTACTTTCCTGGTTGTGGCGTGCAAATTCAAGATATGCTTGATATACCTACTGTGGGTGCCCTAGATGTTAGAAACCAATGTTCTGGTTTTGTGTATGCAATTTCTGTGGCAGACCAATTTATTAAAACTGGCATGTATAAAAATGTACTGGTAATTGGAGCAGAATATCATAGTAATGGTTTAGATAAAACAACAAGGGGGAGAGGGGTAACGGTTATTTTTGGTGACGGCGCTGGCGCCTGTGTTTTAACAAGGGAAGAGGACAATACAAAAGGAATTCTATCAACCCATTTGCATAGTGAAGGCAAATATGCCGATAAACTGATGGTTCAAGGACCAAGTATTGCACATTGGGTACCGGAAATTATGGAAAACCCTGAGGATACTTCTTATTTCCCCTACATGGATGGACAATTTGTTTTTAAACATGCTGTTGTTCGTTTTAGTGAGGTGATTATGGAAGGATTGATTAAAAACGGATTGAAGAAAGAGGATATTGATATGCTAATTCCACATCAAGCAAACTTGCGTATAGCACAATTTATCCAAAAGAAATTTGGTTTAAGCGATGACCAAGTGTTTAATAATATCATGAAGTATGGAAATACTACTGCAGCCTCGGTTATTATTGCTTTAACGGAAGCTTGGGAGGAAGGCAAAATTAAGGAAGGTGACCATGTGGTCCTAGCTGCTTTTGGTAGTGGATTTACTTGGGCAAGTGCCATTATTAAATGGTAAAAAACTATTTATAAAATATTAATTGATACAAAACAAAAAACCCGAAACGATTAAGTTTCGGGTTTTTCTCACTATTAATCAACTTCAACTAACACTAATGTGAAGAATCTCTATATATATATCAGACGTAAAAAGCTTAAAAATATTGCATCAAAAAAGCATATTTAACTTTTTTTAACATTTGCATAAATAAAAACTCGAAATACACATTTCGAGTTTTTAAATAATACTAATCTTTACGAATTTTTTTGTAGACGACTAACTCTAAATAATTATACTTCGCATTGTTTAGATTGTATTTTAGGGCTAACGCTTTTAAAAGGCAACTTATTGTGTGGAATTTAAAATTTTAACAAAACATTTAACATATTTAAAAGCAAAACCCCAAAACAAATTTATTTTGGGGTTTCTTTTTAATAGCCTTGCATGACACTAACCATCAATTATTATGCAGGTTATTAAATCTTTATTATAGGAAGCCACCGCCACCAGATGCTGTGTTGTCATCTCTTTGCTTCCTTCTTAAAGCACGGTATTTACCACCACCAAATCTATAGGAGAGTGCTATGTTACTAGTGTTGCTATCCCAGTTAAATTCACCAACTGAAGGGTATGGGGTAACGGCATCAAATTCAAATTTCATGGTATTAAAAATATCACTGTAATTATAACTAAATGTAGCTCTATCATCCTCTAGGAAGCTGTAACGTAACCCCGTGTTAACCATAAACATGGGTTTTCTGGTAAATTGAATGCCTTTTTCTTCACCACGATACATGCTAAAAACTGAAAAACTCAAACTTTTAGAAGCTTTAAAATTATTAAACATTCTCATGTTCCAAACAATATTGTTGACTTCGGTTTCTTGTCTTACAATATCATCAACAGTGGCGTTTTGTATATCGTCTGTGTCAATAATTTCAGTGATCCCTTTTTGGGTTTGAGAATATAAATCGAAACTAGCGTTTAAACTCCACCATTTTGTAGGTCTGTAATTGCTTGATAACTCAATACCATAAGCTGAAGTATTATCAAAGTTATCAAATGATAATATAACATTAGCGGCAGTTACATCATTTCTGTCTATATAAACACATCGGTTTATATTATCTTCAATAATTCCATAAAATACGCCAGCTGTAATGCTACCATTTTTTAGTTACCTAGAGCTTCGTGATAATTTACAAACCTCTAAGGGCATGCTATCTACAACAAAATAA
>JBMTVT010000046.1:0-17064 GCA_049451635.1 Tamlana sp. | reverse complement strand
AAGCTGCAGCTAGCATACCAATAATAAATGCTAAAACATAAATACTAATTATAATGATAGCAAAAATACCCATGTATTTATAATGTGATTTTAAATTTGCAAATGCCGATTTCAAATCATCATTATTTGTATTGTTTAAGGCACTTTTCATTTTTCTTGAAAAATTAAACAAATAATATACTGGAAAGAAATACAACAAAGCCAATGCCACATAAATCAATCCAAAATACCCCATAGAAAAACCAAGACCTTCATAAGGATTATTATTACCCATGGCATTACTACTCATAATAGCCCAGAAAAATATTCCAAAGATTACCACAATTCCAATACCAATAAAACCTAATATTGATAAGAAATAAGACCAGGTAGAAGTTTCTTTTAAAAATGATTTAATTTCATTTCCTATCTCTAATTCAAAGCTTTCAAATGCTGATTTTTATTCCATATTAATTTAATTACAATCTTGCCAATTATTGGCTTTCAAATTGTTTTAATGTTTTGGTTATAATGCCAATACAATCCAATAATTGTTCTTTATCCATTATTAAAGGTGGCGCAAAACGTATAATGTTACCATGGGTTGGTTTTGCTAGTAAACCATTGTCTCGTAATGCTAAACAAATATTCCATGCTGTATCACTTTCTTCATCATCGTTTATCACGATTGCATTAAGCAATCCTTTTCCGCGGACCATTTTAACAATTTTACTTGTTTTTATATAGTTGTTTAATTCACTTCTGAATAAATTCCCTAGTTCAAAAGCATTCTCAGCTAGTTTTTCATCTCTAACCACTTCCAAAGCAGCAATAGCGACAGCAGCTGCCACAGGGTTTCCACCAAAAGTACTACCATGGTTTCCCGGTTTAATTACTTTCATCACAGCGTCATTTGCTAAAACCGCAGATACTGGATAAACCCCACCACTTATGGCTTTTCCTAAAATTAAAACATCAGGTTTTACATCCGGTGTACTTGAACAGTTTTTGTTCTCACAATTACAATTACCACAGGTTGCCAATAAACGACCCGTTCTGGCAATTCCAGTTTGCACTTCATCTGCAATAAAAAGTACATTGTATTGTTCACACAAAGCTTTTGCTTTTACCAAAAAAGCATCGCTTGGCACATAAACCCCTGCTTCCCCTTGAATAGGTTCTACCAAAAAGCCTGCTACATTTTTGTTGTTTTTTAAAGCCTCTTCTAAAGCAATTAAATTATCGTATTCAATTTTGATAAATCCTTTGGTATAAGGTCCAAAATTTTTACGAGCTACTGGGTCATTGCTAAAAGAGATTATTGTTGTAGTTCTTCCATGAAAATTATTTTCACACACAATAATTTCGGCTTCATTTTCATCAATTCCTTTTACTTCGTAAGCCCATTTTCTACAGATTTTTATGGCAGTCTCAACAGCTTCTGCACCTGTATTCATAGGTAACAACTTGTCGAATCCAAAAAATTCACATGCAAATTTCTCATATTTACCAAGCATATTGTTGTAAAATGCTCTGGATGTTAGCGCTAATGTTTGCGCTTGTTGTACCATAGCATTGACAATTTTTGGGTGACAATGTCCTTGGTTTACTGCAGAATATGCCGATAAAAAATCGTAATATTTTTTTCCTTCTACGTCCCAAACATACACACCTTTGCCTTTGGTTAAAACCACAGGTAATGGGTGATAGTTATGAGCTCCGTACTTGTTTTCTAAATCAATCGCTTGTTGCGAAGTTAATTGGTCTAAAACAGCCATTTTAATTGAATTTAAATTAATAAAATAACCATTCCTTATCTACCTTTATCCTTTCGAAGTATCGAAAATTCAGCGTGGGAAAGAAATCATCCCTGAATAGAGGCGCAATTTAATAAATATAAAGATCAACAAAAAATGCTATTTAGACATTCTTCCTGATAATGATGAAATTTGTATTTCCAAGCGTTTCATCTCTCTTAATAAGGCATTTTTATCCATTTGCATCCAAGAAAATATTTTTAACATACTAACTCCAAATAAAAACACCAATCCTCCTATTCCCCACTTTAACATTTCGTTTGTTACATCTGTATTAAAAAACTGAACTGTACAGTAAACAAAAAGGGCAAAGAAAATAAGGGTCATGAAATTCATGATATACATAATTCATTTGTTTTTTCCTTTAAACAGTTCAAAAACCATTTCAAAAACATTTTGCTCTTCTAGTTCTTCGTAAAACTTGGCTTCTTATTGGGTTAGTGTTTCCTTTATTAATTTGTCAATGTCTTCCATATTAGTTTTCATAATTTCTATATTTTAATGTTTCTTTTAATTTTTCCCTGGCTTGAAATAGCCTTGATTTTGCTGTTACTATTGATATTTTTAAAATATCGCTTATTTGTTTTAATGAATAATCTTCAACATAAAATAGCTTAATTACAACTTGTTGATGTTCTGGCAATTTTTTAATCGCCACCAAAAGATTTGTTTTCAACTTTAAATTGTCATTGTTTTCATCAAAAGTTATAATCTCTTGCTCACACATATATCCTGTAAATGCTTATCATTTCGTTTATTAGAGTTTATAAAATCTAAAGACTTTGTATAAACAATTCTTAATGCCCAATTACCAAAACTCTCAGGTTTATTTAGATTACAAATTTTATCAATAATCGTTTTCCAGCTATCTTGCGCTATATCTTTAGTTACATCGGCATCTTTAACTAACCAAAAGGCTTTTTCGCAGAAAGTTTTATGCCAGTTTTTTACCAATAAATTAATGCATTAACATTTCCAAATTGATACTCTAAAACCAATTTACTATCTATTAAGCGTTGCTTATTATTCATTAAAGAGATGTTGTCTTATATCTTAAAGACGCATAAAATTAAAAAGGTTCATTTTATTTTTAGGGAAAGTAAATTCATTTATAAAGTTAATAGAAATAAAGTAACTTTTATTTGACGTGATTATTATTTTTGCAGCATGTCTAGAAGAAAAACAAAAAAACAAGTTTTTGAAAACGTAGAGGTAATTGATGCTGGTGCGAAAGGAAAAACCATAGCCAAAGCACCAGATGGCAAGGTTGTTTTTTTACCTAATGCCGTACCTGGTGATGTGGTTGATGTGCAAACCTTTAAAAAACGTAAGGCTTATTATGAAGGGAAAGCGACTGTTTTTCACAAGCTTTCTGATAAAAGAACCAAACCTGTTTGTGAGCATTTTGGGGTATGTGGCGGTTGCAAATGGCAAGACATGGCTTACGAGCATCAACTGTACTACAAACAAAAGGAGGTAACCAATAATTTAACCCGTATTGGGCATATTGAACTTCCTGAGGTTACTCCTATTTTGGGCTCTAAAAATCAATATTTTTACCGCAATAAAATGGAATTTTCTTTTAGCGATAGTCGTTGGTTAACAATAGAAGAAATACAATTGAATAAAGATTTGGGCAACAAAAACGCCTTAGGTTTTCATATTCCTGGTATGTGGGATAAAATTCTTGATTTAAACAAATGCCATTTACAAGAAGACCCTTCAAATGCTATTAGAAATGCGGTTAAAAAATTTGCTATTGAGAACGATTTAGAATTCTTCAACACCCGAAACCAAACTGGTTTTTTACGCACCATGATGATTCGTACCGCCAGCACAGGTGATATTATGGTGATGATTCAGTTTTTTAAGGAAGACAAAACCAAACGCGAGTTGTTGTTAAACTTTATTGCTGAAAAATTCACAGAAATTACTTCATTGCAGTATGTTATCAATGGAAAAGCTAATGATACTATTTATGATCAAGAAGTGATTTGCTACAAAGGTACCGACCATATTTTTGAGGATATGGAAGGTCTAAAGTTTAAAATTAATGCCAAATCCTTTTACCAAACCAACTCCGAACAAGCCTTTGAACTCTATAAAATTACGCGAGATTTTGCTGGTTTAACAGGTACCGAATTGGTTTACGATTTATACACGGGAACAGGAACCATCGCGCAGTTTGTTGCAAAACAAGCTAAAAAAGTAATTGGTGTAGAGGCTGTACCCGATGCCATTTTAGCCGCTAAAGAAAATGCACAATTAAATAACATAAACAACGTTGAGTTTTTTGTGGGTGATATGAAAAACGTTTTTAATGCTAATTTTATAAAAAACCATGGTGTGCCTGATGTTATTATTACCGACCCGCCTAGAGACGGAATGCATAAAGATGTTGTACAACAAATATTGAATATTGCACCCAAAAAAGTAGTTTATGTAAGTTGTAATAGCTCAACCCAAGCCAGGGATTTAGCATTAATGGATGCCCAATATAAAGTAACAAAAACCCAAGCAGTGGATATGTTTCCGCAAACCTTTCATGTAGAAAATGTTGTACTTTTAGAAAAGCGATAAATGAAATACTTTAAAATACTAATAATTCCAACCCTATTGATTGCCATTATATCAATCAGTTGCGAACGTGATGATATTTGTCCGGGCAGTACACCCACTACCCCGCGTTTAATTATTGATCTGTATGATGCCGACAGTCCTGAGAACAAAAAAAATGCCTTTAGTTTAGTAGTGGCTGGTGTTGGAAATGACTTTATTTTACCCGGATACAACTCAGTGACCTCAGGGCAATTGATTTTACCTTTAAAAACTGATGATAATGAAACACAATATAGGTTAGTTAAAGATGCTGAAATAAATGATGCCGGAACACCCGATGACACAAGTGATGACTATTATGATGGCAACTATGATATTATTACCATAAATTATGCAATTGAAGAAGTTTATGTATCAAGAGCTTGTGGCTATAAAACAATCTTTAAAAATGTAACCCTTACCATTGAAGACGATGGTGATAATTGGATACTTTCCAGACAACCCGTAAACGATAACCAATCTGTAGAAGATGAAACAGCAGCACACTTTACCATTACACATTAAAATTTTAGTTCTATGGCTACTCTTCGGTGTGTGTGCTAATGCGCAAAACGATAGTATAGTTGTTACCCAAAACGATTCGACTGTTATTAAGTTAAAATACGGACTTCGTGTGGGTGGCGACCTAGGAAAGTTGATACGCTCATTCACTGATGACACCTATAGTGGCTTTGAAATTTTAGCCGATTACAGAATTAAAAATAAATTATACATTGCCGGTGAAATTGGCTTTGAAGAAAAAAACACAATTAACGATTATCTAGACATAACCACTACCGGTAGTTATTTAAAGGGAGGTATTGATTATAATTCATACCAAAACTGGTTAGATATGGATAATATGATTTATTTTGGTTTTAGAGTTGGCGCAAGCACATTTAGTCAAAATTTAAACAGTTACACTATTTACAGTACCAATCAATATTGGGGGCCTCAATATACTTCAACCGAAACACAAGAATTTAAAAGTTTAACGGCTTTTTGGGGAGAAGTTATTTTGGGTATCAAAGTGGAATTATTCAATAATTTATATCTGGGGCTTAATGCTCAATTAAAAATACTAGCTAGCGAATCAGAACCCGATAACTTTCAAAATATCTACATACCTGGGTTTGGAAAAACTTATGACAGTAGTAACATTGGAGCCGGTTATAGTTATTTCCTATCTTATAGAATTCCGCTATATCAAAGGAACAAATAATTAAGTACAACTACGTATTGCCAAAATGCAACATGATCTTTAACTTGCTATGAACCAAACAAATAAATCATGGCAACTATTAAATATCTAAAATCCGAAACCGCAAAAGTTTACACGTCTAGTACAAGCAACAAAACAATACTGGAAGCTTTATGCGGAGACCAAGTTGAAATTGTTAACAACACACCAACTAACAAACGCTATAAAGTACATGTGTGTTGGGCAAAAAATCTATATATAAAGGCAGAAGATTTGAGTGATGAGCCGCTTTTAGAACTTTATTTTATTGATGTTGGTCAAGGTGATGGTGTTTTAATTGTGACACCCGAGCGTAAACATATTTTAATTGATCTTAGATATAGGCGTTCCAAACAACTCCATGGAAAAAGCGCTGTAGTATTAACCAACGAAACCAAAACCAATATTCGCTATACACACACGGCTTCGGGCGTATTAAACCCAACCGATAAAGTAAAAACCATGAGCCGATTAAAACTGGTTGATGGTTTTGTTTACGGATTGGTAAACGTAAGAACCGATGGCGAAAAAATACTTTGCGCCACTTTAAACGAGGGTAAAAGTAAATGGGAAATTAAAACCTTTACTTCAAGATTTTAGTTAATGACCATTTTGTTAATAATTAGGGGCTTCAACATATGGCATATTTATCAATAAAATATACTTTCGCATGCGCAAAAATTAAAATACTTTGTATATTAACGTTGATTTAAATTATTAAAATGCCAAGTAACACATACAAAATTGCCGTTATCCAATTAAACCTGAATAACACGCCAGAGAATAATCTAGAAAAATGCATAAAATGGGTAAAAGACGCTGCTAAAAAAGGCGCCGAAGTTATTTCGTTGCCAGAATTGTATAGTAGCCATTACTTTTGCCAAAGTGAAGATGTTGACAATTTCGCTTTCGCGGAACCACTTTACAGCACATCCTTTAATGCTTTTAGTGTTTTAGCCAAAGAATTGGGCGTGGTTATTATTGTGCCCTTTTTTGAAAAACGAATGACTGGCGTTTACCATAACAGTGCATACATTATTGATACTGATGGTTCTGAAGCTGGCCTGTATCGGAAAATGCACATCCCAGACGACCCACATTTTTACGAAAAATTTTATTTCACACCAGGTGATATCGGCTTTAAATCCTTCCCTACCAAAAAAGGAAATATTGGCACCTTAATTTGTTGGGACCAGTGGTATCCTGAAGCGGCGCGTTTAACCGCTTTACAAGGTGCCGAAGTGTTGTTTTATCCAACAGCCATTGGCTGGCACCCACAAGAAAAAGCCGAATATGGGGAAAACCAACAAGGCGCTTGGATGAACGTAATGCGAGGTCATGCCGTAGCTAACGGTATTTACGTTGCTGCCGCCAACCGTATTGGTTTGGAAAAATATTTACCAAACACCAATGGTATCGAGTTTTGGGGTTCGTCGTTTATTGCTGGCCCTCAAGGTGAAATTTTAGCACAAGCTTCAGTAGACAAGGAAGAAATTCTAATTGCTGAAGTCGATTTAAGCCTTCAGGAAAATGTACGTCAGAATTGGCCATTTTTACGCGACAGACGTATTGATAAGTATGGTGACATCACTAAACGCGCCATCGACTAATGAAAACAGAGAACTGGATATTTCCTGCGGAATGGGAAAAACAAGAAGGCATTTTATTATGTTTTCCACATAACGGTAACGACTGGCCCGGGAAATACGAAGCCATTCAATGGGCATTTGTGGAATTTATTAAAAAAGTAGCCGTTGTTGAAACCGTATTTTTAGTAGTTGCTAATAAAAAACTTCAAGATAAAGTTACTGGCATGCTGGAAACGGCTCATGTTAATACCAAAAACGTAACCTTTATTATCCATAAAACCAACCGTAGTTGGATGCGCGATTCGGGACCAATCATTGTAAAAAATGGTAAACAACGTAAAGCCATCAATTTTAATTTTAACGGTTGGGCAAAATACAGTAATTACCGCTTAGATAAAGGCGTCCCTACAAAAGTTGCCAAAACCTTAAATATTTCTGTGGAACAAGCCATGATTAACAGCAAACCTTTTATTTTAGAAGGTGGCGCTATTGATGTGAACGGGAAAGGTACGCTCATCACTTCTGAAGAATGTCTACTCCACCCTACTATTCAAGTTAGGAATGCGGGTTTTACCAAAGCCGATTACGAACAGGCTTTTAATCAGTTTTTAGGAGTAACCAACGTTATTTGGCTAGGTAACGGCATCGTGGGTGATGATACCCATGGGCATATTGATGATTTGGCGCGTTTTGTAAATGAAGACACCATAGTTATTGTTGTTGAGACCAATCAAAAAGACGAAAATTACAAACCGTTACAAGACAACTTAAAACGTTTACAAAATGCCGTTTTGGAAAATGGTAAAAAACCAAATATTGTATCCTTACCAATGCCAAAACCACTATGGTTTGATGGTATTACATTACCGGCAAGTTATGCCAACTTTTTAATTTTAAACAAAACGGTTTTAGTGCCTACCTTTAATGATGCTAACGACCGTGTTGCGCTAAACACCATTGCCGATTGTTTCCCTAACCATGAAGTTATTGGTATTTCTGCTATTGATTTTATTTGGGGCTTTGGCTCGTTACATTGCTTGAGCCAACAGATACCTGAGTAATCGTCATAGCGAACGCAGTGAAGCAATCTGCCTAATTTTAATTCTTATTCAAAAGATATCTTCGTTCCTCGCTATTACGACATTTCTATTGATGAGATTACTTCGTCGTACCTCCTCGTAATGACGAATAATTTTTATATATAGAAATGCAAAAATCTTATGGATATTTCATGACCAATAAAAATAATACGGTCATTTATGTTGGTGTAACAAGTGACTTGTTGAAAAGAGTATACCAACATAAAACCAAAACATAAAGAAGTTTTAAATCGAAATACAACTGTGATAAACTTGTTTGTTTTGAAGAGTTCGATGACATCAATCAATCTATTTTAAGAGAAAGAAGATTATAACTGGAATCATCCACATAAATCCCTTAAGAACAAATCAACAAAGGAATTTATGCCCAAGATTAATTTAAATATTTTATCGAATTTAGAGGTGTCCTAAAAAAAGGAAAGGCTACAACACCGTGTAAAAATAATTGCTTGGTTCTAGCCTACTCGGAAAATCCTGCGGATTTCCCTCTGGTTCGCTCCATTTTTAGTAAGTTAGTTGCTTGCACACGCAACTATCCTTACACAAACACGATAAGCACAATAAAATTTAATTAATTAAACTTCGCCTTTTTACTTCCTTCATACATCACGTACTTAACCAAACGTGCTTCCAATTTGGCGTTAAACAGCTGTATTTTTCTGGAAGGTCTCAATCCAACATGCTTAAGTGCATCTAAATTACTGGTAATAAACCATGCATTGGTGCCTGGGTAGTTTTGTTTTAGGGTATCGCCAATGTTTTTGTAAAACTGCTCCATATCTATATTTAATCGCTCACCATAGGGTGGGTTAAATACCATGTGCAATTTGCCATCGCCACCTTTTTGGGTTTTAAAAAAATCTTCATGCTTTACTTCAATAAAATCATCTAATTGAGCATTTTTTACATTTTCTTTGGCTTTGGCAACCGCGCTTGGGGCTTTATCGTAACCCGTAATTTTATAATGGAAATCGCGTGTTTTTTTAAGCAACGATTCCTCTATTTTTTCAAACAACTCCACATCCCAATCTTGCCAACGCTCAAAAGCAAATTCCTTACGCATCAAGTTTGGTGGTATGTTGCAGCCTATCATAGCTGCTTCAATAAGCATGGTGCCAGAACCACACATGGGATCCATGAAATCGCATTGTCCGTCCCAACCAGACAACATAATCATGCCTGCTGCCAACACTTCATTTATTGGCGCAATATTGGTAGCGGTTTTATAGCCACGTTTGTGTAGGGAATCTCCAGAGGAATCCAACGAAATGGTGCATTGTTGCCTATCAACATGAACATTTATTTTTATGTCCGGAAATTTTAAATCCACATTAGGGCGTTGCCCTTTGGTATCTCGAAACTTATCAACAATGGCATCTTTGGTTTTTTGGGCAATAAACAGCGAATGTGAAAACAAATCGGAATGAATGGTGGCATCAACAGCCAAAGTACCTGTGGGCTTTAGATACTGGCTCCAATCCATGGCATAGATTTTATTGTATAAATCGGTTTCGTTTTTAACATGAAAACTATGGATGGGTTTTAAAATTTTAATGGCAGTACGCAACGCTAAATTTGCTTTGTACATAAAACCCTTATCGCCCACAAACGATACGTTTCGGGTCCCTTTTTTGACCTGTTGCGCACCGAGTTGGGTGAGTTCGTTTTCCAATAACTCTTCAAAGCCAAAAAGGGTTTTGGCTACCATATTAAAATTTTCTTCCATTGTTGTTATAAAATACCTTGCAAAAATAATGTAATTTTACGGCAAAGGTAAATATTATTGATAATTCGGGTTAAGGATTGTAGTGGCATCCTTTTGCTTTTGCAAAAGATATAACGGAAAGCCTGACCACAAAACATAGTTTTGGGGTAACCCTAATAGATTAAAATGATTCCTACCTACGTAGGAAGTAACTATGACAAAAGATACAACAACTTGGTATACCTCGTGGTTTAACACACCATTTTACCATATTTTATACAAAGACAGGGACACGAGTGAAGCGCAGGATTTTATGGATACTCTTACCAGCTATTTGAATATTCCTGCTGGTGGTACTATTTTGGATTTGGCTTGCGGAAAAGGGCGCCACTCCAGATACTTAAACAAAATTGGGTATGATGTTACGGGTGTTGATTTAAGCGAGAACAGTATTGCCTACGCAAAACAGTTTGAAAATCACCGTTTGCATTTTAAGGTTCACGATATGTGCAAACCGTTCCAGAAACAGTTTGATGCAGTGTTTAATTTGTTTACCAGTTTTGGGTATTTTGAAAATGATGAAAACAACCTTAATACCATAAAAGCTATTAAAGCCGATTTAAACGACACAGGCTTTGGGGTTATTGATTTTATGAATAGTGACTACGTGATTGCCAATTTGGTGGCCGAAGAGGTGAAAACGGTTGACGATATTGAGTTCCATTTAAAACGCTTTGTGGAAGATGGGCATATTATAAAAGACATTACATTTACGGTTGATGGAGACAACCACCATTATCAAGAGCGCGTTCGGGCTTTTACCTTGCAGGATTTTGAGGCGCTAATTGAGGAGGCCGGCATGTATTTATTGGATATTTTTGGCGATTATAAATTGAGGAAGTTTGATATAAAAACATCCAAACGATTAATCATGATTTTTAAATAGGCCAATAATTGGCTTTTAATTATACCCTGCTTTTGGGTGGTTATTTTTATAATGAATAAGTTTTTGTTACCAATTTTAGCGGTTGTTTTAGGGGTTGTTTTGGCTTTTTTCACAAAAAAACAAAAGTCCTGTAACACCAAGCTCCTTCTCTCCTTTAGCGGTGCTTTTTTACTGGCGCTAACACTTTTTGAGTTGTTGCCCGAAGTTTATCAGCATTTAAATACCAAGTTTACGGGCCTTTACATTATGTGTGGTATTTTACTGCAAATAGTGTTGGAGCTCTTCTCTAAAGGCGCCGAACATGGGCATTTACATATTCATAAACAAGAAACGACTTTTCCTTGGCTGTTATTTATAAGCTTATGCATACATAGCTTTTTGGAAGGATTTCCCATTCATGACCACAACGATATGGTTTTTGGGGTTTTGGTGCATAAAATACCCATTGCTATGCTGATTACTATCTTTTTGTTCCAATCCAACTTTAACAAATTTAAAATAGTAGCCTTTTTATTGGCATTTGCCTTAATGACACCTTTTGGCACCTTAATTTCTAACAATACCCAAATAAGTACAGATATAGCAAATAGCATTAATGCTTTAGTTATTGGTATATTTTTTCATATTTCAACTACCATTTTATTTGAAAGTGGTGAAGGGCACAAATTTAATTTATCAAAATTTATTGCCATTATTTTAGGGGTTGGAATTGCATATATGATATGATTTGTCTTTTGATTGGTTTAATTAAAAATGAATTCTGCGCCGAAGTGCAGAATGACAAAAATGTTTAGCAAAGAAGAATCGCGCATATTAAGGCAAGAGTTTTGGACAAGTTTTGGGAAATCGTTCCCGAGAAAATGGATTTTGTACGACACCAAATTGAAAGGCTTTAGTTTTAAATTTCATTTTGATACCAAATACGCTTTAGTTGCTTTGGACATGGAAGATGATTTGGAAAACCGTATAAAATATTGGGAAAAATTATTGGCTTTAAAATCCATTTTGATTGAGGAGTATCTCGCTGAAGCTATTTATGAAGAGGCATATTTTTTAGATAACCACAAAGAAATTTCCAGAATTTATGTGCCTTTAGAACAAAAAGTCTCAATTCACAACAAAAACACCTGGCGAGAGGTGATGGAATTTTTTAATGAAAAAATGAGTTTGTTTGAAGCTTTTTTTGAGGAATATAGAGAGGTTATTGAGGATTAACACAATGAAAATCAAATTGCTTGTATTATTATCTGCAATGGCATTATTGCTAAATGCCTGTGATATTGAGGATTTTGGTAATGAAAACACCATTGAGAACCATACTGTTTTTAGTGTATAAAAAAACATTATTTACAATGGTAGCGATGTTTTTTATGCAAATGGCGTTAACTGTCTCAATACCTCTGGCATTTCTAATCATGAGCTTATAAAGCTTTGAAATATAAAAATAGTTAGGGAGTTTATTGGAAACTTGCGAGAACAACCCATAGAGGGAAATGCTATTAAAGATAGCCAAGGTTCGTATTTACATGCGCTTCAAAATGTTGTAAACGCCAATAGAGCAAGTGGGGTAACAACTATTCTCTGCCCGTTTGGTTGGGTAGATACCAATGGCAACCAACTACTATTTACTGGATTAAATCCAAAAGCACAATCATTTTTTGAAGATTATAAAACAAAAATGAGACAGATTGCTGAGCATTTTAAGAACCAACAAGATGTGTGGATTGAGGTTTGGAATGAACCTTACCATTTTAATAATGAAAATGTTTACAGTCATTTTTTATGGTTGAGTAATATGGGTCAAATAGTTGATAATCTCAGGTCAGTTGAAGGGTTTAACAATATTATAGTTGTACTTGGTAACGAACAAGAGCAATCGGAAGTTGCTATTTTAGAACAAGGAAATAACTTATTGTCAAACAGAAAAAATATAGTTTTTGATATTCATGCCTGCGAAAAATGGTTAATAAACTCTACAGACTCTGAAATAAAACTAAGAATAAAGGCTATAAATGAAGCCGGTTTTACTTTTCTATTTGGGGAAATTGGGGTTATTAACTCCTCTGGTTTGATGCCTGTTAATAATTTCTTATCGGCTGTTACCCAAACCAAAACCATTACAATGGCAAGGCTATTTAATAGAAACAACAATGACCAAAACGCATTACTCACAAATGACAGTTTAGAGAACAATTTTGAACAACAATAACTGGGGAACTACCTACAAAAATTTTTTAGCAAATTAATTTCATCTACTTCTTTTTATTGGTTAGAAGTTATAAACCAATAATTAGCTTCAGTTTGGTTTGAATATTTTGCTAATTTATATTTCAAATAGCTTTCACCATCAAATAATCATCCATTACAAATCCACGACCAATATCAGTAACTACCGATTCTGAATTAACAAAACCCATTTTTTCGTAAGCCAAAATAGAGTTGGTATTGTATTTATTAACATGGAGCTTGATACTTTCTTTTCCTTTATCTTTTGCCATAGACTCAGCAAACAACATAGCTCTTTTTGCAATTTTATTTCCTCTGTATTTTTTTAAAACATATAGTTTGCTTATGTATAGGTGATTAGGTTTTATTTCAATAGCAACATAACCAACTGGTATTTCATTAAAAGTCATGTAATAAAACTGAGTGCCTTGTTGAGCTCTTTTGCTAATAGCTTTTACCGAATTATATTTATAGAGCATGTATTCAATTTGCTTTAAACTAATAATGGAAATGTAGTGCTCGTACCAAACAATATTTGCCAATTGCTCGATTAGCACATAGTCATTCTTATTTTTTGCTGGTATAATATCAATCACATTAAATCACATAAAAGAAAATCATAAAAAAGTGAAATATCGCACCAGCCAAAACAAACAAATGCCAAATAACATGGTTATAAGGTATTTTTTGAATAGCATAAAACACAATACCAACAGTATAAGCTAAACCACCTGAAAACAACAATAAAACACCATTATCACCAATGGCATTTGACACATTTGAAAAATCAAAAACAATGAGCCATCCCATTACTAAATACAATAATGTAGAAAAGGTTTCAAACCTACCTGTGAAAAACAATTTTAAAACAATGCCAAAGGCAGCAATTCCCCAAACCGTCCAAAAGAGTGTCCAACCCAAACTTTGTTCCAAAGCAATTAAACAAACAGGTGTGTAAGTACCGGCTATCAAAAAATAAATACTAATGTGGTCAACAATTCTAAAATAATGTTTTCGTTTCTCACCTTTTACAGCATGATAAAAGGTAGAAGCAGTAAATAAAACAATGATAGTAATGCCGTAAACAATCACACTAAATAGGCTCCAATCAGTTTTATTGCTGTTATAAATAACAAGAAGTATTAAGGCTGTAATACCGAACAGCGCACCAATGGCATGTGATGTTGCGTTGAGTTTTTCTTCAAAAGGAGTTTGAATGCGCATCAATTTTTATTAGGTTGTTCAGAATTCATCCACTTATCTGTAAGCTCAAAAAAATTAAATGGGATAGCTGATTTTTGGCGTTCCAATTGACCACTTTGAAAATTTCGTTGTAAAATATCTTCAATTAAATAATCTTCTTTTTCGTTCCAAGGATCGAATTCACGCTTTAAGGAAATATCAAACATACTTGCTGTGGTATTGTACCAAAAGGCACGCCAACCACTGCGTAGTTCCTTTATCAAATCGAATGCGGTTGTGCCTGTTTGCCGATGAATTAATTTAACCAAAATTTGCCCCTCGGTTCTGGTGAGTTTTTTTAATTCATCAGAAAACTCCCCTTCAATATATTTTTGAACACGCTTGGTATAACGTTTTTTATCACGATTTTTTGTCAAAGTAGCCATTCTAGCATTCATTGATTCCAATCGCTCTGCAGCAAGTTTAGCATACGGATATACTTTAATGGTTTTCCTGCGTAAAATTAGGTATCGTATCCGGTCTTCTCTACTATCAAACTTAAGTTTGTGCAACAGTATCACTTCATCCAAGTTTATTGATGTGTGCGGTACGGAATCTCCTTCAATAATAATATATTCAACAAGCGTTGTATCTTGCTCAAATTCATTTACTTGAGAAATTACAAAAACAGGAAATAATATGAATAAATATTTTAAAAAGTTCATTTGCAAAATACTGGAGCTTTTAACATGTCTAAATTACTAATTTACCTAATCATTAACCTTAAATTCTTATTAATATTATTATTTTAGTGCAAAACTTTTACAAATGGCAAACAAAAGCATTCTGAACAAAAAGTCGATGGACTTTTTAGAAAAATATTTAAATAATGCAGCTCCAACAGGCTATGAATGGACAGGACAAAAACTGTGGATGGATTACCTAAAACCCTATGTTGATGAGTTTATTACAGATACCTACGGAACAGCGGTTGGCGTTATAAATCCCAAAGCAAAATACAAAGTAGTTATTGAAGGTCATGCTGATGAAATTTCATGGTATGTAAATTATATCTCGGATAACGGATTAATTTATGTGATTAGAAATGGCGGAAGCGACCACCAAATTGCACCGAGTAAAATTGTAAATATTCATACCAAAAAAGGGATTGTAAAAGGCGTTTTTGGTTGGCCTGCTATCCATACACGCGATAAAAGTAAAGAAGAACCTCCGAAACCAGATAACATCACCATTGATGTTGGTGCAAAAGACAAAGAAGAAGTTGAAAAAATGGGTGTTCATGTGGGATGTGTGATTACCTATCCCGATGAATTCCATATTTTAAATGGTGATAAATTTGTTTGTCGTGCATTAGATAATCGCATGGGCGGTTTTATGATTGCAGAAGTAGCACGATTACTAAAGGAAAATAAAAAGAAGCTACCTTTCGGACTGTATATTACCAATTCTGTTCAAGAAGAAATTGGCTTACGTGGTGCTGAAATGATTACCCAAACCATAAAACCAAACGTTGCTATTGTTACCGATGTAACCCACGATACCACCACTCCTATGATTGACCGTAAAAAAGAAGGACATCTAGAAATTGGTTTAGGTCCTGTGGTAGCTTATGCACCAGCAGTGCAACAAAAATTACGTGATTTAATAACCGACACTGCAGAAGCCAAAAAAATTCCTTTTCAACGTTCTGCACTCTCTAGAGCAACAGGTACCGATACCGATGCTTTTGCTTATAGTAACGGTGGTGTTGCCTCAGCATTAATTTCGTTACCACTTCGTTATATGCATACCACTGTAGAGATGGTTCATAAAAGTGACGTTGAAAACGTAATTAAGTTAATTTATGAAACATTACTTAACATAAAAGACGGAGAAACGTTTAGTTATTTTAAATAAAACCTAAGCCTCTTAATGGAGGCTTTTTTATTATGGAGGAATATATAGATATCGTTGATGAAGCTGGTAATGCTTTGGGTTTTTATAAACCTAAAAGTGAAGTTCACCTAAAAGGGTATTATCATCATACAGCACACCTCTGGCTATACACAAAAAAGGGAGAAATATTATTATCACAACGTTCAGCTAAAAAAACCATCTGCCCATTAATGTGGGATGTTTCTGTTGCAGGACATATTGATGCTGGTGAAACTCCTGAACAAGCCTGTATAAGAGAAACCAAAGAGGAAATAAGTATAGATATTTCAGAAATTAATTTACAAAAAATTGGTATTTTTGAATGCTTTCAATCTTATGAAAATGGCATTACTGATAATGAGTTTCATAATACCTTTATAGCAGAATTACTTACACCAATTTCAAAATTAATACCCCAAGAAGAAGAGGTTGAAAACTTAAAATTGGTGACTATAAAAGAATTTCAAGATCTAATTGATACTATTGGCAACAATAACAATCATTTTGTGCCTTCAAACAAATCATATTATCAATTTATATGGCAGACCATTAAAAAAACCATAGCTAAATGAATTTATTGCTCACAGGGTTGCCCCAGCTTTAATTATTATAATTTACATTAACGTAAAAGATAAGTATGAAAAAGAGCCAAAAAAATTACTGTTGGTTAATGGAGTTGTTACCTTTACTCGGACATAAAATTTAAGACTGTTTGTTACAAAACAAATATCTTAGAAACATGAAAAA
>JBMTVT010000045.1:0-18613 GCA_049451635.1 Tamlana sp. | reverse complement strand
CAAGTTGCTTTTGAATCTCTTTACTTGTGAAATTCTGCTTCTACACTTTTTACATGCATAACTCCAACGACTTTGTATCCAAAAATGTTCTTTAGAACCACATTTACAGTTGACACCTATTTTATCGCGTTGCTCTTTAAAATGAAGCCTACAAGCTTCTTCGCTACCAAAATTTGCTGTAAAATTAAATAAGTTCATATTTTATATAAAAATAAGAATAAAAATCAGTTATGAGTGATTACGGATAATCAGTAAGTAAATTAAACTTAAAATTCAATAAATATACATTTTGTCGATAAAAAGATACGCTTTATCGATTATTTTTATTTATGTAGTACTTTTAATATATTTTAGCTGTTCTAAAGTAATCGACCCCAATTCCCTTGTGTTTGCTTTAGAAATAATTAATCCACTCGACTCCTAAAAGAGTCATTTCCCTCAAAATTAAAAAAAGTAAATCGTATGGTCTTTTTGTGCCTTCGATTTTAAGTTAATTATCCATTTTCCCTCAAAAACCAAGATTTTGTTTTAAAAATCTATGTGTTGAATTTTATTGAAAAAAGAGAAAATAATAATAAACTTTAAAACCGAAAATAACATGAAAGCCTTAAAAATCACCCTAATCTTAGCCTTAATTTTAGCATCAATAACTTCTTGTACAAAACAAGATTTAAATGAAGATGATGTTTTACAGTCACCAAAAGTAGAACAAGTTCCTTTTTTAAATGGAAGTTAACAAGACTAAATTTAATTAAACAATAATATTAAAGTCTTAGCAATTAGTTTTGTTAAGACTTTTTTTTATTGCTATCAAATTAAAAAATTATAAATACATTTGGATTTAAAGTAAATAAATCTTTTGTATTGAAGTATATTATATTTTTTATTGTTTTAACATTTTGCTTTAATCAATCTTATGCTCAAATAGATGATAATCTTAAAAAAGTAGATTCTATTAAAGAACTTTTGATTAATTCAAAAAACCTTGATTCACTTTCTTTAGCAAATGAGCACTACAAAATAGGCGAGCTTTATAGATACTCTATGTTAATTGATAGTGCTTATGTGTATTTTCAAAAATCGGAAAAAATTTTTAGAAATTATGATAGAAGGTATGAAACTGCAATTACCTTGTTTGGAATAGCTGTTTGTCAGACTCATTATAAAGATTTTACAGGTAGTGAGTCCACTTCAATTGAGGCAATAAGAATATTGGAAAGCCTTAAGAATAACAATAATGTTCAGCAATACAAGGCATACATTTATAATAATCTGGGGATAGTTTTTGATGAATTGGAGCAATACGATGAATCTATCAAATATTTTAAGTTGTCACTCAAATTAAAAAAAGGTTTAAAAGGTAATTATGAAAAAAGTATTGGGAGGACATTAAATAACTTGATAAAAGTTTATAGGCGCTCAGGAAAATATAATTTAGCAATTGATACTTATAAAGAAATTTTAGAAAATAAAAGTCTAATAAAAAATTACCCAGATATTTATGTGTCAGCTTTAGGAAATTATGCTAACACTTTATATGTTTCTAATAATTTAGAACAGTTGCCTGGATTGTATCACAAAGCTTTAAGAATATGTGATAGTATAAGAGATGATTATAGATCTATAGTTATCCATCAACATTTAGCGGAATATTATAATGATTTAAACCAAAAAGACTCTGCTAAATTTTATGCCTATAAATCCAAAAATATTTCAGAACTCTACAATATTTATGAATTGCTAAAGTCTTTGTTATTGTTATCAAAGATTGAAAGCGGAGCGACAGCTAATGATTTTTTAAAAAATTATATTGAACTTAGCGATAGTTTACAAAAAAATGAACGATTAAAACGGGACAAATTTGCAAGAATACGTTTTGAAACAAAAAAAATTCAACAGGAAAACATTGAAATAGCTAAACAACGCAAGTGGCTTTTAATCATTTCAATAGTAATATTAATTGCAGCATTATTGCTTTATCTTTTTATTTCACAAAGAAATAAGAACAGGGAGTTACAATTTATTCAAGAACAACAAGAAACGAATGAGGAAATTTATAACCTCATGTTGTCGCAAAATGAAAATATTGAAGAAGCTAGAACTATAGAGAAAAAGAGAATTTCTGAGGAATTGCACGATGGTGTTTTAGGCAGATTGTTTGGTACTAGATTGAGTTTGGATAGTTTAAATATGAATAGTAGTCCAGAAGCCATTAAATCAAGAAGTCAATATATTGATGAGCTTAAAGCAATTGAACAAGATATTCGTAAAGTTTCACATGAATTAAATACCGATTTTGTATCAGGTTCTAGATTTATTGATATTATAAAAACGCTGGTTGAAACACAAACTCAAGCTTGTAATTTAAAATATAGTTTAAAGCATGACGATGCCATACATTGGGATGATATTACCAACAAAATGAAAATACATATTTATAGAATTATACAAGAATCGATACACAATATATATAAGCATGCCAAGGCAACTCAAGTTGAAATTAGTTTTAAACTAAAAAATAACGTAATTTGCTTAACAATGATAGATGATGGTGCTGGTTTCGATGTCAGTAAGACAAAATCAGGAATTGGCTTAAAAAACATGAATTCTAGAATAAAAGAAATTAAAGGAACCATCAAAATAACATCCGAAAAGGATGTAGGAACAACTGTAACCTTAAACGCTCCAATAGCATAAGTTTAATGATAACAGAAAAAATAAAAATATTGATGATTGATGATCACCCTATGATTATAGAAGGGTATCAAAACACATTACTGTATACAAAAAAAGATAGTCAAGAGTTAAAAATTGATATAGCAAATAACTGTGATGAGGCCGTTGCCTACATCGATAAATCGTTGCAAACCATTCCTTATGATGTGTTGTTTGTTGATATTAGCTTACCCCCATCAGCAGATGGTTTAATGAGTTCAGGGGAAGATTTATCTGAATATGCTCGCAAAGTTTTGCCCAAAGCAAAAATTGTTATTTTAACAATGTTCAATGAATCGTTTAGAATTCATAATATTATAAAAACCATTGATCCCGAAGGTTTTTTAATAAAAAGTGACCTTACTTCAAGTGAGTTGGCAAGCGCTTTTCAAGCAGTTCTACATAATCCGCCGTTTTATAGTGGTACGGTAAATACCCACATTAGAAAATCTATTGCCAATGATATTGTTATTGACGAAAAAAATAGAAAGATATTACATCTTTTATCTCAAGGAATAAAAACTAAAAATTTAGCATCTCATTTAGATATTTCATTAAGTGCTGTAGAAAAAAGAAAAAAGCAGCTTAGAGAGATTTTTGAGGTTAAAGATGGGCAAGACGAAACACTATTAAAAAAGGCAAAAGAAAAAGGTTTTATTTAAGAAAAAGAATACAAAAATATTAAAATCACATTTTTTTACAGAAATATGTAATATTTTTTATTCTCAAAACATCTACTATACTTAAGTTTTACTATTAACCCGTAAAAGCGTTGTGGGTTTCCCACAGTTAGAAGTAAATCTATATAATTACATTTGTGTATCAACACTTCAAAAATTAATTAATCCTTAATTTTTTTGTTGATAATAGTACTTTACAAAACCCTGTGGAGGTGAGAGACCCACAGGGTTCTTCATTTTATGCTATACTAAGGTATTTCTAAAATCCCATAAGATTCCTATAAAAAGCCCTAAGTAAATAACGGCCACAATAAACTTTATGGATGTAGAGGTTAAAAACCCAATAAGCGAAACAAATGCAGATCTTGTAGCTGTTTTGGCACCACTTTTATTAATAAGTTTACCAATTAGGGCGCCAAAAAAGGGGCCAATAATAATGCCTCCAGGAATAGGGGCAATTAACCCAATAAACAACCCAATAGAGGTTCCCACCATTCTGTAAGCTTCCCTTAATTAGAACTGCTTAATTTTCCAAAATTACATTATTTATTTTGTTTTTAATTCCACTGGGGCTAGCCCCAGTGGAATTAAGCTTTAAAGAGGTTGTTCCAAAGAATTTTATTATCACTCTTCCCGAAGTTGTTTTTGGGAAAGCAAATAATATCAGTCTAGCAGCGGTTAACATTAAAGCGGATGCTGTAAAAAGCACCTCGCTTTTAACATGGGGAAATTTGTTTTACTTAGGTGTTTTCGTAGCTTTCACTTTATTTTTAGTAAAGCTCATTAAAACAATTACATTAATATACAAAAACCCAAAAACAAGAGCTGGTAAATTAAATCTGGTCCATATACTTAAAAGCACCAGTGCTTTTTCATTTTCAATTATATTTTTCTTGGAGAGCACAATGGTAAAAAAGTCAATGTGCCTTATAGTCTGCCAATAATATTTGAGGTAGCTGAAACCAAAGCCAATAATTAGATTTTCAATCTTATTTTCATTGATACTATTTAAAACCAAAGCTTAAGCTTTGGTTTTTCTTTTTTAAATATTTAAAAACCAAAAAAAATTGTACTTTTCGGTTTCAGTTGTAATTTATGAGGATATTTTTGGTTTGCATATGTGTTTTAATGCTTAATTCTTGCGAGTATTTTAATGTAAAAAAAACATCTCCCGAAGCCATTTTAAATGAAGAGCTTCAAACATTTAATTGGAATGATGTTGATGAATATCCAAACTTTTCCGAATGTGATTCCATTTCGATAAAAGAAGACAGGAAAATTTGTTTCCAAAGTGTTTTAACGCTTCACATTTGGGAGTTTTTAAAGAATGAAAAACTTGTTGTTTCCCAAGATATTAATGACACAATCATGCTTAGTTTTCAACTATCTGAAAATGGAGATTTAAATTTGGTAAATACAAAAGTAGATTCTTTGACGCTTCAAGAAATCCCTGAAATTAACAAACTACTATACATGAGTTTGGATTCATTACCCAAAATTTATCCAGCTATAAAAAGAGGACAACAAGTAAAAACAGAATTTAGATTACCAATTATTATTCATGTGAACTAAAACTTGATAGCAAGTTTTCTCATCAATCGTAAAATCTCAGCATAAAGCTGCTAGACATTGTTCTAAAGCATTTTAAAACTTATTTTTTTACACAACTAACTAGATTTTTCCATTTTAAAATTTCAAAAAACCAATTAAAAATGCTTAAAAAGATTATAAAACCCACATTTTTCATAGAAAAAGCATCAGTTTTTGATAAAAAACTGATAAAATCAGAAATCTTTATATTTTCATTATTTAATAATTTTTGACAAATAAAATAAAAAGCACCAACAACAATGCTTAATTTAATCAGCACAAAAAAGAATTGTTTAGTTTTGTAAGGTGGTAGCCTATGCATTAATGCAAATTAAATCAATTATTGCGGTATGAACTTAAATTTTAAACTGAATAAAAAGTATTTATTGTTTTTTATCCTTTGTTTTTCTTGTTTTTATGTATCGCCCCAAGGTGATACAAGTACCTTTAAGGCTCAATTTGCTTTAGGGCTTAATAAGCCATCAGCAGAAGGTTTTGTTGAAGATTTTCAAGGGAATACATTTAATTTTCCAACCGTTAATTTAGGGTTGCAATATATGTTTTCATCAAAATTAGGTACGAAGCTAGATTATGGTTTTAGCAGAATATCCAATAAAAATAATACACCAGAGTTTAAGCTTAACTATTCAAGAATCAATACACAAGTAGTTTATAATGCGACAAACATTTTTGCTTTCCTGCCTTATCAAATGGGAACTTTTATTCATGGTGGTCCAGGTTTATCAATCGTAAAACCATTAGGAAGCTATACGCAAAATAATATTTCAAATTTGAATGCTTTGGTAGGAATCGAGTTTCATTACGCTATTTCAGATAAACTTTCGGGGTATTTAGACGGTTCTTATATTTTTGGTTTTGGCAGTGATTTTAATCCAATAACAAATGGTTACGGATCATTTAATGGAAATTTATTAACCATAACAATTGGCGCATCCATTTCGTTAAGTGGTTGTTATTATTGCGAACAAAATGACTAATGAAAAAATAATTTTAGGCATCGATCCTGGTACTACTATTATGGGTTTCGGACTTATAAAAGTGATTGGAAAATCTATGCAATTCATACAGCTCAATGAGCTCGACTTAAAAAAATACGACGACCATTATTTAAAATTGAAGCTTATTTTTGAGCGTACCATAGAACTTATCGATACACACAATCCAGACGAAATAGCTATTGAAGCCCCTTTTTATGGCAAAAATGTACAAAGTATGTTAAAGCTAGGACGTGCTCAAGGCGTTGCCATGGCTGCTGGATTAAGCAGAGAAATACCCATAACAGAATATTTACCTAAAAAAATAAAAATGGCCATCACTGGTAACGGAAATGCCAGTAAAGAGCAAGTGGCCAAAATGCTTAAGAGTGTATTGGGGTTGAAAACATTGCCAAAAAACTTAGATGCCACTGATGGTTTAGCGGCTGCAGTTTGCCATTTTTATAACTCAGGTCGTGTTGAGATTGGTAAAAGTTATTCTGGGTGGGATGCATTTGTGAAGCAAAACACTGATAGAGTTAAAAAATAATGGCTGGTATTTACATTCATATCCCTTTCTGTAAGCAGGCTTGTTTTTATTGCGATTTTCATTTTTCAACTTCACTTAAAAAAAAAGATGAATTACTCAATTCACTCGTAAAAGAATTAGAACTTAGAAAAGATAGTTTTAAAAATGAAACCATCGAAACCATTTATTTTGGCGGTGGTACACCATCGTTATTGACGAATGCTGAATTGCAATTATTGATTGACAAGGTCTATAATAACTTCAACGTTGTAAAAAGTCCGGAAATAACCCTTGAGGCAAACCCTGATGATTTAACTAAACTACGACTTAGCTCCTTAACATCTACACAAATAAATAGATTGAGTATTGGCATACAATCATTTTTTGAAGACGATTTAAAAAGCATGAATCGCGCTCATAATTCTAAAGAAGCCAAAACATGTTTATCAATCGCTACTCAATATTTCGATAATATTACTATCGACCTTATCTACGGAATCCCTAATATGAGTTTAGAAAAATGGGACAAAAACTTAAAAACAGCATTTGATTTTGGGGTTAACCACATTTCTAGTTATGCCCTAACAGTTGAACCTAAAACGGCACTAGCTTCATTTATAAAAAAGGGAGCCTACCCACCAATTGATGAAGATTTGGCTTTACAGCATTTTAATTATTTGGTAGAGAAAACCACCGAGCAAGGGTTTGTACATTATGAGATTTCAAACTTTGGAAAACCAGATTATTTTTCAAAACATAATACAAGCTACTGGCAAGGGAAACCGTATTTAGGTATAGGGCCCTCGGCACATTCATTTTATAATAAGCAACGTGGTTGGAATATGGCAAACAACTCAAAATATATTCAGGCTATTCAAAATAATACGTTGCCAAATACTATAGAACATCTTTCGGAAAAAGACCAATTTAATGAATATGTCATGACGGGTTTGCGAACTATTTGGGGCGTTTCTTTGAAGAAGGTTGTTCGCGATTTTGGGATGCGTTATAAAACACATGTACTAAAACATGCTGAAAAATATATTCATCAAGATTTATTGGTTATTAAAGAGGATGTTATTTTAGTTGCTAAAAAGGGACAGTTTTTGGTTGACGGAATTGCATCCGAACTATTTTTGATTTAGTATATTTAGGTATGATTGCAACCATAGAGTACAAATCCAAAAAACTTAAAATAGATTTATCCAAACCTCTAGATATTTCAATGCCTTTGCGTGCTTCTAAAAGCAATGTAAATGCATGGTATATACCAGAACCCAAAATTGAACCTGAAAAAGATGGTGAGTGGGTAGCTAGTGTAAAAGAGGGAGCTAGTGTAAATTTTAATAATATTTACTTTAATCCACATGGACATGGGACACATACAGAGTGTGTAGGGCATATTACAGAGAAGGTTTACTCTATAAACGAAAATTTAAAACAGTTTTTCTTTTTTGCTGAGGTGATTACGGTTGCGCCAGAGCGCTATAATGGAGATTCTGTTATATCAAAAAAACAAATACAATTTGCCTTGGGTAATAAAAAAAGAGAAGCTCTTGTAATAAGAACTATACCCAATACCAAAGACAAATTATCTAGGCAGTATTCAAATACAAACCCGCCTTATTTATTAAAAGAAGCAGCGATTTATTTAAGAGAAAAAGGGATCAGCCATTTATTGATAGATTTACCAAGTATAGATAAAGAAAAGGATGATTGCCAACTCCTAGCGCATAATGCCTTTTGGAATACCAAGGGGAAGTTGAGAATGGATGCTACTATTACAGAGCTTATCTACGTGCCAAATCATGTAGATGATGGAACGTATTTTATAAACATTCAAATAGCCCCATTTGAAAATGATGCTACACCCAGTAAACCCGTTTTGTATAAAATAATTGAATAAATGGAAGCCATCAATAAAGAGCCTAAATCGTAATCTTGTAAAGTATGGATGCTTAAAACATCGGATGCACATAGTTTGTATAAGCAGTTCGGTTTTACCGAACTAAAACACCCTGAAAAGCTAATGGAGAGACTTTTATAGCTATGAATATTGAGGACTATAGAATCTATTGTTTAAGCAAAAAAGGAGTGATGGAACATTTTCCTTTTGATCAAGATACTTTGGTATTTAAAGTGTTAGGTAAAATGTTTTCCTTGGTATCATTACAAAAATGGGAATCAGTAGAAGGGTTTATCAATTTAAAATGCGACCCAGAATATGCAGTTCAATTACGAGAAAACTACCATAGTATCAAACCTGGTTATCATATGAATAAACAACAGTGGAACAGTGTTTATATACATGAAGGTGATTTACCCATTAGTTTAATAAGTGAATTGATTGACCATTTCTACGATATGGTAGTTAAAGGAATGACTAAAAAAATGAGGGAATCTCTTCAATAAAAAAAGTATGTTTGTATATCAAAAAAATAACCAATAATGAGCGTTTTACAAACCCTAAAAGAGCGAAGTAATACAACTTGCGAACTTTGTAAGTCAACCGAAAATTTAAGCCAATACACTATTCCGCCATCATTAAACGAAAATGTAGATAACGATATTTTAGTTTGTAAAATTTGTTTAGACCAAATTGAAGAACGTATAGAAATGGATGCAAACCACTGGCGCTGTTTAAATGACAGTATGTGGAGCGAGCATATAGCTGTACAAATAATGGCTTGGAGAATGCTTCAAAGGCTACGATCAGAAGGATGGCCAAAAGATTTGTTGGATATGATGTGTTTAGATGATGAGGCACTTGCATTGGCAAGAGCTACAGGAGAAGATAAGGAAGAGAGCGAAAAAATAATGCATAGAGACAGCAATGGTGTTATTCTTGAAAATGGTGATTCTGTGGTCTTGATAAAAGACTTAAAAGTAAAAGGCTCAAGTATGGTTGCCAAACAAGGTACAGCAGTAAGAAATATTCGTTTAGACCATGAAAACTCAAACTATATAGAAGGTAAAGTTGATGGTCAACAAATTGTGATTATTACCCAATATGTAAAGAAAACCTAGTCGGAATCGGAATCTTTCTTTTTAAAAAGGTTAAACCCTAAAGGAAACATAAATACTAGAAATAAATAACGACCTGTAAGCAAACCAAAAATGGTTATGGCTGCTAAAATTATCATGAGGATTACTTTATATTCATATTTCATTATAATTAGTATTTAACTTTAGTGATTTAATCTTATAAAAATGCTGAAAATTAGACCAACTTATGAAAATTGCAACAAACCACTTGCCTATAATTCTGAAGAGGCCATGATTTGTACTTTTGAATGTACCTTTTGTAAAGATTGTATTGAAGCAATTTTACAGCATATTTATCCCAATTGTGGTGGTGGTTTTGAAAAACGTCCAATTTGGCCAGGGCATTTATTAGAAAAGTATCCAGTTTCAACTGTAATAGTTCATAAGCTAGTTAATATTAAAAAACAAGATGTTTTCATTAAAAAGCTGAAAAAACCAAATTTAAGCAGAAGTATCTGCTATAATTTTCCACTCACCATCAATTTTCTTAAAAACCAACATAAAAATACCATCGGCATTACCTACTTTGCGTTTTAAATGAAACTCGCCCAAAACGTAATAGGCGCCATCATTAATTTTTGTGATGGCATCAATTCTAAAGCTTAACGTTCCTGTGTGGTCTTTTGTTGGGTAGGCAGCTTTATATCGCTCAAGTGTGTTTTCCCAACCATGGGTAATACCATTACTGCCATAAAACTTTAGCGAGTCGCTTTTCCAATATCCTTCCATAAATGCTTCTAAGTTATTGTTAGACCACGCTAATCTTTGTTTTTTTAATACTTTCTGAATAGCTTTCTTATCGGCTTCTTCTTCACTTTGAGAATAGCCACTATATATAGATAACAAACAAAGTATTACAATTAGTTTTTTCATGAGCTTGTTCTTGTTTTTAATTGAAGCCAACAGGTACATTAAGGTAAAAATAGTAAAAGCTTGTATTAAAAGGTTACTCATCGGTAAAATTGACATCTAAATTTTTTTCATCCAAATATAAAATCTATTGGTCGAAAAAATGACTAGTTATTGTTTTTGTTTTTATATATTTAATTAGTAATCAATTGATTACTCTCCCTTAGATTTATTGTTTAATCATTTTAAATTGCTTAATTATGGATTTAAAAATTACTAGATGCAACAACTTCTTTAAAGTAAAAGGTATTCTTAATAAAAAGAGCATTTCTGTATTCCAAAATGAGTTTGAAAATATTTTTGTTAGATTTAGTAACCTAACTATTAGTATTCAAGATATTGAAGGCATGGATAAATATGGTGTTGATGCCATTGCTAAACTTCACTACGAAGCTTTAACTAAAAATAAAAGATTGTCTATTATTGGTTATGGTTGCAAAGATCTTTACGATCATTTTAAAACAGAAACCGCAGCATAATTATAATATATTTTTTGTTATTTGTAAAAGGCATCTCCTTGTAATTGCAAGATCTCCCTAGCTTTGCGCTTGTAGTTGTATAGTTCGTCCTCGAACTCTATATCGCTATATATGCGGTCATTGATGGTGTAGTCTGTTTTTAACATGGCTTCACGTTGGTATTTGTTTTGAAGCACATTTGTTTTTAGGACTGTTTCTAGGTCTTCTAGCTTAAGGTCGTATGCACCTTTTGTTGATAGGAGTTTAGCGAAAATAGGTAATGTTTCTATGGCTAAAAACAATAAGAAAATAAAAAAATAAGGAAGCCAAGGTAACTTACCCAGAGTATTAATACGCGTTTGCCAAGGAATTTTCAGTAGTGCTTGATGAGAATGCCAATAATAATTGCTGATAGTGTTTTGTGTTATAGCCTTGGTTTAAAACAGGATTATCCGCTAAAAACTCATGGTTTGATTTAATTTCTTTTTTTAATAAATGTAATAACGGATTAAATCAAAATAGTATTTGAAGCACTTCAATAAATAGAATATCTAAGGCATGTTTTTGTTTCGCATTTGTTTGCTCGTGCAATAAGACTTCTTTTGGTATTAGGTTTTTTTCGTATTTGTTTTTGTTCAAAAAGATATAGTTAAAAAGGTGTGTGGGTGAATCAAATCATGTAATAAAACATTGATAAAGCTTGTGCTTTTAAACTTAGGATTAACTTTTATTTTATATAATATTTGATACAGATTTTTGAAAAACCTAAAAGCGAATATAATAACGCCTAAGGCATAAATACTCCAAAGTACGTTTGGTAAATGATCTTGAAATGATTTCTCATAGATTTCAGCATTTAAAGTAGTCTCAAAACCAGAAATTATATTTGAATTTATGGGTTGAGCTTCAACATATTCTGTAAACGTTATAAAAGGAATGCTAATTGAAATTAATATGATAGCCAATAGGTAAAAGCGTTTGAATATATGGGCACTAGTTCCCTCAAGGCACAATCTATAAAATACCATAAATATGGCTAAACATGCACTAGATTTTAATAGAAAAAAAGCATGGCTATTTATTTTTAATTTGGTTATCAATTAAAGCTTTTAAATCTTCCAACTCTTTTTTTGTAAGGTTGGTTTCTTTGGTAAAAAATGATGCAAATTGTGACGCACTATCATTAAAAAAATTTTTAATAAGACCATTTATATATTTTGAGAAATAATCTTTCTTTTTAACCAATGGGTAGTATTTCCTGGATTTTCCATAAAGTTTGTAATCAATAAAGCCCTTGTCTGCCATGCGCTTTAAAAGGGTTGCAACCGTAGTGTTGGCCGGTTTAGGTTCTGGATAAGCATCAAGCAAGTCTTTCATGAAGGCTTTTTCTAGGTTCCATAGGTAATTCATTAATTCTTCTTCGGTTTTTGATAATTGCATTTCTCTACATTATTAGAGCATTCTCTATAAATGTGGAATAAATATTTATATTCTACAAGTGTAGAGTAAAAATATTTTAAGAAGATGATTTTTGAGATCGAAAACTCTCAATAATTACAGTGATAATAATCAATGTTCCTCCAATAAAAGTGTTTGTGTTTGGTGTTTCGTTTAAAAAGAAATAAGCAATGATAATCCCGAAAATTGGTTGAACACTGTTAATGATACTTGCAGTACTAACTGAAAAATGTTTTAAAGAGCAAATAAACAAAGAATGGCCAATAGCCGTAGTTAATAAAGCCAGCATAATAACATAAGGATATTGAGACGTTATATTTTTTGTACCCATAGTAAATACAAATGGCAATAACACAATGCTTAAAATGGTGATTTGATAGAGCATAATTAATGTGCCATTGTATCGTTTAACATGTTGTTTTAACATGAGGTTGCGCACTGAGTAACAAAAAGCAGAAAATACACCTAACAGAATGCCTTTTACATAAGTATTCTCGAAATTAAAGTCTGGTGAAAGAATGTAAATACCAGTTAACACCAGTATGCCTAGAATAATATGGGTGATGTTAAGTTTTGATTTTATAAAAAGAGGCTCCAATAATGCCGTAATTACTGGAAATGTAAATAATGATAACATACCCAAAGCAACATTGGAGAGTTTTAAAGCATAGAAATAGGTTATCCAATGGGTTCCCAACAAAATAGCACTGGCTGATATTGTTTTAAAGTCTCTTGTAGATTTTAATTTTAATTCGATTTTCTTAAATCTAATAAAAATAAACAGTAACAAAGCACCCAACACACAACGCCACCAAATAATTACAGGTGTTGGTAAGTCTATAAATTTACCCAAAGGTCCTGATGTGCTTATAAACAACGTGGCTAGCGTAAGTTGAAATAAGTGATTTTTGTAGTTGTTTTTCATCAGTTCAAATTCCTATAAGGATCTTTTTATTAGATATTTACAGTGTTTTTTGGTATTATCCATTGCCTGCCAAATACCTATTATGAGCTTTTCTTGATTATTTACTGGCTGTGTTAGCGGTTGCAGTAAAAATCCTTTTGCTTTTGCAAAAGATTGAAACGAAAAGCGTGATCCCAACTTTTAACAGTGGGAAACACCAATAATTTATTTAGAAAGTTCGGTAAAATACTTATAAAAATAAGGAATAGTTTCGATACCTTTTAGGTAATTCCATATACCAAAATGTTCGTTGGGTGAATGTATGGCATCGCTATCTAAACCAAAGCCCATTAAAATGGTTTTACTTTTTAATTCCTGCTCAAAAAGTGACACAATAGGAATACTACCACCACTACGTTGTGGAATGGGCGTTTTCCCAAAAGTTTCTTCGTAAGCTTTACTTGCTGATTTATACTCAGTATTATCAATTGGCGTTACGTAAGCCTGCCCACCATGATGCGGTTTTACTTTCACTTTTACGCCTTTTGGAGCTATACTTTCAAAATGGGTTTTGAATAACTCGGTGATTTCAACCCAATCTTGATGAGGTACTAAACGCATGGAAATTTTAGCATATGCTTTACTGGCAATGACGGTTTTTGCACCTTCGCCAGTATACCCGCCCCAAATGCCATTAACATCTAAAGTTGGGCGAATGGAGTTGCGCTCATTGGTTGTATAGCCTGCTTCTCCGTAAACAGCATCAATGTCCAAAGCATTTTTGTAAGCCTCTAAATTAAATGGTGCTTTTGCCATTTCAGTACGTTCTTCCATTGAAAGTTCTTCAACCTTATCATAAAATCCTGGAATGGTAATATGATTGTTTTCATCATGTAGTGAAGCTATCATTTTAGTTAAAACATTGATAGGATTTGCCACAGCACCGCCATATAAACCTGAATGTAAATCTCTATTGGGGCCTGTAACCTCCACTTCAACATAACTCAATCCTCGCAAACCTGTTGTTATTGAGGGGACGTCGTTGGCAATCATACCCGTATCAGAAATGAGGATAACATCATTTTTTAATTTGTCTTGATTATTTTTCACAAAGGTTGCTAGGTTTGCGCTACCTATTTCTTCTTCTCCTTCAATCATAAATTTCACATTACAAGGTAATTGATTTGTAGATGTCATAAACTCTAAAGCCTTAATGTGCATATACATTTGACCTTTATCATCACAGGCGCCACGAGCATAAATTGCGCCTTCTGAATGTAAATCAGTTGTTCTAATAACAGGTTCAAAAGGTGGTGAAGTCCACAATTCTAGAGGGTCTGGTGGTTGCACATCATAATGTCCATAAACTAAAACGGTTGGTAAGTTGGAGTCAATTATTTTTTCTCCATATACTATGGGGTAGCCTTCTGTTTCGCAGATTTCTACTAAGTCGCAACCTGCTTTTTCGAGACTTATTTTAACGGCATCAGCTGTTTTTAAAACATCATTTTTATAGGCTGGGTCAGCACTAATGGAAGGAATTTTTAGTAGTTCGATTAACTCATTCAGAAATCTATTTTTATGATCAGATATGAAAGATTGAATGTTATTCATTGGAGTTATTTTAAGTGCATTTTCAAAAGTATAAAAAAGAATGTTTTTTGATGGTATAAGTTTGCAATTTAAAAATCTTGTTTATATTTGCAGTCCTTTAGCGGGCGTGGTGGAATTGGTAGACACGCTAGACTTAGGATCTAGTGCCGCAAGGTGTGGGAGTTCGAGTCTCCCCGCCCGCACAACTAAAAAAGGTAAAACCTCTAACATATTAACTGTTAGAGGTTTTTTTATTTATAAAATGAATGATTTACAAGGTAGAAAGTTTTATAAATGCTAAAAATTAAGGTAATATCTTCAAGGCGTTTTTAAGATATTAACATTTCAAATTTTTATGTGTATATATCATGAACTTAAAATAGAAGTTTTATTATAAAATGTTTTAGTTTTGCGAAACAATTCAAAATATTAATCAACTCTTAAGTTATATACTGTTAAATAATCAAACAATGAACAAAAAAGTAGATCAGCGATCAGCTGACAACATTAGGGCTTTGGCCGTAGCTATGGTAGAAAGGGCAAATTCAGGACATCCGGGGGGACCCATGGGTGGCGCAGACTTTATGCACATCCTATATTCTGAGTTTTTCAATTTTGATCCAAAGGACATGGAATGGCCATTCAGGGACCGTTTCTTCATGGATGCCGGTCACCTATCTACTTTAATGTACGCACAGTACTATTTATTGGGGAATTATGAAAAGGACGATATCGCTAACTTTAGGCAATGGGGTTCTATAACACCAGGACACCCAGAAGTAGATGTCAAGAGGGGCATAGAAAACACCTCAGGTCCATTGGGCCAGGGGCACACGATGGGGATTGGTGCTGCCATAGCCGCAAAGTTTTTACAGGCACGTTTTGGCGATTGGATGAACCATAAGATTTATGGATTTATATCAGATGGTGGTATCCAAGAAGAAATATCACAAGGTGCGGGCAGGATAGCTGGGCATTTGGGGCTGAGCAATTTTATCATGTTTTTCGATTCTAATGACATCCAATTGTCCACATCGACCGATGAGGTTACTTCAGAGGATACTGAAACGAAATACAAAGCTTGGGGTTGGAAGGTCATTACCATTGATGGGCACGACCATGATGAAATAAGAAAGGCGTTGGCCGATGCCAATAGCGAAACTGAAAGACCGACTTTAATCATTGGCAAGACCATTATGGGCAAAGGTTGTGTTACTGCAGATGGGAGCATGTACGAGGGGTACTGCGAGCTGCACGGCCAGCCCATAGGGCATACCGGTGCGGATTACGAAAAAACCTTAATAAACTTAGGGGCCAATGTTCAAAAACCTTTTGACATTTTTGAGGATGTTGAAGCTTACTATAAAGAGATCTTAAAGGCAAAAACAGAAATGGCGGCCAAAAAGAAAGCTGAGATAAAAGCTTGGGGTCAAGCCAATAGAACACTTGCAGACAAGTTGGATTTCTTCCTGTCTGGCCAATTGCCAGAGTTGGATTTTGAATCGATAGAGCACAAACCGGGGTTGGCCTCTAGGGCAGCATCTTCGAACGTGTTGGCGTATTTGGCACAAAACGTTGAAAACATGATCGTGTCCTCAGCAGACCTGTCCAATAGTGATAAAACAGATGGCTTTTTAAAGCAGACCCATGCCCTTCAAAAAGGGGATTTCAGTGGCTCATTCTTACAAGCAGGTGTTGCAGAATTAACCATGGCTTGTATAGCAAATGGTATTGCATTACATGGCGGTTGTATTCCAGTTGTGGCTACATTCTTTGTGTTTTCAGATTATATGAAGCCTGCCATTCGTTTAAGTGGTATTCAAGAATTACCAGTTAAGTATGTATGGACGCATGATGCTTTTAGAGTGGGAGAAGATGGTCCAACGCATCAACCCGTAGAGCAAGAAGCCCAAATACGTTTATTGGAAAAATTAAAAAACCATAGTGGTAAACCAAGTTTCTTGGCTTTACGTCCTGCAGATTCTGCTGAAACTAGTGTTGCTTGGAAAATGGCTCTTGAAAACACTTCAACACCTTCAGGGTTAATTCTTTCAAGACAAGGTATTAAAGATGTTCCAGCCAAAGGAAATTCAAGATATAAAGAGGCTTTAGCAGCTGAAAAAGGTGGTTATTTAGTAAAAGAAGTTGAAAATCCAGATTTGGTTTTAATTGCAAACGGATCAGAGGTGTCAACTTTAGTGGCAGCTGCTGAATTTCTTGAAAAAGAAAACGGACTTAAAGTGAATATTGTTTCGGTGATTTCAGAAGGCGTTTTTAGGCTTCAATCTAAAGATTATCAAAATAGTGTGATCCCTAAAAACAAACCATTGTTTGGTTTAACTGCAGGATTACCTGTTAATTTAGAAGGATTGGTTGGAGATAACGGCAGAATATTCGGATTGGATCATTTCGGATACTCAGCACCAGCAAATGTATTGGACGATAAATTTGGATTTACAGGAGAAAAAGTAAGTAAAGAAGTATTGGATTATTTACAAACAGTATAAAACTAAGAATATGAAATTTTTTATTGATACAGCAAACTTAAACGATATAGCAGAAGCGCAAGCTTTAGGAGTATTAGATGGCGTAACAACCAACCCATCATTGATGGCAAAAGAAGGCATCACGGGTGCTGAAAATATATTGGCACACTACAAAAAAATATGTGATATTGTTGAAGGTGATGTGAGTGCCGAAGTAATTTCAACAGATTTTGAAGGAATGGTAAAGGAAGGTACAGCTTTAGCAGCATTACATCCTCAAATAGTTGTAAAGTTACCACTAATTGCAGATGGAATTAAAGCTTGTAAATATTTTTCAGATAAGGGCATTAGAACGAACGTGACATTAGTGTTTTCAGCGGGCCAAGCATTATTGGCAGCAAAGGCAGGTGCCACTTATGTGTCACCGTTTTTAGGTAGATTGGATGATATCTCAACCGATGGGCTTAACCTTATCGCTGAAATAAGACAGATTTATGATAATTATGGGTTTGAAACCCAGATTTTGGCGGCTTCAATACGCCATACCATGCATGTTATTGATTGTGCAAAAATTGGTAGCGATGTGATGACGGGACCACTTTCGTCTATCACAGGTTTGCTTAAGCATCCTTTAACCGATATTGGCCTAGCCAAGTTTTTAGAGGACTATAAGAAAGGTAACCAATAGGTATTTGTATCTTAAATGCATATTCAAAAGCTTCTCTTTTTTTGGGAAGCTTTTTTGTTTCCTCTATCCCCAATTAAAGTGCAATCGCTTATTTGCATCTTAATATCCTTAAGGTAATTGATGTCGTTTACAGAAGCAGGACTCAAATCAACACTTTGAAAAACACCATTTACAGAACAAACAGCGTGTAGTTTATAACCGTAATAATTAGAACTCTGTGCTGCACAATAGCCTTTATCTGGAAATGCATAATCATTTTCTTTACAAATTTTAAAACGAGAGCTTCGCGATAATTTACAAACCTCTAAGGGCATGCTATCTAAAAAAAATAATCTTCAAACCCATTAAAATGAGAAGCTAACTTTAACCGAATATTATTGAGGTTATCAGCTAATTTGGTCGTCTTCTATTATATACGCTTCGTTCTATTTTTGTCAATATCTTTTGCGGAAGTCTTCTAAATAGATCATTCTCACTATCTATACCCATAAATTAAGCAGTTAGGCTTAAACTGATGAGCTCTAAATCGCTGAGCTTTGGTTGACGCCTTTGATAGCTTAAAA